>JBFXAS010000144.1:0-13036 GCA_050184075.1 Gemmatimonadales bacterium
GATGCCGCTGGTCACTGGCGAGACCCTTCGCGACCGGCTCGACCGCGAGCAGCTGCTGCCGATCGAGGACGCCATCCTCATCGCCCGGGAAGTCGCCGACGCCCTCGGCTACGCCCACGGCCTCGGCGTGATTCACCGCGACATCAAGCCCGAGAACATCCTTCTCCAGGACGGCCACGCCTCGGTGGCCGACTTCGGGATCGCCCTCGCGGTCCAGAGCGCCGGCGGCCAGCGGATGACTCAGACCGGCCTGAGCCTCGGCACTCCACAGTACATGTCGCCCGAGCAGGCGATGGGCGAGCGCAGCATCGACGCGAGGACCGACATCTACGCGCTCGGCGCCGTCACCTACGAGATGCTGGCCGGGGAGCCGCCCTTCACCGGGCCGAGCGTCCAGGCGATCGTCGCGCGGCTGCTTTCCGAGGAGCCCCGGAGTCTCCGGGCCCAGCGCAAGTCGGTGCCGGAGCAGATCGAGTACGCGGTGAGTCGGGCGCTCGAGAAGCTGCCAGCCGATCGCTGGGCATCGGCCCCCGACTTCGCCGCCGCACTCCTCGCCACGGCGGCGCCCTCGCTTGGCGCCTCCATGCGTTACCAGAGCCCGGCCCGACCGGCAGGGTGGGCCGCCCGGCGTCGCGATCCCGTCGTCTGGACCCTCGCCGGCGTGGCGCTCGCGAGCACACTCTTCGCATTGTGGACCCGAAGGGGCGGCTCAGCCTCCATCGAAGCGCCTGTGGTTCGGTTTTCGGTTCCGGTCGCGAGGAGCGGTCCCGTCGGCGTCCTCGGCCTCAACACGGTGTCGATTTCCCGGGACGGCTCGTTGCTGGTGTACGTGGGGCAGGGTGACGGCGGGCGCCAGCAGTTGATGCTGCGGCCAATCGACGAGGTCCGCGCCCGCCCGATCCCGGGCACCGAGGATGCGAACACCCCGACCTTCTCTCCGGACGGCAAGTGGGTCGCGTTCCTCAGGACCAACGAGATCTTCAAGATCCCGATCGAGGGAGGCAGGCCGCAGTCGTTGGGAACGGCGCCGGGCACCTTCAACGGGATGAGCTGGTCGTCCACCGGGGTCCTGGTGGTGTCGGGCAACACCGCGATTTACCTGTTTCCGGAAGCGGGCGGGCCTTCGCGGGTGTTGACCCAGGTGGATCGGGAATCCGGTGAGGTCTATCAGGACGCCGTCCAGGTCGTCGACGACGCCGGGATCGTGCTCTACTCCAGCTGGGGTCCGGGGAGCAGCGCCGGGGCGCGGCTCGCGATCGCCTCGCTTGCGACTGGTGAGACCACGGTGCTCGACGTCCTGGGTACCCACCCGCTTGGCATCCTCGACGGCACGCTGGTGTACGCCACCGTGGGCGGTCTGCTGATGGGCCTTCCCTTCGACGTCGCCAAGCGCCGGGCGACCGGCGAGCCGATCCAGCTGGTGAACGACCTCCTGGTCAACAGCACGTCGGGTTTGGCCCGGGCCGCGCTGTCGGAGACGGGCACGCTCTTCTACCAGAGCGGGACCCAGGTATCCCAGGTCGTGCTCGCCGGCGCTCGTGGCGATACCCGAGCCCTGCTCGAGGGCGCCAGACAGTTCGGGTTTCCGCGTCTCTCCCCGGATGCCGGCCGACTGGCGATCAGCGAGGGGAGCTCCGGCCGTCGTGACGTCTGGGTCTACGAGCTGAGCTCGGGCACCCCGACCCGTTTGACCCGAGAAGGCGTGACCAACGAGCGCCCGGAGTGGACGCCGGATGGCAAGTGGATCCTGTTCCGGACAGACCGAGACGACCGACGAGGCCGCTCGGAGATCTGGTGGCGGCCTGTGGATCTCAGCTCGGCCGAAACCGAGTTGGTGGGCGCCAGCCAGCTCGACTTCTACGAGGCGGTCGTCTCTCCGGACGGTGGTCTCCTCGCCATTCAGGCCGACACGGCGGGAGCGGACCTCTATTACCGCGGCGTGACCGGTGACCCTGCGCTCAAAGCGATCGCTGCAAGCCCGGCCATCGAAACCATGCCCCGAATCTCTCCGGATGGCCGGTGGCTCGCCTTCGTCACCGACGAATCGGGTACCAATCAGGTGGTGGTGCAGCCGTTTCCTGGCCCGGGCGGGCGCACCCAGATCTCGGCCAACGGTGGGGTCGAGCCGGTCTGGTCGCGCGACGGGCGGCGGCTCTTCTATCGAGGCGACGGCAAGCTGATGGCGGCCTCGGTGCGGGTCGATCCGGCTTTCGCCGTCGTCGCCCGCGACACGGTCTTCGCCGACACGTACATCTTTGCGACCAATCCACACGCGAACTACGACGTGATGCCCGATGGCGAGCGCTTCGTGATGCTCGAGTCGGCCGGCGAGGGGGTCCTGACGGTGGTGGTCAACTGGCGGGCGGTGCTTCGGGCGCAGCGGGCGGCTGCCGCGGCGCGTTGAGGAGCGACCGCGATCGAGGATCGGCAACCGCGGGCCGCTCGTTCTGCTGACCCCCTCGGTCTCGAAGCCTGACTTCCGCCGTGTCTGGTCGGCCGACCACCTCGCGCCGGAACGGGCCAACGGAGGCGACACGAACTGATGACCGACACGATTTCGGAGCGGGCCCGCGCCCTCCACCAGCGTACGATGGTCTGGGACGCCCACTGCGACTCACTCCAGCGGGTCATCGTCGACGACGTCGACCTTGGGCTTGCCGGAAGCGGCCAATGCGATCTCCCGGCCTGGAAGGCCGGTGGCGTGAAGGCCCAGGTCTTCGCCGTGTGGGTCGACACCATCTATGCCCCCGACCACGCCGCCCGCCGCGCCTTCGAGCAGATCGCGGCATTCCACCAGTTCCTGGGCCGCTATCCCGATCGAGTCGGTCTGGCCCTCACCGGCGGGGACGTTCGCCGGCTGGCGTCCGAGGGAAAGCTCGCCGCGATGCTCGCGCTGGAGGGTGGGGTCGCGATCCAAAACGACCTGGGGTTGCTGGGCAGCTATGCCCGCCGCGGCGCCACCTCGATGACGCTCACCCATTCGGCCTCGCTCGATTGGGTCGACTCCTCGACCGACGTGGCCCGCTCGAACGGGCTCTCGGCGTTCGGCCGCGAGGTGATCGCCGAGATGAACCGGCTCCGGATGATCGTGGACCTGTCGCACGTCTCGGATGCCGTCATCGAGCAGGTCACCGAGCTCTCCACGGCGCCGGTCATCGCCTCCCACTCGTCGGCCAAGGCCCTCTGCAATCATCCGCGGAATCTGACGGATCGACTGGCACGGGCCATCGCCGACACTGGCGGCGTCGTGGGCGTCAACTTCGTGAACGAGATCATCGACCAGGCCTGTCACGACCGGAACGCCGGTGGCGGCGTGCTCCACGCGCTCAACCAGCCGACCCACTACCGCGCGGACCAGCTCGATCGCGTCGCGGCCGAGCGGATTCGCGGGTTCTTCATGGATCAAACGCACCGACCGCCGTTCGAGCGGATCGTCGAGCACATCCTCCACCTGGTGAACGTGGCCGGCGCCGATCACGTGGGGCTGGGCGCCGACATGGACGCCTGCCGGATTCCGCTGCCCGAGGGGTTCGACGGCGCCCGGGACTATCCGAAGATCACCGAGGCTCTCTGCGGCAGCGGACTCTCGGACGACCAGATCGAGAAGATCCTGGGCGGGAACTTCCTCAGGGTGTTCGAGGCGGTGCGCGGTGGCTGAGCCTCGGCGAGAGACTCGGCTGTTCGTCCTGCTCTGCGCCCTCAACCTCCTCAACTACATCGACCGGCAGGCCGTCACCGGCCTGCTCGAGCCGATCCGCAAGGATCTGGGGGCCACGGACGCCCAGATGGGCCTGGTCGGCTCGGCCTTTCTCCTGACCTACACCTTGCTGCCGCCGATCTTCGGCTGGCTCGGCGACCGAATGAAGCGGACCCGGCTGCTCGCCACCTCCGCCGCCGCCTGGTGCCTCGCCACCGCGGCGTCGGGGCTGGTTCGGTCGGTGGGGCAGCTCGCCCTGGCGCGCGGCACGGTCGGTCTCGGCGAAGCGTCATACATGGCGAATACGCCGGGCATCATCTCCGATCTCTATCCCGCGAGTCGCCGCGGGCGGATGCTCTCGATCTTCTATTCGGCTGCCCCGATCGGGGCGGCGCTCGGCGTGGCGATCGCGGGCTTCATCGCGGGCAGCATGGGGTGGCGAGCGGCGTGCTTCATCGTCGGCCTCCCGGGCCTGGTGCTCGTCGCGGCCCTCTATCGGGCGGCCGATCCGGTTCGGGGCGCCATGGACGCCGCTCCGGCCGTGGCGGGCCCCGGCACGATCTCGCAGATCCTGCGCGCCCTCGCGGGCAACCCGGTCTTCGTCCTCCTCACCCTTGGCATCGCGGGCCAGGTCTTCCTCCAGAACGCGGTGGAGTACTGGCTGCCCACCATCCTGCAGCGAGACAAGGCGATCCCGATCGCCGAAGCCAACGCGACCTATGGCGCGATGGTCTTCATCGCCGGTGTGGTGGGACCGCTGCTCGGCGCCCTGGTCGGCGACTGGCTTCGGCGGAAGACGCCCCGCGGATACTTCCTCGTCGCGGCCGGCGCGGTGCTGGGCGCCGTGGTGCCGTTGGCGATCCTGGCGGTGGCGGGGAGCCGGGTCCCGATTTTCGCCTGCGTGCTGGTCGAGGCGTTGCTCGGAAACGCCGCCGTGGGGCTGGTGATGGCGATGGCGATGGAGCAGGTCGGCGCCGAAATCCGAAGCTCGGCCGCCGCGGTGTTGCTCACCTCGATGCACCTGCTCGGTGACTTCATCTCATGGCCCCTGGTGGGCGCGATGTCGACGGCGATGGAGCGCGGGGGATTGGGCTGGCTCCGGGCGCTCGCGGTGTCGTTCGGCGCGAGCGATGCGCACCATCTCAGCATCGCGCTCGTGTCGGTCGCGGTGCCGGCGGGGTGTCTGGCGGCGATCTTCTTCCTGGCGTCGGCCCGGCTCACCCGGGCGCCGGTGCTCTCGACCTGATCGGATCGGCCTCCCTGGTCCGGACGACCGTCAACTCCAAATCCGTGCGGCCGTCGCCACTACCAGGGCAAGCTTCCGCCGCTCGTCATCGATCGTGACCGGGTTGCCGCCGACCGTACTCGCGAAGCCGCACTGGGGGCTGACGCCGAGCCGGTCGAGGGGGATGAACTCACTGGCTTCCCTGATTCTCTCTTCGAGCGCGTCGACCGGCTCGAGGGCCGCCGTCTTGGTGCTGATCAGGCCGAGCACGACTGACTTGGTGGGGGGGACGAAGCGAAGCGGTCGGAAGTCGCCGGACCGGGGGGTGTCGTACTCCAGGAAGAAGGTGTCCACCGCCACCTCACCGAAGAGCCGCTCGGCCACCGGCTCGTATCCCCCTTCGGAGAGCCAGCGACCCTTGAAGTTGCCCCGGCACAGGTGCATGGCCAGCGTCATGCCTTGGGGCCGTCCGGCCACCGCGGCATTGGTGAGGCGGATGTAGCGATCGATCAGCAGCTCGGGGTTCTCGCCATCGGCGCGGAGCCGCTCGCGCACGGCCTCCGAGGCCAGCATGGCGAGGGGAACGTCGTCGATTTGGAGATAGCGGCAGCCGCGGGCCGCGAGATCGGCGATCTCATCCCGATAGACCGCGGCGAGGTCGTCGAAGTACCCATCAGGATCGGCGTAGGCGTCCGTGGCGACACCCTGCCGGCCGCCCCAGAAGTGCATCGTGGCGGGCGAGGGCAGGGTGAGCTTGGCTGTCTTGGTTGTGTGACTCCGGAGGAAATCGAGCTCGTCGCCGGCGATGCTCTGGACCCGCCGGACCGGCGCCTCGACCCGGGGGGCGAGGAAGTCGGTCTCGGCGCCAGCCTCGTCCCGGAAGCGGAACACGGCCGGCGCCACCGTCAGGCCCTCCACCCGCTCGACGAATCGGGCCCAGTACGAGATCCGCCGGAACTCACCGTCCGTTACCGCCTCCAGCCCGACCTCTTCCTGGAGCCTGATCGCCTCGACGATCGCCTGATTCTGCGTCGCGGCGAACGCGTCCGCGTCGATGGTGCCGGCCTCGTGATCCCGAAAGGCGTGGCGGAGCGGTGGTGGGCGCAGCAGGCTGCCGACGTGATCGGCGCGGAAAAGAGGCGCGGTGCTCATGGAGTCCGGCTCGGCTGAATGAGGCTCAGGAGACGCTCGCTGGTCACGGGACGATTGGCGACGGCAGGCCGTTATCCGGTTGCCCGGAGCAGGGCGTCTCGCCGGCGCTTGATGGCGTCGCACCGGTCCGCGAAGGCCGGATCGGCGTCCTGCCACAGCTCCAACAGGCGGTTGTACTGCAGGATCGCCTCGGCGCTCTTGCCCTCCGCCTCCGCGATCTCCCCGAGCCGTTGATAGGCGATGGCCCGGTGGTAGATGTCCCAGGGACTCCAACTCTCGTCGAATCCTCGATAGAGCGCTCGCGCGACCGTGGTGTCGCCACGGGCGAGCTCGAGCTCCGCGCGCAGGAAGCGGGGCCGGGGGCCGTCCGCGATCGCGTGGTAGGTGGCGCCATGGGGCGCTTCGTAGCTGATCGACCGCAAGGTCGCGAGGGCCCTGGCCGAATCGCCGCGGGCGAGCTGGAGCTCGGCGTCGAGCTCCCGCGGCGCGTCGATCTGCAGGTTGCCGAGCGCCTCCATCGGCGGCGCGGCCCGAAGCGACGCGATCGCCCGCTCCGCCTCCTTCAGGCGGCCGAGCTGGATCAGCAGGAGCGCCACCTGATGGTCGCGTTCGTAACGGTGGAATTCGACTGTCAGGTCTTCGTACGGGGGCACCATGGCCGTGCGCCGCAGCTCGGCCGGATCGGCCCGGCGAACCCGCTCCAGCACCGCCACCATCCTCGCCGTGTCGGGAGCCAGGGCGCCGGAGGTGAGGAGGTAGCCCTCGAACAGGTCCCACATGGGAGTGCGGCCGCCAGGCAATTCGTTCAGCATCTGGCGAAGCCGCTCGTGCTGGCCCCTGGTGACGTAGGTGCCGGCCAGCTGCACCAGGGTGATCGCCTCGTCGTTGTTGCGCTGCTCAAGGATGGTCTGCGCGCCCGCCGCGTCGCGGGCAAAGCGGGCGACCCCATGGGCAACCGAGAACCAGTAGTACCAGGGCGCGCCGCGCAGCCGGCGCGCGAGATCACGCTGGGCGGCGGTGTCCTGGGTGGCGTAGGCCAGGATCGCCTGGGTCTCGAACACCCGCTCGCTCAGCTCACCCTCTCGCCCGATCACGGCCAGCGCGGCTGCGCCCTGTTCGAACTGGCGGATGTCGGCCGCGAGCGAATCGATCTCGCCGCTCAGCGCGTGGAGCCGAACGAGGTGAATCCGGGCATTGGCGTTGGCGGGCTCGAGCCGGAGCGCCGCCTCGAAATAGGGTCTTGCCTCGTCCAACGGGCGGCCGCGCCGGGGATTGTCGTGAAACAGGATCTCGCCCATCTGCACCAGGGCCTCGACCTCGTCGGGCCACTTGTGGAGGTGGGTGAGATAGGCCCGCTCGGCGGCGGAGCTCTCGCCCCGACGGCGCATCCGGAGGGCCGCCACCACGCTGCGGTCGCGGGGCGAAAGGCGATCGGCCCGCTCGGAGGCCTGGTCGGCCGCGGAGCGCACGTCCTCGGCGTCGATCCATTCGGACACCAGACTCTTGCGGTAGTAGGCCAGGGCGAAGCCGGTGTCCTGCGCGATGGCCCGATCGTACGCGGCGTATCCGTCGCGATACTGGCCGGCCGCGATCAGCTGCTCGCCGCGGAGATACTCCTTGAGCGCGGGCAGCGAGGTCTTGACGGTGGTGGCCAGCTTCTCGAGCCGGGCAACCGAGTCGGGCAGCACGCCGTTGAGCAGCTTGCGGGCGAGGGAGTCGATCAGCTCGAAGAGCGATTCCGTCCGGCCTTCCGCGACCGTCCGAAACGGCGCGGAGCCCGGCGCGGCCGTCCGGTGCATGAAGGCCGTGAGCTGGATTCGCCCGCCGGCCTCGGTCACGCTGCCGGTCACGTAGCGCCCGGCGCCGAGGCGTCGCGCCACCCGCTCGCCGGCGGTGGTGTCGGCCGGGTCGATCCGCTCGCCGTCGATCACCGCGATGATCGCGCGCGGGCTCACGGTCACGAGCCCGCCGGCCCCGTCGAGCTTGGTGCTGATCAGGTCGACCATGCCGTGGCCCAGATAGGCGAGGTCGCTCGCGCCGTTCACCGAGAACGGCGCGACCGCGATCCGGTCGAGCGCCAGCTCCGGGGGGGCGGTGGCGGGCGCTTCGCGCGACCACAGATAGCCGCCCACGGCCACCACGGTCGCCACCAGTGCGATGGCGCCGGCGCGCGTCCGCGACGACCACCCGCTGCGGTGCGCCTCCGCCGGGCCAGCGCGCTCGCTCGCCCGCAGGCCCTCGAGCAGCGCCGCCGCGGAGCCGAAGCGGTCGGCCGGTGACTTGGCGAGGGCCTTCGTCACCACTCGCTCCAGCCCCGGCGAAACCGTCTGCCGGACCACGGAGACGCGGGGCACCGGCTCCATCATCCCCTTGGCCAGGATCGCCTGACCCGACGCGCCCGTGTACGGCGGCTCGCCCGCCAGCATCTCGTAGAGCACGGCGCCCAGCGCGTAGAGATCGCTCCGGGCGTCCACCGGGCCCGCGGTGGCCTGCTCGGGACTCATGTAGTGCGGCGTCCCGATCGCCATGCCGGTCCGGGTGAGCGTCTCGCCCCCGGCCTCGGTAACCGCTTTGGCGATCCCGAAGTCCGCCACGATCGCGTGGCCGCCGTGGAGCAGGATGTTCTCCGGCTTGATGTCGCGGTGGATGATGCCGCGTCCGTGGGCGTAGCCCAGCGCCTCGGCGACCTCCCGGGCGATCCGGACCGCGTCCTCGAGTGGCAGCTGCCGCTCCCGGTCGAGTCGGGCCCGGAGCGACTCGCCGTCGACGAACGGCATCACGTAGTAGAGGAGATCGCCCGCCTGGCCACTGTCGAACAGCCCGAGGATGTGGGGATGATTGAGGCCGGCCGTGGTCTCGATCTCCCGCACGAACCGCTCGCCGCCGAGGGCGGCGGCCAGCTCCGGCCGGAGCAGCTTGATCGCGACCGGGCGGTGATGCTTGAGGTCCTCGGCGAGGTAGACGGTGGCCATTCCGCCTTGCCCGAGCTCGCGCTCGACGCGGTAGCGGTCGGCCAGGGCCGTGGCGAGCCGCTCGGCGGCGGTCAAGCCGAGCTCCCGACCCGGCGTCCGGCGGGGCCGGTCAGGCGCTGTGCGGCGATGGCGAGGAGGATCACGGGGGGATTATGGCGGCGGCCTCGACCCGGCGCCACCCACCACGACCGCCGCTGAGGTTCATCTTCCGTCGGGGAGCGAAGAGTCGGAACGTCGGAACGACGCGACGTCGTGATGCCGGAGCCCGATCGGTCGCCTCGCTTGCGGGGTCTCCCGCGCCGTCGTAGCGTCAAGCTCGATCGTCCCCACTGCTCCTCGCCCATCTCACGTCGAGACCCCGCAATGCGTCCTCGAGCCTTCGCCCGCATTTCGTTCCTCGCGATCGCGGCTTCCGTCTCGGTCCGGCGCGGCGTCGGGTCGCTGGTGCTCGGGCTCGCGCTGTCCACCGCCTGCGCCGATTCCGGGGCCGAGATCCTCTGGGACCGCTACGGGGTGCCCCACATCTTCGGCGGCGCGGAGCCACCGGTGTTCGAGGCCTTCGGGTGGGCCCAAGCCGAATCGCACGGCGACCTGCTGCTCCACATGTACGGGGAGTCCCGCGGGCGCGCGGCGGAGTACTGGGGACCCGCCCATCTCGAGCGGGATCGATGGGTCCGGACCTTGGGCGGCCCCCGACTGGCCGCGGATTGGTATCCCAGGTTGTCGCCCGCGATGCGGGCGGCGGTCGACGCGTTCGCCCGGGGAATCAACCGCTACGTCGAGCGGCACCCGGATCGGATCGCCGACAGCGTCGAGGTCGTGGCACCGCTCACCGGCGTCGACGTGCTCGCGCACGCGATCCGCGCGGTCCACTTCACCTTTCTCGCTCGGCAAGACCAAATGCCGGCCGAAGCGGCGAGTGCGCGGGGGGACGGTTCCAACATGTGGGCGGTCGGCCCCTCGCGGTCGGCGAGCGGGCACGCGATGCTGGTCATGAATCCGCACCTGGCGTGGGCCGACCCGTTCGTCTGGTACGAGGCTCACCTCGTTACCCGTGAGCGGGAGCTCTACGGCATCACCTGGGTGGGGCTCCCCGTGCCGGTCCTGGCCTTTAACCGGTCGGTGGGGTGGTCCCACACCAGCAACGCGCTCGCCCTCGACGGAACGGACCTGTACCGGCTGCTGAAGGAGGGCGACGGGTACCGGCTCGACGGGCAGACCACCGCGTTCGACGCCGTGACCGAGCTGCTCGCCGTGCGTTTGTCCGACGGCTCCCTGCGGACCGACACGCTCACCGTCAAGCGCTCGATCCACGGGCCGGTGGTCGCCGAGAGCGACAGCATCGCCTACGCGATCCGCCTCACGGCGCTCGATCGACCCGGGATGCTGGAACAGTGGTGGGACATGGGGGCGGCCCGGACGGTGCCCGAGCTCGAGCAGGTCGTCCGCCGACTCGATTTGCCGGCCTTCAACCTGATGGCCGCCGGCCGCGATGGTCACATCTACTATTTCATGGGTGGCCGGACCCCGCGGCGTCCTCACGGCGATCGAGCCTACTGGAGTGGCGTCGTGCCGGGTGACAGCAGCGCCACGTTGTGGACCGAGGCGCTGGACTACGACTCGGTCCCCAGTGTGATCGACCCGCCGAGCGGATGGCTCCAGAACACCAACGACCCGCCCTGGTCGAGCAGCTATCCGATGGTCCTCGACCCGGGCCGGTACCCGCCGTACGTCGCGCCGGTCACGATGTCGATCCGCAACCGCTGGTCGATCCAGCTGATGCGGGCGGACTCGAGCTTCACCTTCGACGAGCTCGTCGCCCTCAAGCACACGACCCGGATTCCTCTGGCCGACCTGGTGGTGCCGGAGCTGGTGGCCCTGGCCCGGGCCGATGGCCGCGATCGGGCGCTCCGGGCGGCCGACGTGCTCGAGGCGTGGGACCGACAGGCGCTGGCGGCGAGTCGGGGCGCCGTGCTGTTCATCGAGTTCGTGCGACGGTGGGCGCCCCCCGGGCGGCGGGGCGATCTGTTTCGGGTCCCCTGGAGCGCCGACGATCCGCTGGAGACCCCCCAGGGCCTCCGTGACCCGGCCGCCGCCCTTGCGGCGCTCGTTGCCGCCGCCGAGGAGGTGGAGCGGCAGCACGGCGAGCTCGACGTGCCGTGGGGCGACGTCTATCGGATTCGATGGGCCGGGAAGGACCTGCCGGCCCAGGGCACCTGGGGCGAGCCGCTCGGCGGCGTGCGGGTGGCCTCCTATACCCGAGACCCGGACGGCCTGATGCGGGTGTCCGGCGGCGACGGCTTCTATGCCGTGATCGAGTTCGCCGATCCCGTCCGGGCGAAGGTGCTCATGGCCTACGGCAACGCGACCCAGCCGGACTCGCCGCACCGGGGAGACCAAGTCGAGTTGTACGCCGCGGGTGCGATGCGAGACGCCTGGCTCGATCGTGCCGTCATCGAAGCCAACCTGTCCCGCCGTGACGCCGTCCCGCGCTCGCGGCGCTGACCGGGGCTCACGGCAGGAAGTCGCACCGCACCGGGGCTCCTGGGCGCCTTCGACCACGGGGCTGGAGGTGCTAAGTTGTTGGCGACCCTGACCACAAGAAGCCTCGATGCCGACTCGACCCCTGGCGATCACCTCGCCCCTCTTGGCCGTGCTTACGCTGACCCTGCCGCTCAGAGCGCAGGAGCCACCGACCATCGACCGGCTCCAATCGGTCACCCCATCGATCGCCGGTGAGCCGGTGGCCTGGTCTGCCGACGGCACCCGGCTCTACTACCTGAACGGCGCCGACGGCGCGCTCTGGTCGGTCCCAGCCGATGGCGGCTTCCCCTCGCGCGTGGCCGGGATCGACGGTCGCGCCACCCGGCTCGAACGCTCGCCGGACGGGCGCACCCTCTACTGGGTCAAGCGGGTCTCGGGCGGGACCGACCTCTTTGCGTTCGACCTGGCCACCGGCCGTGAGCGCCGGGTCTCCACCCTCTCGGGTACCGTCCGCTCCTACGCGGTCTCCCCGGACGGCCGCTCCATCGCCCTCGCCAACGACCGCAACGGCAGTGAGGACATCTACGTCGTGCGCGTGGCCGACGGCGCCGCGACCCGGATCACCGGCAGCCCGCTCTACGAGGTCTTCCCCTCGTGGACGGCCGACGGCGGCAAGGTGCTCTATACCCAGCTCGATCAGCGCTGGGTGGATCACGACGTCTACGCCATCGCCCCCGGCGGCGGCGACGCCCGGCTCCTCTTCGGCGACAAGGACTACTTCGACTACCGCCAGGGCGCCTCCTTCGGCTCGGTGCTGGTGTCGCCCGATGGCAGGACCGCCATGTTCCGCTCCCAGCGGAGCGGTTGGGCCAATTACTGGCTGATTCCGATCTCCGGCGGTGAGCCCCGGCAGCTCGCGGCCGAGTCGGCCGATCAGAGCGACGCCAAGTGGTCGCCGGACGGGAGCCGGGTGCTCTTCCTGTCGATGAGCAACGGCACTCAGAGCCTCAACGTGGTGGCCGCCGCGGGAGGCTCGGCGCGCACGGTGGTCGCTCCCGCGACGGGCATCGTCTCGCGGGCCGAGTGGTCGCCCGATGGACGGCGGATCGCCTACCAGCTCGGCACGCCCACCAAGGCCAACGACCTCTATGTCGTGAGCGCCGCGGGCGGCGAGCCCCGCCGGCTCACCGCCGCCGACCCCAACGGCGCGCTGGCCGCCGACCTGGTGGTGCCCGAGAAGATCAGCTGGGAGAACGAAGGGCTCACCATTCACGCCTATCTCTACAAGCCGAAGCACCTCCGCGCTGGCGAGCGCGCGCCGGTCGTCATGTACGTGCACGGCGGGCCCACGGGGCAGTTCAGCGACAGCTATAACCTCCAGGCCCAGTTCTTCGCGAGCCGGGGCTACGTGGTGATCGCGCCGAATGTGCGGGGCAGCTCTGGCTATGGGAAGCGGTTCGAGGTCCTCAACAACCGCGACTGGGGCCACGGCGACCTCCGCGACGT
>JBFXAS010000145.1:0-13000 GCA_050184075.1 Gemmatimonadales bacterium
GTGGAGCGCGCGGGCGTCGTCCGCGCTCAGCAGGTCGGCGAAGCTCCCCATCCCCGACGCCGCCAGCTTGCCGCCCAGCACGATCGAGTCGAACACCGCGTGGGTCTCGGCCGGCATCCGATGGAGGTCGGGATAGGCCGAGAGCTGTCCCTCGCCGCGGCCCCCGTGGCAGCGAGCGCAGCGGACGGCGTAGAGCTCCGCGCCGCGGGTTGCCGCGGCGTCGGTGTACCACTCCGCGGCGGGCGGCTCGGGCACGGGCTGCGCCACCCGCTCCGGCGGCAGCGGCGTCGGCCCGCCACCCAGCTTGAACGCGAGGATGCGACCGTAGTTCTGATAGCGGATCGGCGCCACCCCGGGCTCGAAAGCCGGATTGATCGCGCCGCCGAAGCCGGCCATCACGGCGACGTACTGCTCGCCGTCGAGCTCGTAGCTCACCGGCGCGGCGATGATCCCGGTTCCGACCTCGATCTGGTGGAGCTTCTCGCCGGTGTCGGCGCGATAGACGATCAACTGGCCCGCGCCGGTTCCCTGGATCACCAGATTGCCCGCCGTGGTGAGCACGCCGCCGCCCAGCCAGTGCGCGTTGCCGATCGGTACCCGCCAGCGCTCCGTCTGGGTGACCGGATCCCAGGCGAGCAGGAACTCCTTGAGCGCCATCGGGGCTTCCGCGTCAGCCGCTTCGCGAAACTGTCGAGCCAGCTCGGCGGGGACCTGCATCGGGAGCTCCTGGCTCGCCCGGTATTCCGCGGGCAGCTCGCCCAGGATCGCGCCGGAGCCCATGTTCACGTCGCCGGGGCGCCAGGTGTACTGCTCCTCGTTGAACATGATCATCCCCTCGTCCCGCGCGGGGATGTAGACCAGCCCGGTGTTCCGGTTGTACGCCATCGGCTGCCAGTTGTGGCCGCCCGCCTGGGTGGGGAAGATCGCCGCGGGCTTGTCGCGGTAGTTGGCCTTGCCCGTGAGGATCGGCCGGCCGGTCGAGTCGATGCCGCTCGCCCAGTTGACGTAGACGTAGGGCTCGGCGCTGATCAGCTCGCCGGTCTCCCGGTCGAGCACGTAGAAGAAGCCGTTCTTGGGCGCCTGCATCAGCACCTTCCGCTCTCGCCCGTCGATCGTGAGGTCGGCGAGGATCATGTTCATCGTCGCCGTGTAGTCCCAGATCTCCCAGGGCACCTGCTGGTAGTGCCAGCGGAGCGAGCCGTCGTCCGGGTCGATCGCGAGGATCGAGACCAGATAGAGATTGTCCCCGCCCGAGGGATCGCGGTGCCAGCCCGCGTAGGGGGTGCTGTTGCCGGTGCCGACGTAGAGGAGATCGAGCTCCGGATCGTAGTTCATCTCGCCCCAGACGGTGCCGCCGAGCCCCGATGCCCAGTCGGTGTCGGGCCCCCAGGTCTCGAGCGCGCGCCGCATCGCCTCGTCTTCCGGCGGATGCTTGGCCGGGTCGCCGGGCACGGTGTAGAAGCGCCACCGCTCGGCCCCGGTCTCGAGATCGTAGGCGGTGACGTAGCCGCGGACGCCGAACTCCGCGCCGCTGTTGCCGACCACGACGATACTCCCGGCGACGATCGGCGGGCCGGTGATGGTGTAGAAGCGGTCCTCCCGATCGATGAAGGTGTCGCTCTTCCAGAGCTCGCGGCCGGTGGCGGCGTCGAGGGCCACCAGCCAGCCATCGAGGGTCGCGACGAAGACCTTGCCGCCCCAGACCGAGAGACCCCGGCTGACCACGTCGCAGCAGGCGCGGCGGCCGTAGCTGCCGTCCACCTCGGGGTCGTAGCGCCAACGCTCTTCGCCGGTGCGGGCATCGACGGCGATGGCGGTGCCCCAGGGAGCCGAGACGTAGAGCACCCCGTCCACCACGATCGGCGTGGCCTCCTGGCCATGCTCCACCCGTCCCCGGTGGGAACGAGCCTCGGCCTCCCAGGCGAAGCCCAGGCGGGTGGCGTTGTCGGTGTCGATCCGGGTGAGCGGCGAGAAGCGATCGGCGTGATAGGTCCGGCCGAGACCGAGCCATTGGCCGGGCTCGGCGTCGCCGGCGCGCCAGCGCTCCAGGGTCACCTGACCCGCGCCGCCGTCAGAGCCGGAGCCGGCGCAGGCCGCGCCGAGCATCACCAGGATCACCGCCCAGGTCCGTTGGGACATTCGTCGCCCTCGCAGGTGTGTGTCGATCGGAAGCTGGTCAAGCCTATGGCGGTGGCGGGTGGAGCGGAAGAGCGCCCCCTCCCCTTGACAGTTTAGTGGAGACGGTCGAGCTTCCACTAAAGGAATTAGTGGAGACCGGCATGGCGCGGCGCACGCTCGATCTGATGCAGGGCACCCTCGACCTCATGGTGCTCAAGGCGCTGGAGGGCGGCTGGCGCCACGGCTACGACGTGATGGCCTGGCTGCGCGAGGCGACCGACGGACAGCTCAAGCTCGAGGACGCCGCGCTCTACCCCTCGCTCCACCGGCTCGAGGCCCGCGGGCTGATCGAGTCCGAGTGGGGCCTGTCCGAGAACAACCGGCGGGCGAAGTTCTACCGTCTGACCGTGGCGGGTCAGCGCGCCCTCAAGGCGGAGTCGACCACCTGGCGCGAGTACGTGGCGTTGGTGGGTCGGGTGCTCACCACCGGGACGGGCCGGCCGGGAGCGACCCGGTGAAGCGCGATCCCGCCTGGCGGCGCTACCTCCGCTTCTTCGGACCCGACCCCGCCCGCGACCTCGACGACGAGCTCGGCTTCCACATCGCCATGATGGCGGCCGAGTTGGAGCGGCAGGGTCTCTCGCCGGAGGCGGCGCGGGCGCGGGCGGAGCGGGAGTTCGGCGACGCGACGCGGGCGCGGGAAGCCTGCCGGGCGATCGACACCCGGCGCCGCCGACGCGACGCCGTGGCCGGCTGGTGGGGCGGCCTCGGTCGCGACTTCGCCCTCGCGGTGCGCGGGCTCCGGCGGGCGCCGGGCTTCGCGCTGATCGCCAGCTTTACGCTGGGCCTCGGTCTGGGCGCCACGGCCGCGATCTTCACGGTGGTCGACGGTGTGCTGCTCCGTCCGCTGCCCTACCCAGAGCCGGAGCGGCTGGTCCGACTCTGGGAGGTCTCTCCCCAGGGCGACGATCGCAACGTGGTGAGCGAGGGCAACTATCTCGACTGGGCCGAGCGCGCCACCTCGTTCGCCGCGATCGGCGCGCACACCGGAGCGTACGGTGTCACGGTGACGGGCGATCGGGAGCCCGCGCGGCTCCAGCAGGTCTCCGCCACCCCCAGTCTCTTCGGCGTCCTGGGCGCGCGGCCGGTCCTCGGCCGTCTCCCGACCGAGGCCGACGCCGAAGCGCGAGACGCGGTCGTGCTGGC
This sequence comes from Gemmatimonadales bacterium, assembly GCA_050184075.1. Lineage (GTDB taxonomy): Bacteria > Gemmatimonadota > Gemmatimonadetes > Gemmatimonadales > GWC2-71-9 > SHZU01. Next base: position 3,325 of record JBFXAS010000145.1, read on the forward strand.
CCACTCGACCTGGCAGCGGCGCTACGGCGGCGACTCGGCGATCCTCGGCCGTGCGCTGGTTCTCAACGACCGGCCCGCCCGGGTGCTCGCGGTGATGGGCGCGGACTTCACCTTTCCCAACCCCGACGTCGATGTCTGGCTGCCGGTGCCGGAGAGCGCCCTGGATCAGACCAGCCGGCGAAGCCACAACTGGATGGTGGTCGGTCGGCTGGCGGACGGGGTGGCGGCCGAGCGGGCGCGGGCGGAGCTGGCCGCGATCGCGGGCAGCCTGGCCGGCGAGTATCCGGAGTTCATGTCGGGCTGGTCGGCCACGGCCGAGCCGCTCCATGCCGATCTGGTGGCGAGCATTCGGCCGCTGCTCCGGGTCCTGATGGCCGGCGCGACGCTGGTGTTGATGATCGCGTGTATCAACGTGGCCAACCTCCTGCTCGCTCGGGCGGTGCGGAGGTCCGGAGAAGTCGCGCTCCGGGGCGCGCTCGGCGCGGGACGAGGTCACCTGATCCGCCAGTTCCTGGTCGAGGGACTGCTGCTCGCCGGGTTGGGCGGCGCGGCCGGCGTGGGGGTGGCGGCGCTGCTGCTCGATCTGCTGCTCGGTCTCGCGCCCGATTCGATCCCGCGGCTCGAGGCGGTCGGGCTCGACGGTCGGGCGCTCGGCTTCGCGGCGCTCGCCGCGCTGGCCAGCACCGTGCTCTTCGCGCTGGTTCCGGCTCTTCGGCTCGCCGCAGGCGACCCGCAGCTGGCGCTGCGCGCGGCGCCGAGCCAGGGAGGCGATCGCTCCCACGGACGGCTCCGGGCGGCGCTCCTGGTCGGCGAGGTGGCGATCTCGATGGTGTTGCTCGCGGGCGCCGGCCTCCTGGTGCGCTCCTACCTCGAGGTCCGTCGCGCCGATCTCGGCTTCCGGTCGGAGGGATTGATCGTGGTGCCCATGGACCTGCCCCGCTCCCGCTATCCACGGGTCGGGGCACAGGTCGTGTTTTATCGCGAGCTGCTCGACCGGATCGACCGGATGCCCGGCGTCGAGCGGGCGGGCTCGACCAGCGAGGCGCCCGCGGGCGGGGCGCCGATGACCTTCAGCTTCGCGATCGAGGGCCGCGAGGCGCCCAACCCGACCGGGCGACTCGACCCGGTACCGCTGGAGGCGGTTTCGGTCGGCTATCTCGAGACCCTGGGGATCCCGATCGTCGCCGGCCGGGCCTTCGCGGCCAGCGACCGGGAGGACGCGCCGCCGGTTGCATTGGTGAACCAGACCCTGGCCCGCACCCTCTGGCCGGACGGGGACGCCGTCGGGAGTCGGATCCAGTTCAATCCGAGCGCGCCCTGGCTCGAGGTGGTGGGCGTCGTGGGCGACGCGCGGATGCGGGGCGCCGATCAGCCGCCGGGGCCGATCGTCTACGTCGCCACGGCGCAGCGGACCTGGGACTGGCTCAGCTGGCAGAACCTGGTGCTCCGGGTCGCGGACGGCGTGACCCCCGGCAGCCTCGCGGGAGCACTCCGCAGCGCGGTGCGGGAGCTCGACCCCGAGCTGCCGGTCTCCGAGGTCCGGACGATGGACGATCTCTATCGCGCGAGTACGGCGCGGCAGACCTTCGCGACCATCCTGCTCGGCACCTTCGCGGTGGCCGCGCTGGCGCTGGGCCTGATCGGGCTCTACGGCGTGCTGGCCGGCTCGGTCGCCGCGCGCCGTCGCGAGCTGGCGGTGCGGATGTCGCTCGGCGCGAGCCGCGAGGCGGTGCTTCGGCTGGTGCTTCGCGAGGCGCTGGTCCTGACCGGTCTCGGGCTCCTGGTGGGCAGCGGGGTCGCGCTGGCGCTCACCCGGATGCTCGGCGCGCTCCTCTACGGCGTCTCGCCGCTCGACCCCCTCACCTTCCTGCTGGTGGCGGCCCTGGTGACGGTGGCCTCTGTCGCGGCCGCCCTGCTGCCGGCGCGGCGGGCGTCGCGGGTCGATCCGATGGTGGCGATTCGAGCCGACTGAGGATCCGGAGCGCCGGGGTTTCCGTCGGGCGCCGTTGGCAGCAGATTGGCCTACGTCACGGCCAACCCCGACCCCCGGAGGACCCGATGCAGATCCGTCACTGGCTCGCGGGAGGAGCGTTGCTCCTCGCGGCGGCCCCGCTCACGGCCCAGGCCGCGCCGAGCGACGCGGGCGGATTCGTATCGGAGGTGATGCGGCAGTTCGACGGGTCGATGGGCAAGTTCATCGCCCTCGCGGAAGCCATGCCGGCAGACAAGTTCGCCTGGAGCCCCGGTCCCGGGGTGATGACCGTGGCCAAGGTCTTCGGCCACGTGGCTCGCTACAACTATCTCTATCCGGCCACCAGTCTCGGCGTGCCGGCGCCCGCGGGGCGCGACGCGGACGCCGCCGAGGATCTCGGCGACAAGGACCGCCTGGTGGCGCGGCTCAAGGAATCGCGCGAGCACCTCCGCAAGGCGGTCGAGTCGCTCACCGACCCCGCCAAGGCGACGACCCAATACGGGCGCCAGGTGCCGCAGTGGTCGGTGCTGCTGCAGCTGGTCGCGCACATGAACGAGCACCTGGGCCAGTCCATCGCCTACGCCCGGATGAACGGCGTGGTTCCGCCCTGGTCTCGTTAGACTCGTCGGGTCGGAGGCTCGGAATGCGGATCCCCGCGTTGCTCGCGCTCGCTGCGCTCCTGGCCGGCCCGCTCGCCAGCCAGGTGCCGCTCAAGGTCTACATCTCGGCCGACATGGAGGGCGTGGCCGGGGTCGCCACCCGGCTCCAGGCCTCGGGCAGCGGCGCGGAGTATCAGCAATACCGGCGCTTGATGACCCGCGAGGTCAACGCGGCGATCGAAGGCGCCTTCCTGGCGGGCGCGACGGAGGTGCTGGTCTCGGACTCGCACGGCAACGCCCAGAACATCGACCTCGAGCTGCTCGACCCGCGGGCTCGGCTGATCCGGGCCTGGCCCCGCGCGCTCGGGATGGCGCACGGGATCGACTCGTCGTTCGCAGCGGTCGTCTTCGTCGGCTACCACGCGAGCGAAGGTCAGAGCCCGGGCGTCCTGGCTCACACCTTCAGCGGCACCGTCGAGGTCTCGCTCAACGGCCGGAAGGTGCCCGAGGCGGGCTTCGCGGGCGCCACCGCCGGCGAGTTCGGGGTGCCGGTGGTGTTCGTCTCGGGCGATCAGGTGATCGCGCGAGAGGCGCGGGAGCTGTTCGGAGCGATCGAGGTGGCCGTGGTGAAGGACGCGATCGGCTTCAACGCGGCGGTGATGCGCCATCCCGACGAGGCTCGCCGGATGATCACCGAGGGCGTCCGCCGCGGCGTCGAGCGGCGCGGCGCGATCCGCCCCTTCAAGCTGACCCGCCCCGTTCGGATGGACCTCCGCTGGGAGGATCCGGTGATGACCGAGGTGCTGACGCTGATCCCCGGCGTCACCCGGGTGGACGGTCAGACCGTGCGCTACGAGGGCAAGGACATGATCGACGCGGCCCGGATCTTCGAGGTCGTGCACCACATTCGCCCACCCGAGTAGTCCGGCTCAGTCGGACCCCGCCGCGAGGGAGTCGAGCGCGCGGCGATCGAGCCAGCGTCCACGCAGCGCGACACCCCGGATCCGCCGAACCGCCGCGATGTCCTCGCGGGGGTCGGCTGCAACCACTCACCGAGCGATCCGACCGTCCGCCGCGCCGACGCCCTGCTCTTCCTCGGCGAAGAGCGGCGTGCTGAGGTACCTCGCCCCCGAATCGGGGGCGATCGTAGCCACCACCTTGCCGGGGCCGAGCTCCCGGGCGATGGCGAGCGCGGTGTGCACGATCGCGCCGCTCGACATCCCGACGAAGAGCCCCTCTTCTCGCGCGAGCCGGCGCGCGAACGGGAAGGCGTCCTCCTCCCAAGCCGTGACCACGCGATCGACGACGGACCAGTCGAAGTTGTCGGGCACGAAGCCCGGCCCCATGCCCTGAAACTGGTGCTGGCCACGCTCACCGCCCGACAGGACCGGGCTCCGGGCGGGCTCGACCGCCACGACCAGCGTCTCCGGGCGGCGCTCCTTGAGGAACCGGCCGACGCCCGCGATCGTCCCGCCCGTTCCGGAGCCGTAGACGAACGCGTCGATCCGCCCACCGAGATCGCGCCACAGCTCGGGCGCCGTGGTGGTGTAGTGGATCGCCGGATTGGCGGGGTTGGAGAACTGATTGGGCATCCAGGCACCCAGCCGGTCCCGGAGCCGTTCGGCCTCTTCGATCGCGGCCAGCATCCGCCGCTCCGGATCGGTGAGCACCAGCTCGGCGCCATACGCCTGAAGGGTGCGCTTCCGCTCGACGCTCATCGACGACGGCAGCGTGAGAATCAGCCGATAGCCACGCGCCGCGGCCACCTGCGCGAGCCCGATCCCGGTATTGCCGGAGGTCGGCTCGACGATGGTGCCACCGGGAGCGAGCCAGCCGCGAGCTTCGGCGTCGCGGACCATCCCGAGCGCGGTTCGGTCCTTGATCGAGCCCCCGGGGTTCAGCCCTTCGAGCTTGACCCAGACCTCCGCCGAGGCCGGCTCCGCCACCCGGGCGAGCCGCACCAGCGGAGTCTCGCCGATCGTGGCCGTGATTCGCCGGTCGCCGCGGGTCGCGGGCGCTCGGCTCGAGGCATGCTCCATCGTTCCTCCAAAAAGAAAGGGCCCGCTCCACGGAGGGAGCGGGCCCGGATTCGGCACCGGTCGAACGTCAGACGCTCATGACACCCGAGTGCCCCTCCGACGGCCGCTCCCGTGGGAACAGGCGCAGGTGGCGCGACAACAGGCGGCGGTGAGGACGCTCGACGACATGCCTCGAAGGTAGGAGGAGCGCCGGCGGGCTACAAGCCCGGCGATGGTGAGACCTCGACCCCGGCCGGGCGGCGGTTCCGGAACCGATGGGGGTACTGTCAGGAAACGGTCAGGACCGCCGCGCCGGACGGCCGGAGTGTAGAATCGAGACATGCTGCCCGCTGCCGCGCCCCGAAGGCTGGTCCAGGTCGCCCTGGCGCTCACCCTGGTCTTCTCGGGCGCGCTGGCGCTCAATGCCCTGGTGACCGCCCGGTATCACCGGAGTGTGGCCGAAGGGGTGCTCCGCGACTACGCCGCCTTCGCGGCCGCCGAGCTGGAGAATCGGATCCGGGTCGGACTCGCCACCAGGCTCTCGCCGCCGCTCAATCCGCTGGTCGGGCGCCTCGACCGAGCCCCGGTGCCCAACTGGCCCGATTCGCTCGAGCTCCGAGCGGAGGTCGATTCGACCGTCTGGCGGGCGTCAGGCGGGGCGCTGGTGCCGTTCGTCCTCGACGGATCCCGTCTCGAGACTCCGCCCCTCGCCGCCCTGCCCGAGGCGACCCGCGCTCGACTGGCGGACACCCTCCGCCCGCACCTCGACGCGGTGCTGACCGATCGGAGCTACTTCGCGCTCCTCTGGCTCGACCAGGAGCCCGGCGGCTACCTGGCGGTGCTCGCGCCGCCCCGACCGAGCCGGCGGCTGATCGGCTACCTCGTCCCAGCGGAGGCGGTGGGCCGCCTGCTGGCCCCGACGCTGGAGCGCTCGCCCCTGCTGCCGCCGAGCCTCACCCGCGGGCTCACGCTCGACTCTCTGGTTCGCTACCGGGTGCGTTCGCCGGGCGGCCGACTCCTGGCCGGCGCCGATGGCGCGGTGACTCCGCCCTTTCGCGCCGCCGACACGCTCGGCCAGATCTGGGGCGACCTCGCCATCGACGTCTCGCTGGATCCCTCGCTCGCCGGCCGGCTGGTGATCGGCGGATTGCCCGGCTCGAGGCTCCCGCTGGTGCTCACCCTCTTCGGGCTGAGCGCGCTCCTGGTGGGCGTCGCCGGATACCAGCTCGGTCGAGAGCGGCAGCTCGCCCGGCTCCGCGAGGACTTCGTCGCGGGCGTCTCCCACGAGCTCCGCACCCCGCTCGCGCAGCTCAGGCTCTTCGCGGAGACCCTCCTGCTCGGCCGGGTCCGCTCGCCAGCCGAGGAGCGCCGCGCGCTCGAGATCATCGACCAGGAAGCCCGGCGGCTCGGGCATCTGGTGGACAACCTGCTCGCGGTGAGTCGGGCCGGGCGGGGCGCGCTCCGGATCACGCCGCGCGACACCGACGTGAGCGCCGTGATCCGCGAGGCGGTCGAGGGGTTCGCCCCGCTGGCCTCGCGGCGCGGAGTCACGGTCGAGCTCTGCGCGCCGCCGGATCTCCGTGGCGTGGTCGACGGCGACGCGCTCCGACAGATCGTGCTCAACCTGCTCGACAACGCGGTCAAGTACGGGCCGGCGGATGCAAGGGTCGCCGTCGGCCTGGAGCGGGCCAACGGCTGGCTCCGGCTCCAGGTGGACGACCACGGTCCCGGCATTCCGGCGGAGGCGAGGGACGAGGTCTTTCGCCCGTTCGTCCGTCTCGACAGCGACCGGGAGACAACCGGCACCGGCCTCGGCCTCGCCCTGGTCCGGAACCTCGCGGCGCTCCACGGCGGTCGAACCCGGGTCGAAGAGGCCCCCAAGGGCGGAGCCCGCCTGGTCGTGGAGCTGCCCGCCGGCCAAGCGCAGCCGGGAGAGCCGACGTGAGTCGGGCGCCGTACCACGTGCTGGTGATCGAAGACAACGCCGAGCTGGCGTACGGTCTCGAGAACAATCTGGAAATCGAAGGGCACCGCGTGAGCGTCGCGACCGAGGGTCGCCGGGGCCTCGAGCTGGCGCGGGGCGAGCGACCGGACCTGATCGTGCTCGACCTGATGCTGCCCGATCTCGACGGCTTTCGGGTGCTCCGCGAGCTCCGCGCCGACGACCGGGAGACGCCGGTGCTGATCCTCACGGCCCGCGGCGAGGAGGAGGACAAGGTCCGGGGTCTCAAGCTCGGCGCCGACGACTACGTCACCAAGCCGTTCGGTCTGCTCGAGCTGCTGGCCCGGGTCGAGGCGATGCTCCGCCGCCGCCGGCGCGGCGAGGAATCCGACCCGAGGCCGCTCGAGCGATTCGGCGACGTGGAGGTGGACCGGGCGGCGCGCGTGGTGACCCGCGCCGGCGTCCTGGTGCCGCTCGCTCCGAAAGAGCTGGACCTGCTGCTCGCCCTGCTCGACGCCGGCGGGGCCGCCCGGAGCCGAGCGAATCTGATGGAGGAGGTCTGGGGCTACCAGGCGGACGTGCTCAGTCGAACGGTCGATACCCACGTGGCCGAGCTCCGCCGCAAGCTCGAGTCCGACCCGGCGAGCCCGAAACACCTGCTCACGGTGCGCAAGGTCGGCTACCGGCTGCAGCGTTAGGCACCAGCGAGGTCGGATCGTCCATGCCGAAGCCCCCCGTCGACCTGCATGCCCTCGGCCGCCTGGTGCTCGACCAGCTAACCGCACAGACCGGCCTGCCGCTCGACCGGCCGCGGGCCACCGCCACCCCGGTGCTCAACTGGGGCGGATTCGGCTGCCGGTCGTTCACCGTCCGGGATGGCCGGGTCGCCTATCACGTCAAGCTGAGCCAGGACCCGGAGAACCTCGCCGACCTGGCACGGTGGCGTCAGCTGGCGCCGGTCCTGACCGAGCGCTATCGGGCGCCGCGCGCGCGCGGCTGGCTCGAGCTGGCCGCGCCGCGATTCGCGGGTCTGGTGTTCGACCGGATCGACGGCGCGACCCCGGAGCGGATCGATCCGGCGGTCCGCGCGCTGGCGATCGACGCCATCGCACGGCTCCACGACGACCGCGACCTGCGAGAGCGGCTGCTCGCCCTCGGCGACCCAATCGAGAGCTGTGCCGCCGCCTATCGGAGACTCTACCACCGGAGGTTCCTGGGAGATCTGGAGGGAATCGGCGCCGCACCTCCACCCTTCGTCCCGGCCGAGCTGCTCGACTGGATGGCCGGCGAGGCGGCGCTGCTGGAGCGACTGGTCCTGGAGTCGGCGGTCTTTCAGGAGCCGGCGGACCGCCCCGTGCACGGCGACCTCTGGCTCAACAACCTGCTGGTGACCGCGGCCGGCGGGCTCTTCATCGTCGACTGGGACGACCTCCGGCTGAGCGACCCGATGATCGACTGGACCATCCTCGACGGCCCCAGTCCCCGCGACCAGACGCCGCGAGCCGACCGACCGCCCACGGCGGTGCCGACCTCCGCGAGTCAGCGAGAGCGACTCGCCCTCTACGCCCGCGCCGCCCTGCTCGATTGGGTCATCGATCCACTGGCCGACTGGGTGGAGGCCGAGCGCGAGCCCGAGCACGGCGAGCAGGTGCGCGCCGCCAACCGCCCTATCCACGAGCGCGCCCTCCGCCACTATCGGGAGCGCTACCCCGGCCGATAGCCGTGGCCCGGCGCGACGACGACGCAGGTCGCCGCCCAACCCGCGGCCGTCGGCGGCGGTTGGGAAATGGTCGATGAGCCCTGCCGGCCCGGTCTGGCCCTTCTCGGGAAGACACCTTCGGATTCCGAGCCAGGAGACCCACCATGCACCGCGCCGTCCTCCGAGCCCTTCTCGCCCTCGTCCTGCTCGTCGGAGCGGGCGTCGCCGACGCCGCCGCACAAGTCGATCGGATCGCCCGCAGGGCGAAGCGCCAGGTCACGCGCGAGATCGACAAGGCCACCGACCAGGCCGTCAAGTGCGCGCTGGGCGACAAACAGTGCGCCGAGAAGGCGGTCAAGGAAGGCAAGCCGGTGGTGATCACCGACGAGAACGGCGAGGTCATCACGGACGAGAACGGGGCGCCCGTCACCGACCAGGACGAGGCCGCGAGTCGCGCCGACGAGCCGGGCGAGGGCGTCTGGCGCAACTACGACTTCGTGCCGGGCAAGCGGGTGCTCAAGGTGGTGTCCTTCGACAGCTCGGCGGTCGGACGCTTCCCGAGCGAGCTGATCGGCTTCGGCCGGGGCACGATGGAGGTGGTCGAGCTGGACGGCGTCAGGTGGCTCGAGTCCAAGACCAACTCCTCGTTCACGATCGAGCTGCCCGAGGAGTTGGGTCGCGAGTTCAGCTTGGAGTTCTATCTCAAGGTTCCGACCAGCAACATCGGGGCCCGGGTCTACTTCCGGCCCCGGGATCCGCGCCAGCGCGCGCCCGAGGAGGACTACCTCGACCTCACCGCGCACGCCGGGATCTACCGGCAGAACAAGGGCATCTCCACGACCTACATGCAGGAGATCGTGAAGCGCACGGTCCCGATCAAGCTCCAGGTCGCGGGCGAGTACGCCATCCTCTACGTCGGCACCGTGCGGGCCGGGATGCTGCCGACCGCCAAGTTCCCACGGTCGAACACCATCGAAGTCCAGCTGGGCGGCAACCAGCGCTTCCCGACGTACGTCGGCGACTTCGTGGTGGCGGTCGATCTCGATGACCTGGGCGAGACGCTCGAGGCGGGCAAGGACTACACCACCCGCGGGATCTACTTCGACACCGACAGCGACCGGCTCCGCCCCGAGTCGACCAAGGCGCTCTCCGATCTCCTGGCGGTCCTGGAGCGGTCGGGTTCGCTCCGAGTGGCGATCGAGGGTCATACCGACGCAGAGGGCGAGACCGACTACAACCAGCAACTCTCGGAGCGCCGGGCCACGGCCGTGGTCGACTATCTGACCAAGCATGGGATCGAGCGCTCGCGGATGCGGCCGGTCGGCAAGGGCGTGGCCGTGCCCGCCGCCTCGAACGTCTCGCCCGAGGGACGTCAAGAGAATCGCCGGGTCGTGGTCATGGTGCTGACAGAGTCCTGAGGTGTCGCTCCATGGCTTGGGGTTCGTC
>JBFXAS010000146.1:0-12962 GCA_050184075.1 Gemmatimonadales bacterium
GGCAGGTGAAGCGGGAGGAGATCGGGAATCTGGTGGCGACGGAGTCGGATCTGGACCGGCTCTGCGACCGCCTGATCGACCTGGCCAACAGCCTGGGCGGCCCCGACAACATCACCGTGGTGGCGGCCCGATTCGACGGGCCCGGGCTCCCCGAGCCCGTCGGGCTCTCGGACCTCGGCTACCACGCCTACCCGGTGGACCCCACCTCCGAGGAAGTGGCGGTGCCCCCGCCTCCCGAGCCTCCGCCGGCTCCGGCGCCTCGCAGCGGGCGTCCGGCGACCATCGCGGTGATCGGCGTCGGCGCGCTGCTCGGATTGCTGGTCCTGTATTTGCTTCTGACGAGGATGCTGCCAACACGTTAGGGTCGTTCGCGCGATGTTCGCTCAGTTTCGCTATCTCGAAGGGCAGAATGCCGGGTCGGTCCGGGTCCCCGCGGCCGACTTTGCCACCATTGGGCGCCACCCGGCCTCCGACGTGCCTTTCGATCCTGCCAACGACCTCCGGGTCTCGATCCGCCACGCCGCCGTGTTCAAGCAGGGCGGCGGCTATCTGGTCCGCGACCTCGGCAGCACCAACGGGACCTACCTGAACGGCGAACGGGTGCGCGGCGACGTGCCGATCGACGTCGGCGACGTCATTCAGCTCGGCCCCGACGGGCCCAGGATCGAGTTCGGGCTCACCGAGGTGATGCCCCGGGACCTCCCGAGCCAGCGGCCCATGCCGCGGACGGCACCCCAGCCCAGGACCCGCCCGGTCCGGCCCACTCAGGAATACCTCGCCCCGCCCCGCCGCCGGTCCTCGGCCGTGAAGTGGGTGGCCGGCGTGGCCGCCGCCCTCGGCATCCTGGTGGCCGCCCAGATCGCCCTGGCGGCTACCCGCGAGCGGGAGCGGCTCGAGAACCAGCGAACGGCCCTGCTCGGACGGGTGGACGATCTCCTGACCCGACTCGAGCAGTCCGAGTCCCGGGTCGGCGGCCTCGAAACGGCGCTCGGCCGCGCTCGCTCCGAGGTGTCCGAGCTGCGCAGCTCGATCACGACGACCGAGTCGAGGGCGGCCACGCTCGACACCCTGACCGACGAGCTGGCCGACTTGAGCGGCCGGCACGACAACGTCCTCCGGGCCGCGGCCCTGGATCCGGACGCCGTGACCGCCGGCAACGATTCGGCGGTGGCGGTGGTGTTGGCGGAGCGACTCGACGGCGACCTCGCGTCCGGCACCGGCTTCGCGCTCCGAACGAGGGGCGACACGGTCTGGGTGGTCACCGCCCGGGACGTGGTGGTCGACTCGGCGGGCCTGCCGGCAACTCGGGTGGCGCTGATCTTCAACGGCACCAACCACGCCTACCGCGCGACCCTGACCCGGGTCCACGACTCGGCGGACATCGTCGTGCTCACGGCGCGGGTCCGGGGCGGCGTGCCGGTGGTGAAAGGGGTGACCGACTCGGTCACCGCCGGCACCGCGGTGGCAACGCTCGGCTTCCCCGGCGGACTCGATTCGCTGGGCGATTGGCAACGGCGCGGCGCCCACGCGACAGCACTCACCGGAACCGTCGCCGCCGTCACTGGAGACCATCTCTCGATCGACGGCTACGGACAGCCGGCGGCACCGGGCGCGCCGATCATCCTGCCGTCCGGCGCGGTGGCCGGCGTGGTCGCCGGCCGACCGGGCGCCGATGGCCTGGTACGGGTCGTGCCGGGCCGCTGGGTCCGCGAGCTCTTCCGCGCCGAAGGCCCCGCCGGCCCTTAGCCCAGCAGGACCGCGCCGATCAGAAGCGTGCTGCCGAGGATCGCCACGCTCCATCCCACCCAACGGATCAGATCCGCCGAGAGACTGTCGAGCGGCGTGAGGCCGGTGGCCTTGCGGACCGGGCCCCAGGCCCCACCGGGCCGGACCCTGCGGTAGAAGGACTCGAGCTTCTCGGCCGGCTCGGGCCGGGTGAGCAACATCGTCGGCAGCCAGATCGCGAGCGAGCCGAACGCGGTGAGCGCCAGTCGCTGGCCGAAGGTGAGCGACCCGAACGCCGGCAGGTACGAGATCAGCGCCAGGCCGACCCCGGCCAGCATCGCCGCGATCTCCGCCCAGGCATTCACCCGCCACCAGAACCACCGCAGCAGGAGAACCAGCCCGGGACCGTTCCCGATCAGGATCAGGAAGCGGAAGACCTGCCCGACACTCGACATGTAGAACGAGAGCACCGCCGCCACGGCGGTGATCCCGATCGACGCCCACCGGGCGGCACGGATCAGCTTGGCGTCGTCCCGCTCGCCGGTGAAGCGCGCGTAGAGATCGTGCACCAGATAGCTCGCGCCCCAATTCACCTGAGTCGAGACGGTCGACATGAAGGCCGCGAGCAGCGACGCGAACACCAGGCCGAGGAGCCCCGCCGGGAGGTAGCGCACCATCAGCAGGGGGTAGGCCGTCTCGGGGTCCGCGAGATTCGGAAGCAGCACCATGCCCGCGAGCCCCACCAACACCCAGGGCCAGGTGCGAACGACGTAGTTGAGCACGTTGAAGAGGTGGGCGGCCTTGGTGGCCTCGCGCTCGGAGCCCGTCGAGGCGAGCCGTTGCACGAAGAGCCCGCCTCCGTCGGAGTTCCGGAACGCCCACCACTGGATGGTCAGGTAGCCCAGGAAGGTCGAGATCGGCATCAGCGGATCGGAGCCGATCGGCACCAGATCGAGGTGCCGCTCCTTGCCAGCCGCGCGGAGCGAGCCGACCAGCCCGTCGAGCCCCCCGACATCGCCGAGGGCGAAGCTCATCACCAGCACGGCGCCGACGAGGGCCAGCACGTACTGGAGGAAATCGGTGGCGACCACGCCCCAGATCCCGGCGACGGCGGTGTAGGCCAGGACGATCAGCACGATGGGCATCAACGCCCAGAGTTGCGGATCGCCGGGCAGCGCGGGCAGGTTGTCGACCAGGCCGAGGGCGACGACGACCTTGCGCATCGCGAGCATCCCGTAGCCGATCGAGATGCAGTTGAGGGGCACGGCAAAGAGGAACGCCCGTGAGGCGCGGAGCGCGGCGGCCGGCTTCCCGGCGTAGCGGAGCTCGGTGAGCTCCATGTCGGTGAGCACTCCGGCCCGCCGCCAGATCTTGGCCAGCACCACGGCGAGCAGCACGTGCGCGAGCGCGAAGCACCACCACTCCCAGTTGCCGGCGACGCCCAGCTCGGCAACCTTGCCGGCGACGTAGAGCGGCGTGTCGACGTTGAAGGTGGTCGCGGCCATCGAGGTCGCCGCGAGCCACCAGGGCATCGCGCGGCCGCCGACGAAGAACTCGGTCAGATTCCGGGCGCCCCGCCTCGCCAGCCCGAGCCCGATCAGCAGGGTCAGGCCGAGGTACCCCGCCACGACCAGCCAGTCGAGCGAGCTCAAGCGAGCGCGTCCGCGAGCCAGTCGGCGACCGCCTCCTGCATCAATCGCTGACGGTGCCAGGCGACCGCCACCGGCGGCGCCGACGGCAGCTGGTCCCTCAAGCGCTCGTGGGCAAAGAGCACGATCAGGTCGGCACCACGAGCCTCCCGCTCGAGCGTCGCCCTGGCGGAGGCGCCGAAGCCCGCCCTGCCCTTCGAGGCCCGCGGCTCGGCGAAGGCGAGCAGCACCCGGCTGCCGCCGGGACCCTGCGGCACCCCGGCCCGCTCCAGCGCGCGGGCGGTCCAGTCGCTCGGGCCGGGCGGATAGGCGCCGTCGAGATCGTCGTCGACCACGATCAGCTCGAGCGGCGCCCGAAGCGCCGGACGGATGCAGCGGTCGAGCAATCGACGGGCGACCGCCGGGGCGTCGAAGGCCCGCTCGCCGGCGGGGTCGACTCGACCGATGGCGGCTCGCATCCGGACGATCCGCTCGATCGCCTGCCTGACCCGATCCGCGACCGCGGCATCGGACGCGGCGGCCCGCTCGATGGCGGTGGCCGCGCCGATCGGGTCGGCAGGATAGAGGAGGCCATCGACGCCGGCCAGCAGAGCCTCGACCGCTGGGTCCACGCCTTCGCGGCCGACGCCGGCCATCATCAAGGCGTCGGTGACCACCACCCCATCGAACCCGAGCCCTCGCCGGAGCATGCCGATGATCGCCGGTGAGCGGGTACCCGGTCGCCCCGAGGGATCGAGCGAGGGAAAGGCGACGTGCGCCGTCATCACCGAGCCGACGCCGGCCTCGATCGCCGCCCGGAAGGGCACCAGGTCGGTACGAGCCAGCTCGGCCCGGTCCGTCTCGACCAGCGGCGTGCGGTCGTGCGAATCGACCCGGGTCCTGCCGTGACCGGGAAAGTGCTTGGCGCAGGCGATCGCCCCCGCGGCCTGGCAGCCCCGGACCCACGCGGCGACGGCGCGCGCCACCCGATCGGGGTCGGCGCCGAAGGAGCGGGTCTGGACGATCGGGTTGTCGGCCTCCAGATCGAGATCCGCGTCCGGGGCATAGACCCAGTCCACCCCGACCGATCGGGCCTCACGACCCGTGACCGCGCCGGCGGCGGCGATCAGGTCGAGATCGTCGAGCGCCGCGAGCGCCCGGGGAGGCGGCACCTCGGTCAGGCCGGGGAACTGCTGCCCCGCTCCCCGCTCGAGGTCCGAGCCGAACACCAGCGGCCGACCGGCCTCGCGTCGGAGCCCCTCGGTGAGCCGCGCGACGTGGTCCGGCGGGCCGCCGAAGAGGATGAACCCGCCCACGCCGATGCCTAACGCCCGCTCGATCGCGGGACGGGAGGGCTCGTAGCCAGCCGCGGCGTCCCAGCGAATCGCCGGGAAGATCAGCGGACCGGCGATCACGCGGGGGTCACGACGCCGAGCACCCGGCGGCCCCGCGCGCCAGTGGCGCCCCGCAGGTTGCCGGGCTGCCCGTGGACGGTCAGGTAGCCGATCAGCGCGAACGCCACGGCCTCCTTGGCGTCGCCGTCGAAGAAGAGCCGGTCGAAGGTCAGGACGGGCCGGGGGGCGAGCCGCGCCGAGAGCGAGCGCATCAGCGCCGGGTGACGCCGCCCGCCGCCGGCCACGACCACCTCGGTCGGGTCGGGTGTGAAGCGCTCGATCGCGGCCGCCACGCTCCGCGCGGTGAGCTCGACCGCGGTCGCCACGCCGTCCGGACCCGGCAGCTCGCGCGCGATCCGGTCCACGAGCTCGGCACCGAAGTGCTCCCGCCCGGTGCTCTTCGGCGGGGGTCGATCGAAGTAGGGGTCGGCGAGGAGCTCGGCGAGGAGGGTCTCGTCCACCCGGCCCCGGGCGGCGAGCGCGCCATCGACATCGAACGGCGTCGCCGGGTCGATCCGGCGGGCCAGCCCGTCGATCAACGCCATGCCGGGACCGGTATCGAACGCGAAGGCCCCCTCCTCTTCGGCCCGCCGGGCCACCCAGGTGAGGTTGGCCATGCCGCCCAGATTGAGCAGGATCCGCGGCCCCTCCCCGCCGAAGAGGAGCACGTCCGCGATCGGCACGAGCGGCGCTCCCTGCCCGCCCGCGGCGACGTCGCGGGCGCGGAATGAGCTCACCACCCGACAGCCGAACGCTTCCGCCAGCACCGCCGGCTCACCCAGCTGCCAGGTCACCGCCGGCGGCTCGTGCCAGATGGTCTGGCCATGGAAGGCGATGAACTCGAGATCGGAGGCGCGGACATGGCAGGTGTCGAGCAGCTGTTGCACCGCCCTGACCGCCCAGTCGCCGAGGGCGCCGTGCAACAGGGCCAGCTCGCGGGTGCCACCGCTGGTGATCGCCCGCTCGAGGCGGGCGCGCTCCTCGGACGAGTAAGGGACGGTCGCGAACCCGACCAGGTCCACGGAGGTCGGGCCGTGGAGCCGAACCAGCGCGGCATCCATCCCGTCGAGCGAGGTGCCCGACATCAGCCCCACGGCGAGCGCGGGTCGTTCGGTCACGTGGGTTCGACGGGGGGAGGGTCGCCCAGGATCTTCCGGACTCGATGATCGTGCTCGGCCAGCTCCGCTTCCGCGGCCTCCCGGGCGGCGCCCGTGCGAGCCATCACGATCGCGGTACGGACACTCCCGCCTGCGGCGTCGATGGCCTGTCGCGCGACCTCCCGATCGCAGCCGGCCACCTCCATCACGATCCGCTCCCCGCGATCGACCAGCTTGGCGCTCCACGCCTGGAGATCGACCATCAGGTTCCCGTAGGTCTTGCCGATCCGCACCATCGAGCCGGTCGTGATTGTGTTGAGCACCAGCTTGGTGGCCGTGCCCGCTTTCATCCGGGTCGAGCCGGTGATCACCTCGGGGCCGGTCAGCACCACGATGCAGACGTCGCAGGTGTCCCGGAGCACGGCGGGAGGCTCCGCGCAGGCGACGAGCGCGGTGCTGGCGCCAAGGGCCTGGGCCCGGCCCAGCGCCGCCCGGACGTACGGTGTCCCGCCGCTCGCGGCGATCCCGATGACCGTATCGCGTTCGGTGACCCGCTCGTCGTCCATCGCGGCGATGCCCGCGTTCACGTCGTCTTCGGCCCCCTCGGCCGAGCGGACCAGCGCCGGCAAGCCGCCCGCGATCCGGCCGATCACCATCGCCGGATCGGTGCCGAAGGTCGGGGGACACTCCGCGGCGTCGAGCACGCCGAGGCGGCCGCTGGTGCCGGCGCCGACGTAGAGCAAGCGGCCGCCGGAGCGGAAGGAGCGCTCGACCAGCGCGATCGCGGCGGCGATCTCTCCTCTGGCTCGCGCCACCGCCGCCGGCACGGTCGCATCCTCGGCGGCGATCAGGTCGACGATCTCCAGCGGATCGGCGAGATCGATGTCGATGGTTCTGGGATTGCGCCGCTCGGTGAGCCGAAGCATGGACTAAATTACGCCCGGTCGGTGGACCAAGGGTAGGATGGATGCGATGAGTGCGCGAACCTTCCGGGCAGCCGGGCTCCTGGGCCTGGCGCTGGGCCTGATCTCGACGCCGAGCGCGGCGCAGCGAGCGGGCGTCGCGCCGGACTGGCCGCTCCAGGACAGCGCCCGCGTGGCGCTCGGCCGCGAGGTGATGGTCGTGTCGGGTCACCCGCTCGCCAGTCGGGTGGGCCGGGCGATCCTGCTCGCCGGCGGGAACGCCGTCGACGCGGCCGTGGCCGTCGGCCTCGCCCTCGCCGTGGTGCATCCAGAGGCCGGCAACATCGGGGGCGGCGGCTTCATGATGCTCCGCGCCGCCGACGGCCAGGTCCACGCGCTCGACTACCGCGAGCGCGCCCCCAGCGCCGCCCGGCGCGAGATGTTCATCGGACGGGACGGCAATCCGACTGAGGCAAGTGTGACCGGCCACCTGGCGGCGGGGGTGCCGGGTTCGGTCGCGGGTCTCGCGGAGGCCCATCGTCGCTTCGGCAGCCTGCCCTGGTCACGGCTGGTTGAGCCCGCCCTCGGCCTGGCGCGCGACGGGTTCCTGATCGACCAGTACCGCCACCAGTCGCTGCGAGCGGGCGCCCGGCGGCTCCGACGGTTCCCGGCCTCGGCCCGCCAGTTCCTCCGCCAGGGGGAGCCGCCCGCCGTGGGCAGCCTCTTCCGCCAGCCCGACCTCGCCCGCACGCTCGCGGCGATCGGCAGCGACGGCGCAGACGGCTTCTACCGGGGACCGGTCGCCACGCTGATCGTGGCGGAGATGCGTCGCGGCGGCGGCTTGATCACGGCCGCCGACCTCGCGGACTATCGCGCCGAATGGCGAGAGCCGATCCGGGTGTCCTATCGAGAGCACTCGGTGTACTCGATGCCGCCGGCTTCCTCTGGTGGCGCCACGCTGGCGCTGATCCTCAACCAGGTCGAGGGCTTCTCGCCCCTCCCGCCGTTCGGCAGCGTGAGGCTGCTCCACCTCGAGGCCGAAGCGATGCGGCGCGCCTTCGAGGAGCGGAATGCCTCCCTCGGCGACCCGGCCTTCGTGGAGAACCCGCTGGCGCGCATGATCAGCAAGGATCACGCGGCCGTCCGGCGGCTGGAGATCGATCCCGCTCGCGCCACGCCGACGCCGACCGACGTGGTGCCGACCCGCGAGGGCCCATCGACCACGCACTACTCGATCGTGGACGCCCTGGGCAACGCGGTCAGCATCACCACCACGCTCAACTTCAGCTACGGCAGCGCGGTGACGGTGACCGGCGCGGGCTTTCTGCTCAACGACGAGATGGACGACTTCACGACCGCGCCTGGCAAGCCCAACAACTACGGCCTGGTTCAGGGCGAAGCCAACGCGATCGCGCCAGGCAAGCGCATGCTTTCGGCGATGACCCCGACGATCGTGACCGACCCGGCAGGCCGGCTCCTGCTCGTGGTCGGCACGCCGGGGGGGCCGACCATCATCACGCAGGTCTACCACGTGCTTTCCAACCTGATCGACCACGGGATGTCGCTGCCCGAGGCGCTGGCGGCGCCGCGGACCCATCATCAGGCATTGCCGGACCGGATCGTGGTGGAGGAGGGCGGCTTTCCGGACTCGGTCCTGGCCGGGCTCCGCGCCCTGGGCCACACCGTCGAGACCGGCCGCTACATGGGAGACGTCGAAGGGATCGTCCGCACCGACCGCGGGTGGCTCGGGGCGAGCGACCCGCGCCGGGGCGGCGGCGGCGCCGGGCGTTAGGTCCGCGCCCGACGCCGACCAGGCCTCACCCGACCAGGAAGTCCTCGAGCAGACGAATCACCACTCGCGCGCCCGGCGCGACCACGATGTCGCGGTCGTAGGAGTTGGCGGCCGCGGCCGCGCCGGCGGCGGCGCCGATCACGCCACCCACCACCGCGCCCTTCTTCTTGCCGCTCAGCACTTTGCCGACGACGGCGCCGGCCACGGCGCCCGCGCCGACCTTGGCCGCGTCACCCGCTTTGACACCGCGACCCTTCAGGGCGTAGGCCACGCTCGACGAGGTACCCGACATCGGGTAGTCGTGACCGCCGAACGCCACCGAGGTCGCCGTGAGGACGATCTTGCCCGAATCCGCCTTGTTCTCGCTGACCACGAACTCGGCGATCTGGAGCGTGACGATCGCGCCCGCCGGAATCACGGTCCGGCCCTCGCCGTCCTTGAGATCGTTCGGCACCCGCGCGGTCACCGTCTGGCCGACCTCGTGGGTCTGGGTGGTGAAGCTGTCGACCACGGCCAGGGTCAGCGCGCTGCCCGACGCGAGCGAGCGCCGCGCCGGCGCGGCGGGCGGCGGACTCGGCGCGGGCGGCGGGTTCGGAGCCGGGGCCGGCGGTGGGGCCGGAGCGGGAGCCGGGGCCGGCTGTGTCGGCCGACGGGTCGGGTTGCTCGCGGGCGGAGGGGGCGGCGTGTCCGGCTCTGCGTTAGGGGGCTCGGCCGGCAGGTCGTTCAACTCCGCGCTCGAATCCACCGGCGCGAGCGAAAGGTCGCGGCCGAGACTATCCTCCACCTGCGCCTGGGACCCGTCGGACCCGCCACAAGCCGCGAGCGCCAGCGCCATCGTGACTCCCGTCAGACTCGTCCACCTCATGACCTGCCTCCCTTGATTCGCGAGCTCGTCCCGCTCCGTCCCTACCTCGAAAGATATACCGGCCGATACCTGGCCGGCTTTGTCGCCGTGATCGGCTCGAACCTGCTCAACGCGCTCCAGCCGATCTTCCTCCAGGCCGGCATCGATGGCCTCTCCGGCGCCGACCCGCGGAACGCCGTGACGAGGGCCGCCGCGCTGCTGCTGGTTGCCGCGGCCGGTGCCGGGGCCCTGCGCTATGCCATGCGACGCACCCTCAACGGCGTGAGCCGGGTGGTCGAGCGCGACCTTCGCAACGACCTCTACGCCAAGCTGCTCCGGCTGCCGACCGCGTACTTCGACCGGATGCCCATCGGCGACCTGATGGCGCGCGCCACGAACGACCTCCTCTCGGTGCGGATGGTCGCCGGCCCCGCGATCATGTACCTGGGCGATACGCTCACCCGGGCCGTCGTGCTGATCCCCTCGATGTGGATCCTGAGCCCGACGCTCACCCTGCTCGCCCTGGTGCCGCTTCTTGCACTTCCCCTGCTGGAGGCCCGTCTCGGCCGCCTGGTCCACGAGCGCTCGGCCGCGATCCAGACCCACTTCGGCGCGCTCACCGACTACGTCCATCAGAACATCTCGGGAGTACGCATCGTGCGTGCCTACAGCCAGGAGACGCGCGAGATGGATGGGTTCGCACGGCTCAACCGCGAGTATGTGCGACTCAACCTGAGCCTCGCCCGGGCACAGGCCGCCCTGAGCCCCGCGCTCGCGCTGCTCGGCGGTCTCGGCGGTGCCGTGGTGCTCTACGTCGGCGGCCGCCTGGTCCTCTCGGACGCCATCTCCGCCGGCGCGTTCGTCGCGTTCTTCGTCTATCTCGCGCTCCTGGTCTGGCCGCTGATCTTCCTCGGCTGGGCCCTCAACCTCTCCTTGCGCGCGACCGCCGCCATGGAGCGCCTCAACCGCGTCTTTGCGGAGCCGGAATCGCTCGCGAGCCCCACGACGCCGGAGCGGCTCCCGGAGTGCGCCGGCGCGCGATCGATCGACTACGTCGACGTCTGGTTCCGCCATCCGGGCGCGCCGGAGCGCCGACCGGCCGTCGCCGGCGTCTCGTTCTCGGTGACCGCCGGCAGCACCGTGGCGATCGTGGGCGGCACCGGGGCGGGCAAGACCTCACTGGTGGAGCTGCTCGCCCGACTCTACGATCCCGACCGCGGCCGCATCCTGATCGACGGCGTGGACATCCGCCGCCTCTCGCTGACCGAGCTCAGACGCGAGATCGGCTTCGTCCCGCAGGAAACCTTTCTCTTCAGCGACACGCTGCGCGGCAACGTGCTGCTCGGCACCGAACAATCGGCGCGACTCGACGAGGCGGTGGCGGCGTCCCGCTTGAGCGACGCCTTGCCCGATCTCCCCAAGGGCCTCGACACCATGCTCGGCGAGCGCGGCGTCAACCTCTCCGGCGGACAACGCCAACGGACCGCCATCGCCCGCGCCCTGGTGCGGGATCCGGCGATCGTCGTGCTCGACGACGCGCTCTCCGCCGTGGACGCCGAGACCGAGGCGCGGATCCTGGAGGAGCTCCGGAACTCGCTCAGCGGGCGGACCGTGCTGGTGGTCTCCCATCGAGCGGCCGCCGTGCGGGACGCGGACCTGATTCTGGTGATGGACCGCGGTGAGGTGGTGGAGCGAGGGAGCTACGACGAGCTGCTGGCGCGCAACGGTCGCTTCGCCGAGCTGATCCGACGTCAGCTGCTCGAGGAGGAGCTCGAGAGCGCTACAGCCACTGACGCAGAAAGTCCGGAGTCAGCGTCTGGAGCCAGGCGGCCAGACGGGTGAACTGACCGCTCAGGATCAGCAGCCCAACCGCCAGCAGGAGCGCGCCGCTCACGCGCTGGACCAGGTGCAGGTGCCGGCGGAAGCGCTGGAACCAGCCGATGAACCGCTCCACGGCGAGCGCGGCCACCAGAAACGGCACGGCGAGCCCCGCCGAGTACGCCACCAGGAGCCAGAGCCCCCTGCTCAGGTCCGCCTGGGTGGCCGCGAGGCTCAGAATGCCACCCAGAATCGGGCCGATGCAGGGACTCCAGCCCGCGCCGAACGCCATCCCGACCAGGACCGAGCCCAGGAAGCCCACGGGCTTCTGCTCCAGGTGAAGGCGGCGCTCCTGGCCGAGGAAGTCGAGCCGGAGCACACCCAGGCAGTAGAGGCCGAAGAGCACGATCAGCACGCCCCCCGCGCGCATGATCCAGACCTTGTAGACCTTGAGCGCCGTGCCGAGCGCGGTCGCGCCCGCACCGAGGGCCACGAAGACCAGCGAAAAGCCCAGCACGAACAGCGCGGCGTGGACGATGGCGAGGTGCTTGCGACCGGTCATCTCGTCGAGCGTGAAGCCGGTCAGGAACCCCAGGTACGACGGGACCAGCGGCAGCACGCAGGGCGAGAGGAAGCTCAGGAGCCCCCCCACGAACGCGACGACCGGGCCGAGGGCGACGCTGTCGTTCACTGGCGCCTGGGCGGCACGGCCAGCGCGCCGAGCTCACGGGTGCGACAGGAGGCGCACACGCCGTGGACCTCCACCCGGTGGCGCTCGTAGTGGAAGCGATGCTCGTCGGCGGTCATCCGGAGCATCCGCTCGAGCCGCTCGTTGGTGAACTCGAAGACCCCGCCGCAGCTCCGGCACACCAGATGGGCATGCTCCGCGCGCTGCACCACCGCCTCGTAGCGCTTGAAGCCTTCCCCGAAATCGTGCTCCCGGGCGAGACCACTCTGGACCAGGGCGTCGACCGTGCGGTAGAGGGTCGCGAGCCCGATCTGCTGCCCCCGCTGCGCGAGCCGGCGGCGGAGCTGCTCGACCGAGGGATGGTCGTCGCTCGCCACCAGCACCTCGGCCACCGCCATGCGCTGCCGGGTGACCGGCTGCCGGCGGTCCCGCAGATAGCGGCGGAACTTCTCGACGACCTCGGACCCTTCCTCAGTCACCGGCGGCGACCTCCTCCTCCGGCGGGAACCAGGCGTCGACCGGCAGCGAGGTGGGCGGCTCCTCCTCGTCGGCCCGCTTGGGCACCAGCGCGAGGAGCTCGTCGAGCGCCTCGATCGGGCCGCTCCCCACCAGGGCGATCTCGGACTCGAAGTGCCCCCGCGCCTTCCCCTTCACGGTGTGGGCAAAACGGGCGGTGTAGATCCGGCGGCGATCGCCGTCGACCCGCGAGACGATCGCGGTGCCCCAGTCGCGCTTCTCGTGGTGCAGCACCCGGAACACCCAGATCCCATCGATCTCGGCGACCGGCAGCTCCGCTCGAATCGCCTCGGCCAGCCGGGTCCAGCCTCCGCCCATGCCGGGCCCCGCGGGGGTCATGACGGACGACATTTCTCGACGTAGTGGCGGAAGACGTGCATGAAGTCCTGGGCGTTGGTGACCACGCCGTAGGCCTGATGGGTGCCGCGATCGCGCAGCTTGTTGACCACGAACTCCGTCTGGTCCACGCAGATCGTCATCAACGGCTCGGGCGCCCCGCGCTTGGTGTGAAACGCCGGCAGCATGTTGCCCACCGCGATCGCGTGGAGCGCGGTCGCG
>JBFXAS010000147.1:0-12888 GCA_050184075.1 Gemmatimonadales bacterium
CCATCCCCTTCACCACGACGCCATTGATTCGGGAGCGCCTCGCCCGGCTCTTCCCGTCCGAGGTGAGCGATCAGGTTCATTTCGGCATCGTGCTGGCCTGGCTGCTGGCCGGCGGCAACCTGACGCCCGCGCCGTCCTTCTCCGCCGAGGAGGCGATGGTGATGCGAGGCCGGATCGAGGATGCCCGGTTGACGCTCGAGTCCCGCCTCGCCGAGAACCCGGACGACCTGCCCGTCCGCCTCCACCTCGCCGCCCTGGTCCGGGATCGCCAGGCCGACTACGCCGCGGCGGAGCGGCTCTATCTGGAAGGGCGGAGCTGGCCAGGGGCCGATGCCCGGGCGGACACCTTCGCCAACCTCCTGATCGACCTATATCAGAAGACCGGCAACCGGGGGCGCCTGATCGTGGAGCTGGCCCGGTACGCGGAGCGGCACCGGGGCACCCCCGCCGGGCTCGGCGCCAAGCGCCGGCTGGACGAGCTCAAAGCCGAAATCCAGGCCAACTCCGGCTGACCCCACGGCCCCTCGGAGGGCGCTCGGAGCCCTGGTTCCAAACGACGCCTGAGCTTATACTTAGGGGCTATGGCGCTCTCGAACCAGTCGCAGGTGCTCAGCCCAATGCTGCTCCTGAGCGGCACCGCCAACCGCCCGCTCGCGGAAGAGGTCGCGGCCGAGCTCGAGCGGCCGTTGTGCAAGGCGACGATCCGACGGTTCGCTGACGGCGAGATCTTCGTCAAGATCGACGAGAACGTGCGGGGCCGGGACGTCTACATCATCCAGCCGACCAACCCGCCGGCCGAAAACATGATGGAGCTGCTGCTCCTGATGGACGCGGCCAGACGGGCGAGCGCGGCCCGGATCACGGCGGTGATTCCCTACTTCGGATACGCCCGCCAGGATCGCAAAGACCAGCCCCGGGTGGCGATCAGCGCCAAGCTGATGGCCAACATGGTCTCCGCGGCCGGGGCCGATCGGGTGCTCGCGATGGACTTCCACCAGCACCAGCTCCAGGGCTTCTTCGACCTGCCGGTCGATCATCTCTACTCCGCCCCGGTCTTCGTCAACCACTACCGCCAGAAGAACCTCCAGGACCTCGTGGTGGTGGCCTCCGACGTAGGCGGCGCGAAGATGGCGCGGGGCTTCGCCAAACGGCTGAACGGCGGCTTTGCCATCATCGACAAGCGCCGGACCGCGGCCAACGTCGCCGAGGCGGTCAATGTGGTCGGCGACGTGGCCGGCCGGGACTGCATCATTCCCGACGACATGATCGATACCGGCGGCACGATGACCGAGGCCATCGTGGCGCTGAAGAAGCTCGGGGCGCGCGACATCTACGTCTGCGCCACCCATCCGCTGCTGAGCGGCCCCGCCGTGGAGCGCCTCTCGGCGTCCCCGGTCAAGGAGGTCGCCGTCACCAATACCATCGCGATCCCGGAGAGCAAGCGGTTCGAGAAGCACACCGTGCTCTCGATCGCCGGCCTGCTCTGGATGGCCATCGGCTATACCCACAGCGTCCAATCGGTCTGCTCGCTTTTCTACTGAAAGTGGATTCGTGTCACACATGGCACAGACGTCCACCTTGAACGCCACGCCCCGAGCCGCCAGCGGCAAGGGCGTCGCTCGCTCCCTCCGCCGCGCCGGTCAGATTCCGGCGGTGATCTACGGCCGCGGGCGCGACCCCGAAGGCCTCGCGCTCGACGCGACCGCCTTGAACCGGATGCTCACCAAGGTCCGGGCTGCCACCACGATCCTCGACGTCCACGTCGGCGATCGGGAGCCCGTCAAGGCGCTGATCCGTGAGATCCAGCGCGACCCGGTCAAGGCCGAGATCATCCACATCGACCTCTACGAGGTGCACGCCGACGAGGCGATCACCGTCGAGGTGCCGCTCCGCTTCGTCGGGACCGCCGAAGGCGTCCGGAACAGCGGCGGCGTCTTCGAGGCGATCTCGCACACCATCGAGCTCGAGGTGCTCCCGGGCAACATCCCGGAGTTCATCGAGGTCGACGTCAGCGCCCTCGGGGTCGGCCAGTCGCTCCACGTGGGCGACCTGAGCTTCTCGGCCGGCAAGATCCTCACCGACGACGGGGTCACGATCTGCACCGTGGTGGCGGCGAAGGTCGAGGAAGCCGCCCCGGCCGAGGCGGAGGCCGAGGCGGCCGCGGTCGAGCCCGAGCTGATCCGGAAGCCGAAGGCGGAAGACGAAGGCGACGAGGAGTAAGCGGCCCTGCGGAGCATCGTCGGGCTGGGGAATCCGGGCAGCGAGTATCAGGACACCCGTCACAACGCAGGGTTCCTGGTGGCCGACCACCTGGCGCGACGCTGGGACCTGGGCTCGTTTCGGCGGGAAGGACGGGTGCGCCGCGCCGCGGGCACCGTGCGCCGCCGCGCGGTCGAGTTGTTGAAGCCTCAGACATTCATGAACCGGAGCGGGGCCGCGCTGGCGCCGCTCAAGGCGCGCGCCGGATTCGACCCCGCCAACGACCTGCTGGTCCTGGTCGACGAGGCCGCGCTGCCGCTGGGCCGGTTTCGCCTCCGGGCCCGAGGCTCGCCCGGCGGCCACAACGGCCTGAAGAGCATCGAGGGCGCGCTCCGTTCGTCGGAGTACGCCCGGCTCCGGATCGGCGTCGGGCCGGTGCCGGAGGGGTACCATGACCTGGCGGACTACGTGCTCGACCGCTTCGAGCCGGCCGAGATGGCGGAGCTCGAAGCGCTCCTCGACCCGATGGCCGACGCCGTGGAGTGCTGGCTCGCGGACGGCATCGACGAAGCGATGAACCGGTACAACAGGAAAGCCAATGACTGACAACATCGCCCTCTACGCCCTGATCGTCGGCGCCGTCGGCATCGTCGCCACCCTCGTCACCTTCACGGGGCTCAATCGGCTGGACGCGGGCTCCGCCGCGATGCGAGATCTGGCGAGCCAGATCTCGATCGGCGCGATGGCCTTTCTCAAGCGCGAGTACCTCGTGCTGGTGCCCTTCCTGGCCCTGGTGGCGGTGCTGCTCACCCTGGCGATCGGGCTCAAGACCGGCCTCGCTTACGCGCTCGGCGGCCTCTGCTCCATCGCGAGCGGTTGGATCGGGATGAAGGGCGCCACCAGCGCCAACGTCCGGACCGCCGAAGCCGCCCGCGCGAGCGGCCAGGCCAGCGCGCTCCGCACCGCCTTCGCCGGCGGCTCCGTGATGGGCCTCGCGGTGGCGTCGCTCGGATTGGCCGGGGTCTCGCTGGTCTTTCTCGCGCTCGGCAAGGCCGAGCTCGGCAGCGACCTCAAGGGCTTCTCCGAGATCATCTCGGGGTTCGCGATGGGCGCCTCGTCGATCGCGCTGTTCGCCCGGGTGGGCGGCGGGATCTACACCAAAGCCGCCGACGTCGGCGCCGACCTGGTCGGCAAGGTCGAGGCGGGCATCCCCGAGGACGATCCACGCAACCCGGCGACCATCGCCGACAACGTGGGCGACAACGTCGGCGACGTGGCCGGCCTCGGCGCCGACATCTTCGAGAGCTACGTCGGGGCCATGATCGCCACGATCGCGCTGGCCGCGACCTCGGTCCGGATCCCCGACGAGAGCCGGCTCGCCGCCATGCTCCTCCCGATCAGCTTCACCGCCGCCGGCCTGGTGGCGTCGTTGGTGGGCATCCTGACGATGCGGTTCCTGGCCCGGGGCAACCCGGCCGGCGCCCTCCGCCAGGTGACCTTCATCGCCGCGGGCCTCTTTCTGGTGCTCGCCTACCTGCTCACCAGCCAGATGCCGCTCGGCATGACCGACAACGAGACCGGCGCCGCGCTCCCCGCGCTCGGGCCGTTCTTCGCGGTGCTCGCGGGCAGCATCGCCGGCATCCTGATCGGGCTGGCGACCGAGTACTACACGGCCGCCGCGCCCGTGCGCCGGATCGCCGAAGCGTCGCAGACCGGACCGGCCACCAACATCATCGCGGGGCTGGCCGTGGGCATGCAGAGCTGCATCATCCCGGTGATCCTGATCGTCCTCGCCACCTTCGTCTCCTTCAAGATGGCCGGCCTCTACGGGATCTCGATCGCCGCGGTGGGCATGCTGGCCACCGTCGGTGTGACGATGACGGTCGACGCGTACGGTCCGATCGCCGACAACGCCGGCGGCATCGCGGAGATGAGCCACCTCGGCAAGGAGGTCCGCAAGATCACCGACGGGCTCGACGCCCTCGGCAACACCACGGCGGCCATCGGCAAGGGCTTCGCGATCGGATCGGCGGCGCTCACCGCGCTCGCGCTCTTCAGCGCCTACGCCTCGGCCGTGGGGCTCAACACTGAAGGGCTCAACCTGATCGACCCGATGGTGGTGATCGGGCTCTTCATCGGCGGGGTGATGCCGTTCTTCGTCGGCGCGCAGACCATGACGGCGGTCGGTCGCGCGGCGCAGGGCATGGTGGAAGAGGTGCGGCGCCAGTTCCGGGAGATCCCGGGGCTCCTCGAAGGCAAGGAAGGGGTCAAGCCCGATAGCGCCCGGTGCGTGGACATCTCCACCACCGCGGCGCTCCGCGAGATGATCGTGCCGGGCGTCGCGGCGGTCGCCCTGCCGGTGCTGGTGGGCTCGCTGATGGGCGTGCGGGCGCTGGGCGGCGTCCTGGCCGGCGCGACGGTGACCGGCGTGATGCTGGCCCTGTTCATGGCCAACGCGGGCGGCGCCTGGGACAACGCCAAGAAGTACATCGAGGGCGGTGCACTGGGCGGCAAGGGCTCCGAGCCGCACAAGGCCGCCGTCGTCGGCGACACCGTGGGCGATCCCTTCAAGGACACCTCCGGCCCCGCGATGAACATCCTCATCAAGCTGATGAGCGTGGTCTCGCTGGTGCTGGCGCCCTGGTTCGTCTCGCTGGGCCGCTGAAAGCCCCGCGGGTGAGAGCCGGGCTCCCGGCTCTCACCACTCCCACCTAACGGGGGTCCGCGACGATCGCCCGCCCGGGCAAGGCCGTCTCGACCAGCCGGCCCTCGTCCACGACCGGCGTGCCGGCCACGATCACGAACCGAAACCCCTCGGACGGCAGCTGCGGCGCGGCATAGGTCGACCGGTCCGTCACCGTGGCCGGGTCGAAGACCACGAGATCGGCGTCCGCCCCCTCCTGGACCCTGCCCTTTCGGCCGGCGGCCGCCGTGGCCGACTCCAACCTCATGGCCGGGAGCAGCGACATCGCCCGCATCGCATCCGGCAGGCTCAGAAGCCCCAGCTCGCGCACCTGCCGGCGCAGCACCCGCGCGTAGCTGCCCGCGCCCCGCGGATGACTCGGCAGGCCGTCGCTCGCGATCATGGTCAGGTCGCTCGCCACGATCGCGTCGACCAGCGAGTCGGGATTCATGTGGATCAGGACGTACTCCGGCCGGGCCGCGCCGTGGAGCTCGTCGAAGCGGGCCTTGGTGAGCCGCTCGCCGGTCGCGGGCAGCTCGAGGTCGGAATAGTCGATTCCCCGGCGCTCCCGCCATCCCGGGTTGAAGAGCGCCGACGCGATGCTGGTCATTCCCGCGCCGTAGGGATACGCCTCGGTCGTGACGTCGAGACCCGCCGCCCTTGCCTCCGCGATCCGATCGAGGCAGTCGAACGCCTCGGCCAGACAGCTGCTGTTGATGTGGACGATGTGCACCGGCGCCCCGGTGGAATCGCTCGCGGCGATCATCTCCTCCACGGCGGGCAGGCTCGAGCCGCCGGACTCGCCCCGGAGATGGACGAACACCCCGCGGCCGTACTCCGCCGCGAGCCGGAACATCTGAAGCACCTCTTCGAAGGTCGCGCCCGGGGTGTATTCGAGCCCCATCCCGACGCCCAACGCGCCGGCATCCAGCCCCGACCGGAGCACCCCGATCAACCGCTCGAGCTGCGCGGCAGTGGGCGGGTCGTCGGTGGCCGGCCCCGAGGCGGGATCGTCGATGGCCGCGGCGGGCCCCATCTGACTGGTGTCGAGCGCGAGCCCCCAGGCTCGCACCCGGGCCGCTTCCTGGCTCACCGTCGCCCCGTAGTTGATCGGGGTACCGCCGCGGCGGGCCTCGAGAAAGGCCGGCAGGTCCGGCACCCCGCTCTCCATCTCGAGCGCGGACGTGACCCCGTCCTGCGCCTTGAGACGGTAGGCGGGGAGGTCCTGCTGGTGCTGATGCAGGTCGATGAAGCCAGGTGCCACCACCAGACCGGCGACGTCGACCACCCGGCGACCGGCCAGAGGCTCGGTCGACACGGCCGCGATCGAGCCGCCCCGGATGCCGACGTTCCGCACCGCGTCGAGCCCCGTCTCCGGATCGATTACCCGCCCGCCGGCGAGCACGAGGTCGTATTGGGGGGCGCTCGAGCAGGCCGCCAGGAGCAGGAGTGCCGTCCATCGCATCTGATTCACGAAACACGCTCCGAGTCGAGTCGTCCGAGCTTCTCCCGCCAGTCCGCGAGCAACGCCGGGCATTGCGCGAGCAGCGCCGCCGATTCCGGATCGGCCGGGCGCTCCCGCTTGACCGCCGCGGCCCGCGCGATGGGCCACTGCGGGAACGGCCGGTCGAGCAGGACGATCCCCATGCCCGCCTCGATCGATCCCGGCGCCTCGACCCGAGCGTACCAGCCGGCGCGGCCGGTCGCGATCACCTCGTCAATCAGACTCGGTCGCCGGTGGCGGCGAACCAGGTTGTGGCAGGGCTCGCGCGGGCCGGACACCTCGAGGCGGACGTCGCCGACTCGGTACCGGTCTCCAACGCAGACCACCAGCTCGTCGAGCCCGGTCACGGTGAGGTTCTCACCGAAGGAGCCGGGACCGAGCCGGGAGCCACCCCAGTCGGCCTGCCAGGCTTGATAGTGGCGGGCGGAATAGAGCAGCAGCGCCCGCTCCGGGCCTCCGTGCACGCGTCGATTCACCTGGGCGTCGCCGGCCAAGCCCTCCGGACCGGCCCACACCGATCCAGCTACCGGCTGCTTCCAGATCGCGCTGGTCCAGGGTCGGTCGAGCGGGTCGTCGGCCCCCTCCTGCCCCATCGACCGCGGCCGGCCGGTCTGGACCGACTCCACCCTGGCACTCATCCCGCCCTCCCCCTGTTGGCTACCGTGATGACCCGTATCGGGTTAGCTTTGGTGGCTCGACAATTCATCCTCCTCGGCCCGAACACCCGGGCTGGGGCACGAGACCAAAGGAAGGGTGTGCAATGCCACGTCGGCCGTACGAGGTGGTCTACATCTTCGACCCCGAGCTGGTCGAAGAGACCATCAACGAGAAGCTTAATCATTTCCACAGCCTGATTCAGGTCGAAGGCGCCAACCCGGCGGAGACCAACCACTGGGGTCGGCGGACACTCGCCTACCCGATCAAGAAGCGCGACACGGGCTACTACGTGGTCGCCAACTTCGAGACCGATCCGGAGACGCTGCCGGAGTTCGAGCGGGCGATCAAGCTGGACGACGCGGTGATCCGGCACCTGGTGGTGCTGAACGACGTGCCGCCGACGCCGCCGCAGAGCCCGACCAGCAAGGACGACGAAGGAGACGACGACTGATGAGCCGCCAACGCAAGGGTGATCCGCTCGCCGAGCTCCGGATCCGGGTCGTCGACTACAAGGACGAGAAGCTCCTTTCGCGCTTCATCTCCGAGCGCGGGAAGATCCTCCCGCGTCGCTTCACCGGGGCGTCGGCGCGCCACCAGCGGCAGCTCGCCACGGCGATTCGGCGGGCGCGCTACCTGGCGCTGCTCCCCTACATCAAGGGCTACACCGGCAAATGACCAGCGCGGCGGCGCCCCCGACTCCGGGGCGTCGCACCGGAATCGGCACGGTCGCGCTGATGGCCATCTACCTGGTGGCCGCGCCGCCGTTGTTCCTGCTCGGGCCGCTGCTGCTCCTGCTGCTGCTCTCCAGGCCGAGCACCCGCCGCGAGTGGCTCTGGATCGCCCTGGCCGGGGCCGCGACCCTGGTGGTGGTGAGACAGCGGGAGGCGGCTGGCGTCGTCAACAGCCTGCTGCTCTCCGGCGCGGCCATGGCGGCTGGCGGCTATGCGGTTCTGACCCACGCCTTCCGCGGCTGGTCGATGTCCGGGCGGGTGCTGTTGGCGGTGGCCTTGGCGACGCTGGGGATCCTGGGCTGGTCGCTGGCGATGGGAGTTCGGATCGAGTTGGTCGACGGCACCGTTCGGGCGGAGCTGCAACGAGCCCTCGACCTGATGATGGAAGGCGCGGCGCCCGAGCAGCGCCAGGCGGCCGAAGCGTCCGCCGACCTGCTGACCTGGGTCTTCCCGGCGGTCACCATGCTGCAGGCCACGGCCGGCTTGGCCCTGGCAGGCCGCTGGTACCACGAGGTGGCGGCCACGCCGGTGGGGGATGCCCCGGGTCGGTTCCGGGACTTCAAGTTCAGCGACCATCTCGTTTGGGGTGCTATCTTTACCCTGGCAGCGGCCGTCCTGACCCCGCCCGAGCCCTGGGCCCGCCTGGTGACCAACGCCTTGGTCGTCTGGGTGGGCCTCTACGTTGCGCGCGGGCTGGCCGTGGCGATCGCGGTGGCGGCCCGCTGGCCAGCCCCGACCCGGCTCCTGGCCCTGGCGGCGGCGGTGCTGGTTTTTCCGTTTGCGACGGCCGGACTGGTGACGGTCGGCCTGATGGATACCTGGATCGATTTTCGTGGACGCCTGGCGTCCCAGAACGTTGGAGGAAAGCCATGAACGTCGAAGTGATCCTGCGCGAGGATGTCCGACACCTGGGCAAAGCGGGCGCGCTGGTGAAGGTTCGGCCCGGGTACGCCCGCAACTTCCTGCTGCCCAAAGGGCTGGCCTACGAGGCCACCGAGGGCAACAAGAAGCGGATTCTGGCCGAGCAGAAGGCCCGGGTCGCGCGCCTCGTCGCCGAGGAGGGCGACGCGGAGGCGGCCGCGGCGGAAATGAAGGGTGTCTCGGTCTCCTTCAAGGCCAAGGCCGGCGAGGGCAACCGTCTCTTCGGCTCGATCACCACCCAGGACATCGCGGACGGCCTCAAGGGCCGTGGCGTGATCGTCGACCGGCGGAAGATCGAGCTCGACCATCCGATCAAGGAGCTTGGCACCCACACGGTGGCGATTCGCCTCCATCCGGAGGTGCACGCCGAGATCCAGGTCGTGGTGGAGCAGGAATAGGCCGGGATGGCGATCGGCATCGCGTACGTGGACGGGCCCCGACTGGCCCGTTCCATGTACGCGGCCGCTGAATGGGTGGCCGCCGGTCGCGAAGAGCTCAACCGCCTCAACGTGTTCCCGGTGCCGGATGGCGACACCGGCACCAACTTCAGCCTCACCCTCCGCGCGGTGGTCGACGCCCTCAAGGCCCAGGGCGAAGCGACCCTCGACGTCACCGCGGGCACCATCGCCCGCGCCGCCGTGCTCGGCGCCCGGGGCAACTCGGGGATGATGATCGCGCACTTCCTGCTCGGGTTCTCCGAATCGATCGGTGATCGGCATCAGGCCGACGCGCCCGAGATCGCCGCCGCGATCCGTCGGGGCTCCGACCAACTCTACGCCGCCCTCGACGAGCCGCGCGAAGGCACCATCCTGACCGTGGCGCGGGAGGCGGCGGACGCCGCGGAGGCCGCCGCCCGGAGCACCACCGACATCGGCGACTTCATGCGGCAGCTGCTCGAGGGCGGCCAGCAGGCGCTCGCCCGAACCCCGGAGCTGCTCGCCGTGCTCCGCGAGGCCGGCGTGGTCGACGCGGGAGGCAAGGGATTCGTCCGGATGCTCGAAGGCGTGGTTCGGCTGATCGAGGGCGACCCGATCCTGCCCGCCGGTCCGATCACGGCGGCGGCGCCGAGCGCCGCCGCGATCGCCCACGTCGCGATCGAGCGGGACTTCCAGTTCTGCACCGAAGTCGTGGTCCGGGGCCAGCAGCTGCCCGCGGCGAACGAGGTGCGCAGCGCGATGCACGAGTTCGGCGGGTCGGTGGTCGTGGCCCAGGTGGGCGACATCCTCAAGGTCCACGTCCACACCGACACGCCCGAGGCCGTCTTCAGCCTCGCGACCCGCTGGGGCACGGTGACCCAGCGCAAGGCGGACGACATGCGGGCCCAGCACCAGGCGCTCTCGCACGGCGATCGCCGCGCGGTAGCCGTCGTGGCCGACACCTCGGTCGACCTGCCCGACCAGGTGCTCGACCGTCATCGGATCAGCCTGGTCCCCCTCCAGGTGACCTTTGGAGACGAGACCTTCCAGGATCGGCTCCAGCTCCGCCCGGTCGACTTCTACCGCAAGCTCCGCGAGGCAAAGACCAACCCCACCACCTCCCAACCCACCCCGGCCGACTTCGTTCGGGTGCTCCGGTCAGCGAGGGCGGAGGCCGACACGGTGGTCGCGGTCCTGCTGTCGAGCGGGCTCTCGGGCACCTACGCAGCCGCTCAGGCCGCGATCCGCGCCGCCGGCGTCGAGCAGGTCCGGCTCGTCGACAGCCGCTCGGCGTCCTTCGGCACCGGGTTGCTCGCGCTCAGGGCTGCCGAGCTGGCCGAGTCAGGGTGGGCCGCCGACGCGATTGTCAGAGAGCTGGAACGGCTGCGCGAGCAATCGGGTCTGTTACTGACGGTGGACATCTATGACAACCTGCTCCGCAGCGGACGAGTATCGAGAGGA
This sequence comes from Gemmatimonadales bacterium, assembly GCA_050184075.1. Classification (GTDB taxonomy): domain Bacteria; phylum Gemmatimonadota; class Gemmatimonadetes; order Gemmatimonadales; family GWC2-71-9; genus SHZU01. The sequence continues at coordinate 10,573 of JBFXAS010000147.1, forward strand.
AAGGCCTGGCTCGCGGGCATGCTCGACGTCAAGCCGATCCTCACCCTCGACCGCGACGGGCGGATCCAGCCGCTCGATCGGGTTCGAGGCCGCGAGCAGCTGGTCGGCCGGGTGCTCCAGCATCTCGACCGCCGCCTCACACCCCGCCCCGAGCGGGTCCGCTTCGGGGTGGCGCACGCCGATGCGCCGGACGTCGCCGAGCGCCTCCGGCTGGCGCTGGTGGCGGCCTATCGCCCGGTCGACTGCTTTGTCTCCCTGGCAACCGGGGTCCTCGGAACCCATGCCGGCCCCGGAGCCTGGGCGGTCTTTTATCAGGTCGAGGATGGCGCACCCGACGGCGGAGACCAGACCCGTGGCTAAGCCCCGGAATCGGGCCGTCCTGGCGGCAGTGAAGGTCGCGGTCGAGGCCGCGGAGGACCGCAAGGCCCAGGAGATCGTGACCCTGGACCTGCGGGAGCTATCCGACGCGACCGACTACTTCGTGGTGGCCTCGGGCACCTCGGACGCCCACGTCCGCGGAATCGCCGACCTGGTGGTCGAGCGGCTGGCCGAGATCGGGTACCGCGCCCACCACGTCGAGGGCCTGCCCGGCGGGCGCTGGGTCCTGTTGGATTTTGTGGATTTCGTAGTGCATTTGTTTCACCCTGAAACCCGTCGCTTCTATCAGCTCGAGCGGTTGTGGAGCGATGCACCCAGGGTCATGCTTCGGGCGGAGCCCGAGAGGAAGGTCTGAGCCATGCGTCGTGTCGGCCTGTTGTTGCTTGCGTTCACCCTGGTGCCGGCGGTCGCGTTCGCCCAGTACTTCGGCCGCAATCGGGTCCAGTACGGGCGCTTCGACTTCAAGATCGTCCAGACCGAACACTTCGACGTCTACTACTACCCCGAAGAGCGGCAGGCGGCACTCGACGTCGCTCGGATGGCGGAGCGTTCCTACGCGCGGCTCTCCCGGGTGCTGAGCCACGACTTCGAGGAGCGGAAGCCGATCATCCTCTACGCGAGCCATTCCGAGTTCCAGCAGACCAATCTGGGCGGAGGTGACCCCGACGAGGGCACCGGCGGTTTCACGGACTTCCTGCGCCACCGCAACACGTTCCCGCTGACCGGGCAATACGCGGAGAACGAGCACGTCCTCACCCATGAGATGGTGCACCAGTTCCAGTTCGACATCTGGTCGCGCGGCCGGGGCGGCGCCGGGATCCAGGGCATCTTCTCGGCCAACGCGCCGCTCTGGTTCGGCGAGGGCATGGCGGAGTACTTCTCGCTCGGTCCGGTCGACAGCAAGACGGCGATGTGGCTTCGGGACGGGGCGATCGAGGGCAAGTTGCCGAAGGCCGGCGACTTCACAAGCGTGTTCCCCTACCAGTACGGCCACGCGCTCCTGAGCTACATCGGCCAGCGCTGGGGCGACGAGGCGATCGGCGCCATCACCAAGAACGCGACAGGCGGGGGCGTCGACGCCTCGCTTCGCCGGGTGCTCGGCCTGAACTTCGGCACCCTGGTCCAGCAGTGGGCGGACGCCGTCCAGAAGCAATATCTGCCCGAGATCGGGGAGCGGGTGAAGGCCCGCCGGGTGGCCGACCCGGTCCTGACCGACAGCCTCGCGAAGGGCTTTTGGCACCTGGCGCCGGCACTCTCGCCGGACGGCTCGCGGGTCGCCTACTTCGGCGACCGGGGCACTTTCTTCGTCGACATGTGGCTGGCCGACGGCCGCACGGGCCAGAACATCCGGCGTCTGCTGAAGTCGAGCTACAGCAGCAACTACGAGACCTTCCGCTACCTCAGCTCGTCGGCGGCCTGGTCGCCGGACGGCAAGTACCTGACCTTCGCGGCCAAGCGCGACGGCAAGGACGACATCCTGGTGATCGACCCGGAGCGCAACAAGGTCATCCACCGGATCGAGGTGCCGATGGCCGGCGTCACCACCCCGACCTTCGGCCCCGACGGCCGGCAGATCGTCTTCACCGGGTTGGCGGGTGGGATCTCCGACCTCTACGTGATCAACATCGACGGCACCGGGCTTCGGCAGCTCACCAACGACCGCAATGCGGATCTCCATCCGGTCTGGTCGCCCGACGGCAGCACGATCGCTTTCGCGACCGATCGCGGCCCCGAGACCGACTTCGATCGGCTGACCTGGAGCAACCTGCGAATCGCGCTCTATCACCTGGGCGACGGCCGGATCGACGTCCTGCCGGGCATGGAGGAGGGACGGAACTCGAGTCCGCAATGGGCCCCGGACGGCCGCTCGATCGCCTTCGTCTCCGATCGGGACCAGGTGGCGAACCTGTTCCTTTTCGACCTGGACGATCGCGAGGT
>JBFXAS010000148.1:0-12873 GCA_050184075.1 Gemmatimonadales bacterium
CCGCGGCGGCGCTCGACACCAGCGCCATCAGCAACAGTCCGAGCGCGATCAGCTCTTCTTCCATGGTCCCGCCGTCCTCCTCCCGTCTTGGCGCCTACGAGCCCGCGCCGCGCGGGGTTTCTCGGATTTCCGGGTCGGCGGCTCAGCGGTCTTGCCGGCGACGGGCCGAGGGGGTCGGCCGGGCGATTTCGACGATCAGGCTGTCGATCGCGCGGACCATGGCGCGCCCACCCAGGGTGTGGTGGTTGGCCTGGACGCTGAAGACGCGGCTCGGAGGCCGGGTGACCCGTCCCGTGTCCGTGCGCTGCTCGATGAAGCCCGAGAGCGTGTTCACCTGCCCGATGCTGCCGGTCTTGGCCCGGACCCGGCCCGCGAGGTCGGAGCCCTCGAAGCGATTCCGGAGCGTGCCCTGGGAGCCACCCCGGGGCAGTCCGGCCTCGAAGGTCGGATAGCGCGGGTGCTTCCGGATGAAGGCGAGCGCCTTCGCGAGGGTGAGCGGCGTGACCAGGTTCTTGGCCGAGAGTCCGGAGCCGTCGTGGAGCAGGAACTGGGTCGAGTCGGCCCCGACGGAGTCGATCAGGAAGCGCCGCTCGATCTCGAGCCCACGCGCCCAGCTGCCCTCGGCGCCCCACCGCTTGCCCAGCTGCTTGAGCAGCGTCTCGGCGTACCAGTTCTGACTCACGTTGAGGATCGCGAAGATCCAGTCGCTCATCGGGCGCGACACCACTTCGGCGAGCGGCGTCGTGGCCCGCGCCGCCAGGGTCTCGAGCGAGTCCGCCGTTCCGCGGGCGCCGCCCTCGACCACGACGCCCGAGTCGAGCAGCGCGCGGCGGAGGGCCATCGCCGCGAAGAGGCTGCCGTCGGGCGCGGCCAGGGCCTCGCGATCGGGGCGGGCGCGGGATGGCACCGCGCCGCGGACCACGAATCGCCAGCCCGGGCCGGGGCGCTCGATCGTGACCGGCTCCGGCTCGCCGGACACGGTGGTGGTCCGGTTGTCGATCTCGATTTCCGCGAAGCTCGGCTCGACCTCGATCACGGCCGGCGCGCCGATCGTGTCGCCCGGGTGGATCGTCAGGACGATGGTGTTTTCGGCGAAACCCAGGCCGGAGACCGGCGCGCCGTAGGACCAGAGCAGGTCGTCGTTCTCCCAGGTGGGGTGGACGGTGGCCGGCTCGAAATAGCTCCCATCGCCGACCACGTCGCCCGCGATCCTGACGATGCCCCGTCCCTTGACCCCGCTCGCGAGCCGGGCGACCACGGCCATCGGGTCGCGAGCGCAGGCGCCGGCCGTGAGCGTGTCGAGGGCGAAGCACCGGTCGGCGCCGAAGGTCGGGTCGCCGCGGCCGTAGAGCACCAGGTCGCTCTGGAGGACGCCGTCGAAGACCGGCCCCGCGGCGTACAGGGAGGTGCGGACCCGTTCTTCGGGCGCGAACAGCGCCGCGCCCACCGTGCTCACCAGGATCTTGGCGTTGCTCGCGGGCATGAAGAGCCGCTCGGCGTTCCGGCCGAAGAGCAGCCGGCCTCGGGCGTCGAGCACCGCCACGCCCCAGAGATTCCGGTCGAGCGGGGCCTCGTCGAGGAGTCGCGAGAGCCGGGTCGCGAGCGAGGGTTGGGCGGAGAGCGGTGCCGGTGCGAGCGCCGCGAGCGCGAGGGAAAGGGCGAGCCCGGCGAGCCCCCCGACGACGCCGTCGCAACGGTCTGGCTGCGCAGCGGAGTCGGGTGTCTCGGAGTTTTTCACGCGCCGGCGTCGACCTGGGATGACGGAATCGGCTTCGGTGTCCGAAGCTCGGATGGCCGGCCCCTGGCCGGGACTAGCCCGGGGGCCGGTCTCCGGCCTGGGCCGGGTGACGTAACGCAATCAGGTTACTAGATTTAGAAAAGTCGGTCAAGCCGAAGGCGGCGGCGGAACTCGGCGGGAGGCTGTGCCTCGACGGATGTTGCAGAATTTGGCAGTGCGCGGATGGCGAACGGTCGGTCGACTGGCGGCGATTGTCGCAGTCGCGGTCGTCGCGACCGCGCAGCCGGGTGCCGCCCAGGACCCCGATCAGGAGCTGATCATCCGCTCGCTCAAGTTCGAGGGCAACGAATCGATCAGCGATCTCGCGCTCCGGGCCGCGATCGTCAACACCGAGAGCAGCTTCTTCGCGTCCTCTTCACTGCTGCGCTGGATCAACCTGGGTGACAAGCGCCGGTTCAACGAGCGGGAGTTCCGGGCCGACGCGGCGCGGATCCGCCTGCTCTATCAGGTGACGGGCTACCTCGAGGCCTCGGTCGACACGGTGGTCCGTCGCGGCGGTGGCAACGTCTTCATCAAGTTCGTCATCCACGAGGGTCGTCCGGTGCTGGTGGAGCAGCTCGCGATCGAGGGTCTCGACTCGATTCCGCGTCGCGAGCTGATCACCCGGGACCTGCCGCTCCGGGTGGGGATGCCCTACAACCGTTACCTCCTGGTCGCGACCGCCGACACCATCCAGAATCGACTCCGCGATCGCGGCTATCCGACGGCCGCGGTCTTCGCCCGCAATCGGGCCGTCGATCGCGAGAAGTACACGGCCAACCTCGAGCTGGTGGTCGACCCGGGGCGCCCCGCGGTGATCGGGCCGATCACGGTGACGGGCACCCAGGCGGTCGACACCTCCTTCGTGCGCGCGCTGCTCACCACCGGAACGGGGCGACCGTTCCGGCAGAGCGATCTCTATCGCAGCCAGGTCAACCTCTACCAGTCGGGGCTCTTCCGGTACGCCACGGTTCAGATGGACACCCTCTCCTTCACGATCGGTGATCCGGCGGTGCCGATCGCGGTTCGGGTGGAGGAGGGCGGTCTCTACCGGGCCCGTGCCGGCTTGGGCTACGGGACCAACGACTGCTTCCGCATGAATGCCGGGTGGACCGCGCGGAACGTCGGCGGCCGGGGGCAGACCTTCGACGTCTTCGGCCGTCTCTCGAAGATCGGCGTGGGCACCGCACCGCCCTTCGGGCTCTCGGCCGAGCGGTCCTGGGTCTGCGGCTCGCTGGCCACGGATTCGATCGGCTCGCGGGAGCTCAACTACTCGCTCACCACTTCGTTCCGGCGGCCGGCCTTCCTCTCCCCGTCGAACGCGCTCACGACGGCGCTCTTCGCGGAGCGGCGGAGCGAGTTCCGGGTCTACCAGCGCGAGGAGATCGGCGCCAGTCTGACCTTCAACCGGGAGACCCTGAGGCGGGTGCCGATCGCGCTCTCCTATCGGGTCTCCTACGGCCGAACCGACGCCGACGCGGTGAGCTTCTGCTCGGTCTTCAACGCCTGTCTCCAGAGCGACGTGGATCGGCTGCGGGAGCGGCGGGTCCTCGCCACCCTGACCGGCACGGTCAGCCGGCAGCGGGTCAACAACCTGCTCGACCCGACGCGCGGCTCGGTCTACACCCTGGAGACCACCTTCAGCTCGCGCCTGATCGGCTCGTCCCGCTTCAGCCAGTTCACCCGCTTCGTCGGCTCGGCGTCCTGGTACCGGCCGCTCGGTGCAGGCGTGGTGCTGGCGGCCGCGCTGCGCGGCGGTCTGGTGATCGCGCCCGAGCTCGATCTCGACGCCGAGAGCGCCAACTTCGTCCCGCCCGAGCAGCGCTTCTACGCCGGGGGCGCGAACGACGTCCGCGGATTCGACCGCAACGAGCTGGGCCCCTCGGTGTACGTGGTGCCGAGCACCTTCGTCGACTCGACCGGTTTGCCGACGGATCCCGGCGAAGTTCGGGTGGCGCCGACCGGCGGCAACACCCTGGTGGTCGGCAACCTGGAGCTCAGGCTGCCGTCGCCGGTGCTGCCGGATCGGGTGCGATGGGCGGCGTTTCTCGATGCGGGCGGCGTGTGGGATCGCGGCAGCCGCTTCGGCGCCAACGCGCAGATCCGCTTCACCCCCGGTTTCGGCATTCGGATCGCGACTCCGCTCGGCCCCGCGCGGCTCGACGTCGCCTACAACGGCTACTCCCGTCCCCGCGGCGCCCTCTATGCCGCCGACGCGACCACCCGCGAGCTGACCCTGCTCCGAACCGACTATCGCCCGGCAGGCGGACGGAGCGAGTTCAACTTCCAGCTCTCGGTCGGGCAGGCGTTCTGATGCGGCGACTCCTCTCCCGGGTGCTCTTCGTCGGCCTGACCGCGGTGGTGGCGGCGGCGCTCGGCACGCTGGCCGCGCTGGTCAGCACCGCGCCCGGCCGGGATCTCCTCGCCAGGCTGGTGACGGAGCAGTCCGGCCGATTCGTGCGCGGCACGGTGCGCATCGCCCGGATCGACGGCGATTTCCGCCGCCACCTGGTGCTCGACTCGGTCGTGGTGCGGGACACCAGCGGGGTGCTGCTCGCCGACGTCGAGCGGCTCGAGCTCCAGTTCAGCCTCGCCTCGTTCTTCGCCCGCCGGGTGGTCTTCTCGTCGATTCGCGCCATCCGTCCCGAGATCCACGTGATCAAGCATCGCGAGGGTCGGATGAACTTCCAGGAAGTGCTCCGCCTGGGCGAGGGCCGTGGCGACGGGGCAGGCGGGCCGTCGCCGTTGATCCAGTTCAACGGTCTCGAGCTGGTGGACGGGCGGATCGAGCTCTACACGCCGTGGAATCCGGATGGCCGGCTCCACAGCGAGCGCCAGCGCGATTCCGCGCTGGCGGCGGAGCGGCAACGGCCCGGTCGGCGGATCGTGGCGGGGCCGCCGGCGGAAGGGTACCAGCAGGTCCGGCTCTTCGAGCGGGTCTATCTCCGTTTCCCCGAGCTGACGGTGTCGAGTCCGGACGGACGCCCGCTCCACGGCACGATCGACACGCTCTCGGTGCGGGTGAGCGACCCGGCCGTCACCGTCATCGACCTGAGTGGCTCGATCGTGCAGGGCGCCGACAGCCTGGTCTTCGAGCTCGAGCACGCCGCGTTGCCCAATACCCGGGTGAGCGGGTCCGGCCGGATCGACTGGCCGCGCGACACGATCCTCTACGACTTCGCGATGGATGCCCCCGAGGTCGATCTGGTCGACCTGCGCTGGATTCAGCCCGACTTCCCTGCACTCACCGGCCGGGGGCGGGTCACCGCCAAGTCGATCGCGGGGAGTCGGGCCGAGTTCGATCTCCGGAATCTCGACCTGGCGGGCGGCGGCTCCCGGGTGCAGGGCGGTGGCGTGGCCATCGTCGACGTCTATCGCGGGCTCGGGTTTCGCAGGCTCGACCTGGGGCTCACCGACCTCGACCTCGAGGTGGTGCGGCCCTTCCTGGACACGCTGCCGGTCTATGGGCGGATCACCGGCCCGCTCCGGGCCAGCGGCTTCTTCGACGAGATGACCGTCGACATCGACTGGCGCTTCGACGACGCCAGCGTCGAGGGCGAGCCGTCGAGCTGGCTGGCGCTCGCCGGGCCCCTGCGCCTCGACGGACCCGACGGGGTCGAGTTCCACGAGGCCGCGCTCGAGAACGCGGATCTCGATCTCCGCACGGTGCGCCTGCTGGCGCCCGCGGTGCGACTCGACGGCCGGCTGGTGCTCGGCGGCAGGCTCGACGGTCCCTGGCGGCTGGTCACCTTCCAGGGGCAGGCCATCCACTCGGACCTGGGGCGCCCGCCCAGCCGGATCACCGGCACCGCGACGCTCGACACCCGGGGCGAGGTGCTCGGCGTGGACGCGAGCCTGACGCTCGATTCGCTCGCGTTCGACGGCATTCGCGGGACCTTCCCGGAGGCCACCCTGCAGGGCTCCCTCGGTGGGCGGGCGCGCCTGGTCGGCACGCTCGACCGGCTCGTGATCGACGCGGAGGTGGGGGGCCAGATCGGGCAGATCGTCGCGCGCGGGGCGGTGGCCCTGCAGTCGCCGCGGTTCGAGGCGGACGGACTCGACCTCGAGTTCTCCCGCGCCGATCTCGCCGCCCTCAAGCCCGGTTGGCCGGCGACCCGCCTCGCCGGACATCTTCGGGTGAGCGGGGTGATCGACTCCGCCGTCCCGCCGCGCGCTGCCCTGGTCCTCACCCTCGGCCGGGGCAGCATCCGCGAGGCGCCCCTCGACTCGGCGCGCACCGCGATCACCATCGCCGACCGCCTCCTCACGGTCGACACGGCGCGGATCTGGTGGCCCGCCGGCGAGGCCTTCGCCAACGGGAGCCTCGGCTGGGACGAGTCCCGCGAGGGCACCATCCAGGGCGAGGCGATCGCGCTGGCGCTCAGCGCCTTCGACACCCTCGCGCTCCGGCTCGCGGGCCGATCTCGCGAGGAGGCCGCGGAGGGCGATCTGCTCGCGGGTCGGGCCCGGGGCCATTTCACCCTGACGGGGTCGCTCGATCGCTGGGGTCTCGAGACCACCGCGCAGGCCGACTCGGTGCGCTGGCTCGAGTATTTCGCGCGGGGCGGCAACGGCCGGGTGGTGGCGAGCGGCGGCCGGCTCGACTCGCTCCGCTATCGGGCCACGGCGATGGTCGACTCGGTGGCCGTCGGCGACTACGTGGTGCTTGGCGTCGACGGCGCCGTCGAGAGCCTGGACCGGGAGCGGACTCGGTGGCGGCTGGCGGCGGCGCTGCCTAACGTTCGGCGCGTGGCCCTCTCGGGCAGCCGCACCCTGGGCGACAGCGGCTCGACCATCGCGATCGACTCGGCCAGCGCCTGGATCCTCGATCGCTCCTGGCGGCTGGTCCGGCCGGTGGCCCTCGCGATGCGCGAGGACGCGATCCGGATCGACTCGGCGCGCCTGGCCACCGACGACGGCGGCGGGGTGATCCGGCTCTACGGCGATCTTCCCGGGCGGCAGGCGGCCCGGCTCCAGGTGAACGCCTTCGGGATCGGGCTCCAGGAGCTCTACGCGCTCGCCCAGCGGGACACCGCCGGCGTGGCGGGGCAGGTGGCGCTCGACGGGCGGATCGAGGGCACCAAGAATGCCCCCCGGCTCCGGGGCTCGGGCGCGGTGACCGGGGCCGTGCTCGGCGAGTTCCGCGCGCCGCTCGTGCGGGGCGTCTTCAACTACGACGAGCGCCGGCTCCAGAGCAACCTCACCTTCTGGCGGACCGGCGACCCGGTCCTGAACGTCGACGCCTCGCTGCCGGTCGACCTGAGCTTCGGCGCGGTCGCCCGCCGCCAGCTCCCGGGCACGCTCACGATTCGCGGCCAGGCCGACAGCGTCGACCTTGCCGTGATCGAGGCCTTCACCCAGAACCTCCGCTCGGTGGGGGGCACCGCCGCCGTCGACGTCCGAATCCAGGGATCCTGGGACGAGCCCCGCCTGGCCGGCGTCGTGGCCTTTCGCGAGGGCTCGGCCCGGGTGCCGGGCCTGGGCGTCCGCTACCGCGACCTGAACGGCCGGGTCCGGCTCTCGGGCGACTCGCTCATCGCCGACACCCTGCGGATCCGCGACGACGACGGCGTGGGCTTCCTCCAGGTGACCGGCGGGATCGAGCTGGAGCGGCTCACCCGCCCGATCCTCGGCTTGGCCATCCTGAGCGAGGACTTCCGCTTCATCAACGCGCGCGACTACCTCACGCTCGAGGCGGCGACCGACGTCACGCTCACCGGTCCGCTCGAGCGCCCGGTCCTCACGGGCAGCGCGACGGCCACCAACAGCGTGCTCTATTTCGCCGACCTGATCGCCAAGGACATCGTCAACCTCGAGGATCCGATGAACGCGGATCTCGTCGACACGACGATGCTCCGCGCCCAGGACCTCGGCGCCCAGTTCCAGAGCCGCTTCCTCGACTCGCTCCAGATCCGCGATCTCCGCTTCCGGGTGGGCGAGGGCGTCTGGCTCCGCTCGAACGAGGCCAATCTCCAGCTCGAAGGGCGGGTGACCGTCAACAAGGAGCGCTGGACCCCGCGGGCGCGGGAGTATCGGGTGAGCGGCGAGTTCCAGACGCCACGCGGCACCTACACCCTCAAGCTCGGTCCGGTGTTCCGGACCTTCACGGTGGAGCAGGGGACGCTCCGCTACTTCAACACCGCGGATCTCGACGCCCAGATCGACATCGAGGCGCGTCGGGTGGTCCGGGCCGTCGGGAGCGAGCGTGAGGAGTATCCGATCATTGCCAAGGTGACCGGCACGCTGCTCGCGCCCAAGCTCGCGCTGACCCTGCCCGCCGACCGGGCGCCGCTCTCCGAGCGGGACCTGCTCGCGCTCCTGATCACCGGGGCGCCTGCGGGGTCGCTCTTTCGTCCGCAGGGGTCGCTCCAGGCCGACGAGGTGGGTTGGTCGATCGGCTCCACGGTGCTCTCCTCCGAGCTGCAGCGCGCGCTGATCGGCGACGCCGCGGGCGGGCGGGTCTTCGACCTGGTGGAGATTCGTCCGGGCTTCGCCCAGGGCAACTCGCTCTTCGCGGGCAGCGGCAACGTCACCACTCTCGCCTTTGGCCGGCAGCTCGCCTCCAAGCTCTTCGCGATCTTCAGCGCGGGCGCCTGCTTCAGTGGAGATGCGTTCTCGTACAAGTATTTTGGGGCGTCGCTCGAATATCGGCTCCACCCGACCCTTCGGTTCCAGCTCTCGGCGGAGCCCGTGCAGTCCTGTCTCAGCCAGACCGCGCAGGCGTTCGGCGCGGGCAGCATCTACCAGTTCGCCACCGATCTCCGGTGGGATCGGGAGTACTGAGGAGCCGATGGCTCGTGCGTTGATCATCGCCAATCCGGTGGCCAGCCGGACCACCCCGGCGCGGACGGTCGCGGTGGAGCGGGTCTTTCGGGCCAACGGCTGGCGAGTCGAGGTCGCCGAGACCGAAGGCCCGGGCGACGCCCGCCGGCTCGCCGCGGCCGGGGTGGGTGACGGCGTCGACTCGGTCGTCGTCTTCGGCGGCGACGGCACCACCATGCAGGCCGCGGCGGCGCTGGTGGGGACGGACGTGGCCCTCGGCCTGGTGCCGGGCGGGACCGGCAACGTGCTGGCCGGCAACCTCCGGCTGCCCCGTCGACCGGTGCCGGCCGCGGAGCTGATCACCCGCGGCCGCTCCCGCCGGATCGATCTGGGCCGGATCGATCGGCCCGACGGTCGATACTACTTCGCGGTGGCCTGCGGGGCGGGGGCGGATGCGACGGTGATGAGCGGCACCCCGCCGGAGGAGAAGCGGAGGCTCGGGATCGGCGGGTACTTCGCCTCGCTCTTCCGCTCCCTCTCGCTGATCCGCTCGGCGCGGACGGTGGTGACCGTGGACGGGGCGCGTCTCGAGGGCCGGGCGGCGCTCGCGCTGGTTGCGAACTGCCCCGAGATGATCCCGCCGCTCGCCCGGATCGGAAACGAGATCCGGCTCGATGACGGCCAGCTGGACCTGATCGTCATCGCCGCCGACACGCCGTGGGAATGCGCCCGCGGCTTCGTCCGGGTGTTCCAGAACGTGGTGCTGGGCACCGGCGAGACGGCCTATCTGCGCTACGCCCGAGGCCGGGAGATCACGATCGAGATGGACCCTGAGCAGCCGACGCAGTTCGACGGTGACCTGATGGCGGGCGGCACGCCCCTCGCCATCACGGTGGAGCCCCTCGCGATCCGGGTCATGGCGCCGGCCGTCGCGGGCAACGGTGGTTGATCGACAACCCTCAATCGGGAAGTGCGATGACCGACTCGATTCTGATCGTGCATGACGACCCCACCGTGCTCCGGAGCGTGGGCGCGCGGTTCGAGGAAACCGGCAACGAGGTGATCCGCGAGTTGAGCGTGGAGACCGGGGTCGGGACCCTGGCGCGGATCCGCCCCGACGCGGTGCTGCTCGCGACCGGTCTGGCCTCGGCGGAGGCGATCGCCGAGCTGGGCGCGGGCGGGGTCGGCGTGGTGCTGTTCGGCTCGGGGCTCTCCCCGGCCGACCAGGTCGCCGGTTTGAGCGCGGGCGCGACCCAGGTGATCGACACCGCCGCCGACGGCAGCGTCCTGATCCCGGTGGCGGCGCAGGTCGCGGCCGGCACCCGGATGCGGCGCGTGGCCGAGCGGGCGCTCGCCGAGACGGCGCCGAGGCACGGCCTCGAGCTGCTCGGCAGCTCGGCCTCGATGAAGCAGCTGGCCCAGCAGATCGGGCTCCTGGCCCAGAGCGATCGCACCACGCTGATGCTGACCGGCGAGACCGGCGCCGGCAAAGCCTGGGCGGCGCGGGTGATTCACGGGCTGGGCGGTCGCGCCAGGAAGCCGTTCTTCGAGGTCCGCCTGAGCGGCGCCAACCCGGCCTATCTCGAGTCGCTGCTGTTCGGCCACGAGGTCGGGGTCTTCGTCGAGGCCACCGAGCGGCGGCGGGGGCTCCTCGAGCTGGCCGAAGGAGGCACCGTGCTGCTCCGCGAGATCGGCGATCTGCCGGAGGAGATCCAGCCCAAGCTCCTCCGGGTGCTGGAGACCCGGGCCTTCCGACGGATGGGGGGAGGCGACGACATCACCGTGGACACCCGGCTGATGGTGACCACCCGGCGGAGCCTGGCGAAGGACGTCGAGGCCGGGAGCTTCCGCGAGGATCTCTTCTACCGGCTCAACGTCATGACCCTGGAGATCCCCGCCTTTCGGGAGCGCGCCGCCGAAGACCGCGAGCTGGTGATCAAGCAGGTGCACGAGGACGTCACCCGTCTCTACCCCGACGGGCCCCAGGCGATCTCCGTGGAGGCGATGGATCGGCTCCAGGCCTACGCCTGGCCGGGCAACGTCCGGGAGGTGTTCAACGTGCTGGATCGGTCGATGCTGATGGCCCGCGGTCAGGTGACGATCAACGTCGAGCACCTGCCCGGCGAGTTCCGGGCCCGGGCCGGCCTGGGCGACCGGCGCCACACTCCGATGACGCTCGACTCGCTCGAGCATCAGCACATCGAGAAGACCCTGCGGTTCCACGGCGGCAACCGGACCCGCGCCGCGAAGGAGCTCGGGATCTCACGCGCGACCTTGATCAACAAGATCAAGCTGTACGCGATCGCCGACTAGGAGGGCGCGATGGACTCGGCAGACGCCAAGCCGGCCGACGTGATGCGCTGTCGCTCCTGCGGTCGCGAGGAGCGCGCGTCGGAGGGCTACCCGTGCGAGAGCTGCGGCACGTTCATCTGCGTGATCTGCAACTTCCGCGGCGAGACCAAGTGCAGGCAGTGCGGCGGCGGCGGCGGCGCCCAGCAGGGTGAGGCGCGCGGTCTGGGCGTGCCGGGTCCGGGGGAGGACCCGACGGGCCCCGCGCTCGAGGGAGAGACCGAGGCGTGAAGCGGCTCCTGGTCCTCTTCGACATCGACGGCACCATTCTCCTCTCGGGCGGCGCCGGGCGCCGGGCGATTCTCTCGGCGCTGGCCGACGAGACCGGGGTGAGCGAGGCGCCGCTCGACCACATCCGCTTCGACGGCAAGACCGATCCCCAGATCGCGCTCGAGCTGCTCGCGGCCGTCGGCGCGGCCGGCCCGATCGACGACGAGCTGATCGCCAGCCTGATCGCACGCTACCTGATGCACCTGGAGAGCGATCTCACCCTGAACGCCGCCAGGGTGACGGTGATGCCGGGGATGCTCGAGCTGCTCGACCTGATGGAGGCGGAGGAGCGGGCGGTGCTGGGACTCCTGACCGGCAACGTGAGCGCCGGCGCGGCGCTCAAGCTCAAGGCGGCCGCCATCGAGCCCGAGCGGTTTCGAGTCGGCGCCTACGGCTCCGACCACGCCGATCGCGCCGAGCTGCCGCCGATCGCGGCGCGGCGGGCGGAGCCGCTCTTCGGACGGGTGCCCGGAGGGCGCGAGGTGGTGATCATCGGCGACACCCCGGCCGACGTCACCTGCGGCCGCTCGATCGGGGCGGTGAGCATCGGCGTGGCCACCGGCGCCTACAGCACCCTGGAGCTCCAGGCGGCCGGCGCGCACGCCACCTTCCAGGATTTCAGCGAGCCGCTCCGGGTTCGCGACACGCTGCTCTCCCTGACCGGATGATCGAGCTCGAGGTCAAGGCGGTCGTGGTCGATCCGGCCGCCCTGCTGACGCGGCTCGAGACCCTCGAGGCGGAGCCGGGCTTCCGGGGCATGATGCGCGACCGGCGGTACGATCGCGGGACCACCCTGCGCGAACGCGACGAGGTCCTCCGGACCCGCGCGTACGAGGGTACCGGGGGACGCCGGGTCCACGTGAGCTGGAAAGGCCCGGTCTCGGTCGAGGCTGGCGGGTACAAGCGTCGGCCTGAGCTCGAGTATCGGGTCAGCGAGGGCCCGGTGGACGACGTCTTCGTGGCGCTCGGCTACGGCGTCGTGGAGGCGATCGATCGCTTCGTCGCCTACTACCGGCTGCGCGGCGCGACCGTCAGGGTGGAATGGTATCCGCGAATGGACTGCCTGCTCGAGGTCGAGGGCGAGCCCGCGGAGATCGAGAGCGCGATCGGCGCGCTCGAGCTGCCGCGTGCCGCCTTCTCTGCGGAGGCGCTGCCGGAATTCGTGATCCGCTACGAGGCGCGGACCGGTCGCCGGGCGGTCGTCTCGGAGGCGGGCCTCGGCGGCGATCCTCCGAGCTGGGCGGGGGTCGCGTGAAGGACCAGCGCCCGCACCTGGAGCTGCCGGAGCTGGGGCCCTGGCTCGGCCGGTTGCCCGAGATGGCCCGCCGGGATACGGAGGACGACTTCGCGCTCGACCCGGTCCGCTGGGGCCTGGTGAGCGAGCTCTTCGAGCGCGCGGACGCGGCCCGTGACTTCCTGCTGGCCGGGGACGCGGAGGGCGCCAGGACGGCGCTCGACCGCGGCGCCTGGCTCGCGGTCTGGAGCCCGGTCGTCGGCGACGTCGCCGGGCGAATCGAGGCGGCGCTCTCCTCCCGGCTCGCCCGGGCGGCGCGGGTCTCGGCCGCTTCGCCGCGCCAACTCGAGCCCCTCGCGCTCCACGCCGACGACCGCGCGGTGCTCCGCGCCAAGCTGGACGCCGCCGGGATTCCGCTCGAGCGCGAGCTCGCGCGGGCGCCGGCCCGCGGCGCCGAGTGGCTGGCGCAGGTTCGCCGAGC
>JBFXAS010000149.1:0-12793 GCA_050184075.1 Gemmatimonadales bacterium
TGGGGTTGACGCCCCCGTCCCACCTGGGTTTGCCCGTTTCCCGCAAGAGCACGGCCTTCGGGCCCCGGAGCAGCCGAGCAGTCCGGGTGATCAATCTGTCAGTTCTCTCCGACCCCGGCCGTTTGCGACGCGCCGCGGCGCTCTTGCCCGTTATGCCGGTGCCTCCTCGAAGAAGCGCTTCCGCCACCGCAGGGCGACCGTCACCAGCCCGATCAGGACGGGCACCTCGACCAGAGGCCCGATGACGGCCGCGAACGCCGCGCCGTGACCGATCCCGAACGTCGCCACCGCCACCGCGATGGCGAGCTCGAAGTTGTTCGAGGCCGCCGTGAAGGAGAGTGTCACGGTCTTCCGGTAGTCGGCGCCGATCCACCGGCTCATGTAGAAGGAGACCGCGAACATCGCGACGAAGTAGAGCAGGAGCGGGATCGCGATCCTCAGGACGCCCACCGGCTGCTCGATGATCGCCCGCCCCTGGATCGAGAACATCACCACGATCGTGAAGAGCAGTGCGATCAGCGTGAGCGGTGAGATCCGGGGGAGAAAGCGCTCGTGGTACCAATCCCGGTCGCGCAGCCGAATCAGCGTGAAGCGGGTTGCCATGCCCGCCAGGAAGGGAATTCCCAGGTAGACGAAGACGCTCCGTGCGATCTGGCCCATGCCGATGTCGACCTCGATGCCTTGCAGACCGAGGGCTCTGGGGAGCAGCGTGATGAAGAACCAGGCGTACACGCTGTAGAAGAGCACCTGGAAGACCGAGTTGAAGGCCACGAGCCCGGCGGCATACTCCGGGTCGCCGTCCGCCAGGTCGTTCCAGACGATGACCATCGCGATGCAGCGGGCCAGCCCGATCAGGATCAGCCCCACCATGTACTCGGGGTAGTCGCGCAGGAAGACCACCGCCAGGCCGAACATCAGCACCGGCCCGATGACCCAGTTCTGCAGGAGCGAGAGCAGCAGGACCCGGACGTTGCGGAAAACGTCGCCAAGCTCCTCGTACCGCACCTTGGCGAGCGGCGGATACATCATGAGGATCAGGCCGATCGCGATGGGCACCGACGTGGTACCGAGGGACGAACGTTCGTTGAACGCCTGGATCGCGCCCGGCCACAGGTAACCGATGCCGACGCCGGCGGCCATGGCCGCGAAAATCCACACCGTGAGATAGCGATCGAGGAACGAAAGGCGTCGGCGGGTGGTGCTCATGGTGGTTCCGTTCGAAAGGTCCGCATCCGTACATCAGTCGAACGCGATGATTGAGGCAAATGCACAGCCTGGAATGACGGCCCGGCTATCCGGAGACCTGACCCCAGTGGTGGCGAACGTCAGACCCGATCCGAGTTGGCCGTGGACGGCGCCGTCACGGCGGACTCGCGGCGGCGACGGGCACGCCGCCCGAGCGAAGGAACGCGCCAAACTCGTCAGGCAGTCCCGCGGCGCGCAAGGCGGCGACCTCGGCCTCGATGTCGTACGGGACGCGGACGAGCTCGACCCGAGGGGTGTCGGTGCCGAGATCGAGGCGCACGTATCCGGCCCGCGGGTCACCATCCTTCGGCCGACCGACGCTGCCCGTATTGATGAAGTGGATGCCGTCGACCACCCGGTGCCAGGGCTTGTGGGTATGGCCGAAGGCCAGGGCATCGCCCTCGACGAGACCGACGACCTTGGCCATTTGGCGGCAGAAGCGATCCGGCCGATCCTCGGTCCAATACACCGTGTTGAGCGTCGGCGTCCCGTGGACGAGCACGCAGCGGGGACCACGGCGATGTCCACCGAGCGGTCGGAGATCGAGCGAGAATGGCAGCCCCGCGAGATACCGCTTCGTCTCGGTGGTGACGGTTCGGCGCGTGTAGGCGAAGCTCTGGTGGGCCAGCTCCTCTTGCCGCGGGCTCTCGCTGCGGCAGCCACAATGATGGTAGTCGGCGCCGACGGTGGAGTCGTAGTTGCCGGCGATCCCCGCTATGGCGCGCTCGCGAAGGCGTCCGACCACCTCGTTCGGAAAGGCCGAATATCCGACGAGATCCCCAAGGTGGTAGACGGCGTCGCAGTCGGCGCGAGCTTCGATGTCGGCAAGCACGGCATCGAGCGCGTGGAGATTGGCGTGAATGTCCGACAGCAGGGCGTAGCGCACGGGACGGCTCCCGATCGTATGCTCAAGGGGCGGGAACGTCTCGGGCGATCTGCTGGACCCGCAGCTCGAACGCCGACTGCTCCAGGGACTCGAAGGGCAACGCGAGCAGCAAGTCGATCCGCCGGCTGAGGTAGGTCAGCGTGGTGTCGAAGGCTCGCCGGATGGCGGCGTCGTCGCCGGTCGCCTCGGCGGGATCGCTCATGCCCCAGTGGGCAAAGATCGGCTTGCCCGGAAAGACCGGACAGGTCTCCTTGGCCCGATCGCAGACGGTGATGATGAGGTCCCACGGCGTCCCGGCGACAGCGTCGATGGACTTCGGGCTGGCCGCGCCCCATTCGATTCCCCTGGCGCGGAGGGCTGCCAGCGCGCGGGGATGCACCGCGGTGGCCGGCGAGGCGCCAGCGCTCCCAGCCACGTACCGGTCGGTCCGGAGGCGCTCGGCCTTGTAGGTCAGCAGCGCCTCGGCGATCTGACTCCGCGCCGAGTTCCGGGTGCACAGGAAGAGCACCCGGAGTTTGGCCTTGCTTCCGAAGTGCTCAGCTTCCGAGGCGGCCTGGCGAGCGAGGACGACGTCGCCTGGGGGCGAGTCGGCGAGGGGGGATGGCGAGCGAGGCTCAGGAGGTCCGGACATAACGGGGGCTTCGTCGAGACGACCGACGGGTTGGCCTGCACTCGGGCGTTGGGCACGCCGATCGATCGCCCTGGCAGCAGTTCTCGGCGAGGTAGGCCAGCAATTCGTTCATCCTCTCGTAGCGGGCAGCGTAGATCAGAGACCGGCCTTCCCGACGGAACGCGATCAGGCCCGCGTGACGAAGCTGGTTCAGATGAAACGAGAGCGTGGCCCCGGGCAAGCCAAGCTGCTCGCCGATCTGACCAGCGGGCAATCCGTTCGGTCCGGTTTGGACGAGGAGGCGGTAGATCGCGAGGCGCGTCGCCTGGGCCAGGGCGGTCAGGGCGTGTAGGACAGCTTCGTCTTCCATCGTTCCAGTATCATCGAATCAAAGCCCTCCCATGTCAAGCTCCCCGGGAGGGTGGCCCCGATCGAGCTGGACGGCGCTCAGTGGTAGTCCCGTTTGGCGACCTTTCGAGCGGATCGGGGGCGCACCTGTGAGTCGAAGCCGAGACTCTCCTGGCGCTCTGGACGCCGACGGCGTTAAGCGCGACCGGCGCCGACTCCATCGGGCCCTCGCGCTCGGGTCGGCAGCCGTGTTCGGAGCACCGTCGCAACCGGGTCATCGTTGGACCGCGCTCGGCCAGTCACCCGCGACCGCCCCGGCAGCGTGCAATCGGGCGAACAGGCATCGCAGATCGCCTTGGCGATCCCGACATCGGCGACGACGGCGCGGTCGCCGTCCAGCCGAATGTTCGCCGGTTTGATGTCGCGATGAATGACCGCGCGCGCGTCGGCCGCCAACCGTTCCTGAAGCGACTGCCCGAACAGCGGCATCACGAAGTAGGGAATCCCGTCCGCTTCGCCGACGCCCAGGATCGTCGCACTTACCCCTCAACCGAGTTCCCAGACGTTGTCTGACCACGGACAGATCTGGCATCACGCCGGGCGCGAGATCCGCAGATGGGCCTGCGGCGCTCGAGCCGGCCCACCGCTCGCGCGGGCAGGAGCACCACCCCGACGAAGGCGGCGCAGGCGCCGACCACCACTATCGCTTCTCCCGGTCTCGGCGGCATTAGCAGAATGAAGCCTTCACTCCGACTGGGCGACGAGAAGCTCGAGACGCAGAACGGGACCAGAAAGAGCCGGAAGGCCTGCCAGCCATCGGCTCACTCCGAAGCGCCCCTTCGCAACGCTGAGCGTCAGGGCCAGGCCCACAGCGAGGCTCACCCCGATCACGGGCCCCCAGACGGCAGGGGAGGCCTCGGAAAGAAGGCAAGCGTGACCAGGTACCAGAGCAAGCAGCACCCTTGCGATCATGGGCCTGCTCGGTGGGATCGCGATCACCGGTGGCAGCGGACACTCACCGCGCACCCGGTGGGAGTTGACCGCGAGTCGGGGCGATCAGAGTCGAGTGGGGATCGGCTGCGCGGGCCTGATCGACCCTAACGCCTGCCCGCAGGAGGGTGACCCTCCTCTTTCAGGGTGCCGGCACCCGCTGGGCCGGCTCTCGAGTCCGGAGCACCCCTTTCACGGTCTCTTCAATGCCGTCGCTGATCGGGTCGCGGGTGTGTCGTGCGGCTGCGCCACCGTCTTTGGCGCGGCCGACGAGGCGGAACGCAACGGGTTCGACCTCGTCAAGGACAACCCCGTTCCCGGTACGCCAGGCCTTCCGAGCTTGAGGAACCTGGTGGCCGAGGGTTACTCGGTCCTCACCTTCTGACCTTCCGTCCGGCGCCCACAACGGACCCGCACCTGGAGGGGTCGGTGACACCGGGCCAGCAACCCTTGGCGTCACCGACCCTTCAAGGGACCGCGACATGCGCATCGAGAGGCCGTACCAACCGGCGAGCTCGCCGTTCAGGAACGGGCGGGTGAACGGGCCCGCGCGGACGTCAACGGACGCGTCATCGCCACCACCATGCCCCTTTCGGCGCTCCGCTTCGTGAGCCAGCAGCCTATGGCCGTCTTTGCAAGCGTCGACGCGGGGCAACGTCCCTGGGCGTCCGTGCTGCTCGGCGCGCCGGGGTTCCTTCGGGCCGACTCGCCAACTCGAATCACGATGGACCTGTCCTGCGCGTGGCCCAACGAGGGCGACCCGCTCTGGCCGAACCTCGAGCGCGACGCCCGGGTCGGCCTGCTGTTTTAGCTGGTGTGGCGGCGGTGGCAGCTCGCGCGCCGGCCGGCAAGGCCGGTCATGGAGGCGCTGCGAGACCAGACGGCCCTCGCGCCGGAGGGGTGAAGCAGGACGCGACCGCTCCGCACAGAGTGGACGAACCGGACCGCAGTTGCCCGCGCGAGGTTGCGGGGCCAGTCCGACCGGATCGCGGTGCCGAGTCGCGGAAGGCGACCGACGATTGGATCGCCGGAATCACCACCAGGGTCGGCACCGTCGAGGTGACCATCCCGCCGACCAGGCCACCTGCGCTGCGGCGCCACCCTGCTGGTCGGCGCGGCCGCCCTGGCCGTCCCGACAGCCGCGCGAACGCACCGCCGTCTGCCTAACGATCGCGCCGGGCCAGCAGGGCGTTGAGCCGGCTCCGGACCCGGACTAGGTGCGGGAGGCCTGGGTCGGGGCCCTCCCACTGGAGCAGGAACCGCCGGTCGCTGGCGATGGCGTCGTCGGGGCGTCCGAGGCGGTCCTCGATCTCGCCGATCAGGATCAACGCTCGGAGCCAGGCGATCTGGTCCTCGTAGCCGAACGACCGAGCGCGCACGCCCCCACCCGAAGCGTGGCAGGCGGCTCGTCCCTCCGCGACCAGGATCACCTGCGGCGACTGCTGACGAACGCCGAGCAGCTCCGCGACGGCGCGGGACGTCTCTCGCTGACGGATCACGTCGATCTCGAACACTTCGAGCTCGGGACAATCCTGCGCGAGCTGGGCGACCTCCTGCGCCGCCAGCGGCGAGAATCCGCAGTATGGACTGTGCTTGCAGATGAGATAGCTGCCGGCCGCATGCTGACAGAGCCGCTCGGAGAGGGAGTCGGCCTCGAAGGGACGAACCGTCATGGTCGGGTCGATTGATCGGTTGGCGAAACGTGCATCGAAGGGCCTTCCGGTCGTGACGGGGTGAGCCCTCTCTTCGTCTGCTCCACGCGCGGAGCCGTGCCGCCAGCCCCGGGATGGTCCATCGCGTACCCGGGACCGTCGCGTGGAGGACCTGGGTGATCTCGTCATACACCTCCGCGGCGGTAGCGCGTTCATCCGCGTGCCAGGCCAGCATCTGCCGAAGCAAGCGCTGGAGTGCTCGCCGCTGCCACGCGGTCGCTCTCCCCCCGATCAGCTGCACCGGAAACTTCACCTCGAGGGCGACATCCTGGTGTTCACGATTCGGTGGCACGCCGAGCAGCATCTCGTGCAGGACGCACCCGAGGCCGAACACATCGGTCCGCGAGTCCAGGTGCTCGATCCCAAGGGCCTGCTCGGGGCTCATGTAGGCCGGCGGCCCGATTGGCAGTCCCGGCAGCGTCAGGTCGGGGGAGCCCAGGGATCGATCGCGCCCCCCTCGGGCTCACGCCCCGCCGAACGTCAGGGCCCGCTCATCCTGCCCGCCGATCCGGCTAGCTTGGAGGGTGGTGACGCTCAAAGGTCCTGATCGGATCTGACCGGGGGCAGCATTCTCGGAGCCCTCAGCTCTGCCTCCCGGCCAACCCCTCGTGCTCCTGCTGCCCCCTGCCATTCCTCACAATTCCTGGGTCGGAAATGCCCATCGATCGTCGGCGGGTTCTGGAGGTTGCCGCCGCCGGCCTTGCGCACGGTCCCCGGTCGTGTTCGCATCAACCCTCCCTACCTCACCTCGTCCAGCACGGCCAGGAACTCCGCCACCGTCGTCACGCCGGCCAGCCGCTCGGCGGTATCCGATTCCGTGCCAAGCCTCGCCACTTGGCCGAGCATCGGCAGGTACTCGTTGGACACATCCACCGGCGGCGCGAGAAACAGGAAGACGTGATGGACCAGAATGTCGTCGTCGTTCGTGCCGAAGGGAATACCCCGCACCGAGCGGCCGAACGCCACCCGCAGCTGCGACACCAGCGGAGTGCGCGCGTGCGGGACCGCGATCCCGCGGCCGATCGCGGTGCTTCCCATTGCCTCGCGTCGCAGGATCGCCCGCATCGTCGCCGAGTGGTCCCTTGGCGACAGCTCAAAGGCCGCGAGCAACTCCGCGATCGCATCGGCCTTGGTGGTGGCCGCCAGGTCGAGCCGTATCTGCGCAGGTGCGAAGCAGTCCACCAGCCGTCGCCCTCCCTCGCTCATTCACCGTCCTCCATCTCGTCGGCCGTGGCAACCGGCACCGTGAAGCTGAACACCGCACCGGGTCCCGGGCCGGAATCCACCCAGATCGCGCCACCGTGCGTCCGGACGATCTCGCGCGCGATCGGCAAGCCAAGGCCGCCGCCCCCCACCCCACCGTCCGGCCGCGGCACGAATCGGTCGAAGACCCGCGCCTGATCCTCGATCGCGATCCCGGCCCCGTCATCGGCCACCGACACCTGCACGAAACGGCCGAACCCGTCGGCCGACACGACCACTCGCCCGGCTCCATCGACCCGCCCCAGTGCGTTGCGCAGCAGGGTGTCGAGCACTCGAGCCAGCCGGTCGCGATCGGCGGCGATGGTCGGCAGTCGGTCGGGGAGGTCGAGCGCAATCGTCACCGCGCCGATCCTTGCCGACCCCAGCCGGTCGATGCCGTCGCGGAGAAACGTCGCGAGGTCGATCTCCACCGGCTCCATCCCGACACGATCGGCCTCCAGCCTGGCCAGGTCGAACAGGTCGTCGACCAGCCGGTTGAGCCGCGCGATCTCCTCCGTGGCGGCGGCGACCGGCGACTCGGGGGCCGTCCCGTGCAGCCGCTCGAGCGCCCGCTCCAGTGACGCCAACGGCGCGCGCAGCTCGTGCGACGCCGCCGCGACGAACTCGGCCTTGAGCCGGTCCATCTCGCGCAGCTCGCGCGCCCGGCGCCCCTCCGCAGCCAGCCGGCTCCGCTCCACCGCGCCGGCCACGCGGTGCAGGAAGGTCTCCAGCAGGTGCACCTGCTCGGGATCGCGAAAGCGATCGGGGCCGACGCCCAGCGCGCCGAACACGCCGACGGTGCCGGTCGGTGCCGACAGCGGCAGGTAGAAGCCGGTCGCCGCGGGGAGCGTCGCGGTGCCCGTCCCGGCGCGCTCGTCGTGGTCGAACACCCACTGCGCCACGCGCAGTTCCTGGGGCGACACGATCGGGGCGGCGACAGCGGTGCCCTGCCACGGCACCAGCCGGCCGGCCGCGTCGGGAAGCAGGATCAACGGGTCGAGGCCGAATACCGCGCGCAACTGGCGGCTGGCGATCGCGAGTACCTGGTCCAGGTCGGTCGTCTCGATCAGGTCGCGGCTCAGCTCGTAGAGGGCGGCCGTGCGATGCTCGCGTGCCCGCGAGCGGAGCACCTGCTCGCGCAGCCGCACGGCGAGGCCGCTGATCGTCAACGCCACACCGAGCATCACGGCGAAGGTCAGCAGATACTCGGTGTCGGCCACCGCGAAGGTGTTGTAGGGCGGGACGGTGAACCAGTCGAACGCCGCCACGCTCAGGAACGCCGCCAGCACGGCCGGCCCGCGCCCGTGGCGCACCGCGACCACCAGCACGCCGACCTGGTAGAGCATCACCAGGTTGGCCGGTGAGACGCGCTCGCGCAGCGCGACCGCGACCACCGTCAGCAACACCATGATCCCGACCACGCGCGCGTACACCGGCCAGGGGGTCTGCTCGCGCGGGGCCGCGGGCCGGGCCGGGCCGGGCGGGGCGTCCTCGGGCGTGCCCGCGATGAGGTGGACATCCATCTCGCCGCTCTCGCGGATCACCCGGTCGATTCGCGAGCCGACCAGCAGTTCACGCCAGCGGGACCGGTGTGGCTTGCCGAGGACGATCCGGCTGACGTTGTTGGTGCGGGCGTAGTTGAGCACCTCGCGTCCGGTATCGGTGCCGGTGATCGTCACGGTGCTCGCACCGAGGGTGTCGGCGAGTCGGAGGGTCTCCCAGACCCGTGCACGGGTCGCGGCGGGCCAGTGCGCGACATCGGGAGTCTCGACGAAGAGGACGGTCCAGTCGGCGGCGAGCCGATCGGCCATTCGCTTGGCGGCGCGCACCAGGCTCGCGGCTCCCGGCGTCGGCCCCACGGCCACCAAGATCCGGTCGGTGACCGGCCAGATCTCCGCCACGCCGTGCGCGCGGCGATAGGTCCGCACCTGGGCCTCGACGCGGTCCGCCGCCATCCGCAGCGCAAGCTGGCGCAGGGCGATCAGGTTGCCCTTGCGGAAGAAGTGCTCGGTCGCCCGCCGGGCCTGGGGGGCGATGTAGACCTTTCCCTCGGCGAGACGCTGCAGCAGTTCCTCGGGCGGCAGGTCGATCAGCTCGATCTCGTCGGCCTCCTCGAGCACCGCATCGGGCACGGTCTCGCGCACCTGCACGTGGGTGATCCTGGCCACGACGTCATTGAGGGACTCGACATGCTGGACATTGACCGTGGCATAGACGTCGATCCTGGCATCCAGCAGCTCCTCGACATCCTGCCACCGCTTGGCGTGACGGGAGCCGGGGGCGTTGGTGTGCGCCAGCTCGTCGACGAGCAGCAGGCCGGGATGCCGTGCCAGCGCGCCGTCGAGATCGAACTCGGCGAGCCGCACGTTGCGATACTCGACCCGGCGGCGCGGCAGCACCTCGAAGCCCTCGAGGAGCGCCTCGGTCTCGCGGCGGCCGTGCGTCTCCACGACCCCCGCCACGACGTCGATCCCCTCCTCCCGCCGGCGGTGCGCCTCCTCCAGCATCGCGTAGGTCTTGCCCACCCCGGCCGTGGCCCCGAAGAAGATCTTCAGGCGCCCCCGGGCACGATCCGCGGCGTCGCGCTGGACCTGCGCGAGGAGGGCATCGGGGTCCGGCCGGCCGGGGGCGGGCATCATCTCCGCCGGTCCCTCACGGCACGCCGCCCTCGGTGCGCGCGGCGACCGGCGCGAGACTGTCGAGTGCCAGGTTCAGCAACAGCACGTTCACCCGCTGCTCCCCCAGCACGCCGAAGGTCTGCCCCTCGGTGTGCCGCGCGATGAGCGCCCGGACCACGTCGGGATCGATGCCGCGCGCCCGGGCCACCCGCTCGACCTGGTACGTCGTCGCCGCCGGCGAGATGTGCGGGTCGAGTCCGCTCCCCGAGGCGGTCACCAGGTCCACGGGCACCGGCTGCGTGTTCCCGGGATCGGCGGCTCGCAGTGCGGCGACCCGCTCGCCCACCGCCTCGAGCAGTGCGGGTGCGGTGGCTCCATGGTTGGACCCCGAGCTGGCGGCCCCGTTGTATGGCGCGGGGCCGGTGGTCGAGGGTCGACTCCAGAAGTAGGCCGGCGCGGTGAACGCCTGGCCGATCAGCACCGAGCCGACCACGATGCCGTCCCGTTCCACGAGGCTGCCGTTCGCCTGGCGGGGGAAGAGGAGCTGGGCGGCCCCGGTCATCGCCAGCGGGTAGACCAACCCGGTCAGCACTGTGAAGCAGATCATCGCGACCACCGCGGTGCGCAGCATGGCGCCGGGCGACACCGGCCCCTGCGAGGAGACGGGCCGGGACGAGGTGCCTGCGGTCGGTTCCATCATGCCACCCCCAGGGCCACGAGAAGCAGGTCGATGCCCTTGATGCCAAGGAACGGCACCACCAGGCCGCCCACCCCGTAGACGAGCAGGTGATCGCGCAACAGGCGCGCGGCGGGATGGGCGCGGTACGCCACGCCGCGCAGCGCCAGCGGAATCAGCGCCACGATGACCAGGGCATTGAAGATCACCGCGGACAGGATCGCGCTGGTCGGCGTCGCGAGCCCCATGATATTGAGCGCACCGAGCGACGGGTAGATGCCGACGAACGCGGCCGGGATGATCGCAAAGTACTTCGCAATGTCGTTCGAGATGCTGAACGTGGTGAGGGCGCCGCGGGTCATCAGGAGCTGCTTGCCGATCTCCACGATCTCGATGAGCTTGGTCGGGTTGGAGTCGAGGTCGACCATGTTGCTGGCGTCCTTGGCCGCCTGCGTCCCCGAGTTCATCGCCACCGCCACGTCGGCCTGGGCCAGCGCGGGGGCGTCGTTGGTGCCGTCCCCGGTCATCGCCACGAGCTGCCCGGCGGCCTGGTACTCGCGAATCAGCGCCAGCTTGGCCTCCGGCGTCGCCTCCGCCAGGAAGTCATCGACCCCCGCCTCGGCGGCGATCACCGCCGCGGTGAGCGGATTGTCGCCGGTGATCATCACCGTCTTGATGCCCATCGCCCGCAGCTCGGCGAACCGCTCCTTGATGCCGCCCTTCACGATGTCCTTCAGGTGCACCACCCCGAGGACCCGGCGCCCGCTGGCGACCACCAGCGGGGTGCCGCCGCCGCGCGCCACCTCATCGACCGCGGCGCGCACCTCGCGCGGGAAGGTGCCCCCCTGCTCCTCCACGTAGCGCTCGACGGCGTCGGCGGCGCCCTTGCGGATCTCCCCCCCGTCGAGGTCGACCCCGCTCATGCGGGTCTGGGCCGTGAACGGCAGGAAGGTGGCCTGCAGGTCGTGGACATTGCGGCCCCGAAGCCCGTGCTCCTGCTTGGCCAGCACCACGATGCTGCGCCCCTCGGGGGTCTCGTCGGCCAGCGAGGCCAGTTGCGCGGCGTCCGCCAGTTCGCGCGCCTCGACACCGGGGCCCGGCACGAATCGCGACGCCTGGCGGTTGCCGAGGGTGATGGTGCCCGTCTTGTCGAGCAGCAGCACGTCGAGGTCGCCGGCGGCCTCGACGGCACGGCCGGACGTGGCGATCACGTTGGCCTGGATCATCCGGTCCATTCCGGCGATGCCGATCGCCGAGAGGAGCGCCCCGATGGTGGTCGGAATCAGGCAGACGAGCAGGGCCACGACCACCGTGAGGGTGATCGGCTCGCCGCGACCCGCGGCCCCGGCGCTGAAGATCGAGAACGGCACCAGGGTGGCGCATGCCAGCAGGAAGACGATGGTCAGTGCGGCAAGCAGGATGTCGAGCGCGATCTCGTTGGGGGTCTTCCGCCGCGCGGCGCCCTCGACCAGGGCGATCATCCGATCGAGGAACGACTCGCCCGGATCGGCGGTGACCCGGATGACCAGCCAGTCCGAGAGCACCCGCGTGCCGCCGGTGACCGAGCTGCGGTCGCCGCCGCTCTCTCGGATGACCGGCGCACTCTCGCCGGTGATCGCGCTCTCGTCCACCGAGGCCACCCCCGCGACCACCTCGGCGTCGGCGGGGATCACGTCGCCCGGCGTGCACACCACGAGGTCGCCCCGGCGCAGCGTGGTCGCCGGCACGCCCTCGAAGGCGAGCCGGTCGATCGAGCCACCGGTCTCCGACGCGTCGAGCTTCTTGGCGGTGGCCTTGGTGCGGGTCCGCCGCAGCGCATCGGCCTGGGCCTTCCCCCGTCCCTCGGCCATCGCCTCGGCGAAGTTGGCGAACAGCAGCGTGAACCAGAGCCAGAGCGCCACCGCCAGGATGAACCCCGGCGCCTCGGGCAGCAGGCCGCCGAGCGCCGCGAGCCAGAGCACGCTGGTCAGCACGCTCCCGACCCAGACGACGAACATCACCGGGTTCCGGATCTGGTGCCGGGGTCCGAGCTTCCGAAACGCGGCGCCGAGGGCTGGCCGGGCGATGGCGGGATCGAAGAGCTTCCGGTCCGGACTCGGCCCGTGCCCGGCGGGTGCCGGCGCCGCGGAGCCGGACGGCGCGGTGGTGGTCGATGCGGTCATGCGTCCTCTCCCCTCTCGGTGATCATCGCCCGGCGAACAGCGCGAACTGTTCCGCCAGCGGCCCGAGCGCGAGTGCCGGGATGAAGGTGAGGGCACCCACCACCACAACCACGGCGGCGAGCACCAGGACGAAGAGTGGGGTGTGCGTCGGGAGGGTCCCCGGGCCGGCCGGCACGCGCTTCTTGGCCGCCATCGACCCGGCGATCGCCAGGGCGGGGATCGCCACCCAGTACCGGGCGAACAGCATCGCGATACCCCCGAGCACGTTGACCAGCGGCGTGTCGGAACCGTAGCCGGCGAAGGC
>JBFXAS010000150.1:0-12754 GCA_050184075.1 Gemmatimonadales bacterium
CTCAGGTTGAGATCGCTCGGCAGGGTGAACTGGAAGCCGAGCCGTTTGTACGGACCGGCCAGGATCGAAGGACTGACGCTCGGCACCAGACTCGGCAGGTTGACGGTCCGGTCGCCGAGGGCCTGGAAGTACTCGGTGACCGTCCGGTAGTCGTTGCCCGCGCTCAGAGCGATGATGCCGATCCCGTGGCGGTCGGTGCCGCGCTGCTGGCCTGCTGGCACGCCATACGCCGTGAAGCTGGTCGCCATGCCGGCGGAGGCGCCGCCGTAGAGCAGACCGGTCTCGCAGCTGGCTCTGGTCTGATACGACATCGAGTGCAGAATCGACTCGCCGCCCGCGAGTCCGCCGATGGTGATCAGGCCGCTCGCCGGCGCGAACGACTCGGCGCCGGTGAAGTCGAGCACCGCACCGATCGAGGCCCCGGCGGCCAGCGCGGCGGTATTGATGTCGCGACGGAGGATCACCCGATCGCCCGCACCGACCATGCCGGCCGAGGCGGCGTACGCCGTCAGATCGAAGGTGCCGTTCTCGACGCCCTGCAGGGTGGCGATCGGCTGCGCGAAGTTGGCGAAGCCGCTGCCGTTGCCGAGATAGATCGATGCCAGCTGAGTCGCGGTCAGGTTGGCAGTCGTCGCCATGAGCTGCTTGCCGGCCGGTGGCGCGGGGCAGAGACTCGCCGAGCCGAGGGCCAGGACCTCGGACGAGTGGTAGTAGGCGACGCTCAGGTTGGTGCCGCTCCCGCTCGGCGCCACGACGATGGCGATGCCGACCTCCGGTTGGGTGGCGTTGAAGGTGTAGACGTCGGCGACCGGCGTGATCGCCACCCAGCTGGCGCCGTTGCCGTTCTGCACCGCCAGCCAGATCGGCTTGGCGTCGGCGGTGCAGGCCGAGTAGTCGAGGCTCACGTTCCCGCCGCCCGAGCCCGCGCTCACGTTGACGGTGAGGCCGACGGTCCGGTCGGCGAGGCCGGTGGCGGAGCCGGTGATGGTGAGCTGGGTGTTACCGAGGGGCGCCGCTCCCGTGGCCGAGAGCGAGAGCGTGGAGGCGTTGCCGGTCGTGCCGGTCGGGTTGAGCGTGGCCGTCAGCCCGGCCGGAGCGCCACTCACCGACAGGCTCACCGAGCCGCTGAAGCCGCCGGTTCGGTTGATGTCGACGACGACGTTCACCGTGGCGCCGTTCTGAAGCAGGTTCACCGGTCCGGTGGGGGTGGTGCCGAGGGTGTAGGCCCCCTGAGTCACGGCGGTCACGGTCAGGGTGAAGGTGGCGGTCTGGTCGGCCAGACCGGTGGCCTCACCCCGGACCGTCAGGGTGTAATCGCCGGCGGCGACCGACGCCTCGACCGTGATCGTGAGGGTAGAGGTGGCGCCGGTGACGCTGGCGGGTTCGAAGCTCCCGCCGACACCCGAGGGCGCCCCCTCGAGAGACAGGTCGACGGCCCCGGTGAAGTTGGTGCGGGTCAGCGTGATGGCTCGCTGTCCGGAGGCGCCCTGCGCGACACTCAGAGAGCCGGTGCCCGCCGTCAGCGTGTAGGATGCCGCGGCGGTGACCGTGAGCTGCAGAGCGGCGGTGACCGCGGTGACCCCCGTCCCGGCGGCGCGGACCGTCAGGTTGTAGCTGCCGGGCGTCGCGGTCCCCGCCACCTGGAGATCCAGGGTCGAGGAGGTCCCGGTGGGGGCGGTGGGGTTGAAGGTCCCGGTCACCCCCGTCGGCGCCCCCTCGAGGGTCAGGTTGACGGCCCCCGTGAAATTGGTTCTGGCAAGCGTCACCGACGCGCTGCCCGAGGCTCCCTGCGCCACGCTCACGGAGGTGGGGTTCAGGGCCACGGTGATGGCCGGCGCGGCCGTGACCGTGAGCGAAAGGGCAAGCGTCTTGGGGTCGACCCCCGTGCCGCTGGCCCTGATGGTCAGGTTGTAGGTGCCGGGAGCGACTGCGGCCCCGACGGTCACCGTGATCGTCCCAGTGGTGGTACCGTTCGCCGTCGTCACGTTCGATGCCGTGGCGTTGACCCCTGCCGGGGCCCCTTCGGTGCTGATGGTGACCACGCCAGAAAACCCGCCGCTCCGGGTGATTGTGGCCACCAGGTTGTCGCTTCCGCCCTGTTGGATCGTCATGCTGTTCTTGCTGATGCTGATCGAGATCGCCGGGTTGTCGCCGGGGCCGGTGCCGCCCTCGGACTTGCCGCAGGCGGCGACGAGCCCAGCGGCCAGCGCGAGTCCCGCCAGTTGGATGTTTCCGTGTCTGAAACGCATGGTAACCTCGGGTGGGGAGCGACGTGGACTGCCAAGCTCCACACTACCCGGGGCGATCAGCGCGGAATCATCGTACCGTCATCGTGCCCACAAACCGCTCGTGCGCTGGGTCGTGAGGGGCGAGGTCGCCCTCCGCGAGAATGGCGAGATGACCGGGCGGCGGCGGCCGGCGGTGGTCAAGGCGAGGTCGAACCGGCCGCCGCGAAGCTGATGTTGCTGTAGCCGTAAGCCCGGTCGGGACGCGGGGTTGCCATGATGGTCGCCAGCCCGACGGCCGAGGCGGCTTCCGTGCCGCCGGTCGCGGTCGACGGGAAGCTGGAGATCGGAATGGCGATCACGCCCTTCAGCACCAGCCCTTCCTCGATCTCTTCGAGGGTCAGCGCGCCGCTGCCCGCTCCGTCCCACTCGAAGTCGGAGAGCACGAAGCCCGGCACCGTCATGGTGAAGCGGGAGCCGCGGAAACGGGCCGAACGGACGACCTGCCCGTCCTTGATCGCCTGTACGACCCAGCCGAGGGCGGCGTCGTTCTGGCAGCCCACGCCCATGGTGCCGTCGGCCGCGCCCCGGACCGCGCAGGACTGCCTCCAGCCGCCCGTGCCGCCCAGGGTGATCCGGAAGCTCTCGCCCGAGCCGAGGCGGCCGAAGCCAGCCGGCTGATTGCCGGTCAGAGAGACCCGAATCCACGAGACGTCGGGCAGGCGGGTGAGCACGCCGTCCGCGCCGCTCTCCGTCAGCCCGGACACCAGCAGGCCGCCGCTGGGCGTGAGATCGAGCTTCGCCTCGCCCGCCGGGACGTGCGGGAGGCCGAAGGCGAGGAGCGGATGGGACCCGTCGAAGTCGCTGCCGGAAACCAATGCCTGGGGTGGCGGGAGGTCGGTGGCCGCGGGGTCGCTGGGCCCGAGCCCCCGTTCGGAACAGGCCCCGGCACTCATTCCGAGGGCGGTCGAGAGCAAGAGCTGAGACAGGCGGGCTGGGGTCGGCATCCGGGCCTCCAAGGGTCGAGTCGGGGCTTTCCTGGTTTGGCGCCGCTTCGCCCGCCAATCGGACATCGGGCGTAGCAAGGCCGGCCGGCCGCCCGGCCTGGCTCGTGGCGAAGCCGGATCGTGGCCGCTATCGTCGTCTCCGTGTCCGACCCGACCGACCTGAACGCCACCATCGCCTACCTGCTGGCCGACCTCGCGGCGGTCCAGGCGTCCAACCAGAGCCGATTGGGCTATCGGCGGGCCTCGCACGCGATCCTGCTGATGGAGAAGCCGATCCGGGAGCTGCTCCGGCACGACGGCACGCTCGAGAAGATCCCCGGCGTGGGGCCCAAGTCGCTCAGGGTGGTGGAGGAGGTGCTAACCTCTGGCGAGTCGCCCACCGTCGACCAGGCCGTGCGGGAGCGGGGGATGACCGAAGCGATCGCCGGGCGACGGTCGCTCAGGTCCAACTACCTGAGCTACGCCCAGGTGCTCAGGGCCCTACGGGACGAATC
The DNA here is from genome assembly GCA_050184075.1 of Gemmatimonadales bacterium. Classification (GTDB taxonomy): domain Bacteria; phylum Gemmatimonadota; class Gemmatimonadetes; order Gemmatimonadales; family GWC2-71-9; genus SHZU01. Next base: position 3,727 of record JBFXAS010000150.1, read on the forward strand.
GGCCGGACCGTCGAAGGCCGAGTATCGGGGTGACCTCCAGCTGCACTCCGACTGGAGCGACGGCGGTCGTTCGCTCGAGGACATGGCCCTGGCCTGCTGCGCCAGCGGCTACGCTTACGCCGCGGTCACCGATCACTCACACGGGATGCGGGGCGGCCGGAGCCTCACGGCGGCCGATCTGGTCCGCCAGAGGGCGGCGGTGCGGGACCTGAACGAGCAGCTCAACGGACGCTTCCGGCTGCTCGCGGGTGTCGAGGCGAACATCCAGGCCGACGGCGGCCTCGATCTTGGGGCGGACGAGCTTCGCGAGGTCGAGCTGGTGGTGGCCGCCGCGCATTCGGGCCTTCGCTCGACCGAAGACCAGACGGCGCGAATGCTCGCCGTGGTGCGCGCCCCGGGCGTCCACATCATCGGCCACCCGCGGGGTCGCCAGCGGGGCAACCGCGCCGGCATCGTTGCCGACTGGGACCGGGTCTTCGCCGCGGCTGCCGAGTCCGGTGTCGCGATCGAGATCGACGGTCAGCCGTTCCGTCAGGATCTCGACTTCGCGCTCGCCAGGCGCGCGCGGGACGCTGGCTGCCTCTTCGCTCTCGACAGCGACGCGCACGCCGTGGAGGAGCTGGTCTACGCGGACATCGCGCTCGCCCACGCGAAGATGGCGGACCTGCCCGCGGAACGGATCGTCAACTGCTGGCCGCTCGACCGGCTGGAGGCCTGGGTCGCCGACCGGAAAGCGGGTCTCGGGGGATAGCGCCGGACTCCCGCGGGTCCGGTTGGAGGCCTTCAACGCGGGCCTGTACCGCCCGCCATCAGGCCGCGCTTCCGCTCGGCCAGGTCGCGCGGCCTCGGAATTCGCAGACTGCCGGATCCCGGTACATTGTCCGGATCCTCCTTCCCGGCCCCGAGGCGCTCGTGTCGGACTCCGAGAGCATCACCCATCTGCTGGCCGCCGTCCGCGCGGGTGATCGGGGATCGCTGGATCGGCTCTTCGAGCTGGTGTACGAAGACTTGAAGCGCCGTGCCCGCTATCAGCTCGCGGGCGACGCGCACACCCTCGACACGACGGCGCTGGTTCACGAGGCGTACGTCAAGCTCACCAGCGGCGCGAGCCCCGCGTGGGAGGACCGGACCCACTTCTTTCGGGTGGCGGCCCGCGCGATGCGGCACATCCTGATCGACCGGGCGCGCCACCATCTCGCGGAGCGGCGGGGCGGTGGCGCGCCGCACGTCGCCCTCGATGACGCCGAGCTCGCGGTGCCGAGTCCCGACCTGGCGGCCGAGACGCTGATGGCCCTCGACGACGCGCTTTCTCGTCTTGCGGAGCAGAGTCCCCGCCTGGCCCAGGTGGTGGAGCTCCGCTTCTTCGGCGGCCTCTCCGTCGAGGAGACCGCCTCGACGCTTGGCGTCGGTGAGCGGACGGTCAAGCGAGATTGGCGCCTCGCGCGCGCGTTCCTCGAGGAGGCACTGTCCGGCGACGGACCCCCGAGATGAGTCGCTCCACCCCACCCCCGCTCGATCCGGCCCGCTGGGCGCGGTGCGAGTCGCTCTTCCACCAGGCGGCCGAGCTGCCCGAGGCGGAGCGCCGCGCGCTGCTCGAGCGGGAGTGCGGCGACGATCCCGAGCTCCGCTCGGCGGTCGAGCGCCTGCTCGCCGTCGACGCGGCGGCCGACGCGGTGATCGACACCCCGATGGAAGCCCTCGCCGGGCGGCTTCTCGCCGTGGAGGCCGTGCCCGCGCTGCCCGGCGGCACGATCGTCGGCCGCTATCGGATCGTCGGCGTGCTCGGCTCTGGTGGAATGGGGACGGTCTACCGCGCTGAGCGAGCGGACGGGGCCTACGACCGTCAGGTGGCGATCAAGATGGTCCGCGCAGAGCGCCTGCTCGCGGATTCCCGCGCCCGCTTCGAGCGGGAGCGGCAGATCCTCGGCCGGCTGCGCCATCCCGGGATCGCGACCCTGGTCGACGGTGGCGTGACCGAGGCCGGCGAGGCCTACCTCGCGATGGAGCTGATCGACGGGGTGAGCGTCACCGCCTTCGCCCAGCGCGAAGGCCTCGGTCTACGCGGGCGCGTCGCGCTGGCGATCGAGGTCGCCGACGCGGTCGAGTACGCGCATCGAAACCTGGTGGTCCATCGCGACCTCAAGCCCTCGAATATCCTGGTGGACGACCAGGGGCACCCCAAGCTGCTCGACTTCGGGATCGCGCGCCTGCTCGACGACGAGGTGGAAGGGGTTACCCGGACCGGGATCGTGCCGCTCACGCCCGACTACGCGGCGCCCGAGCAGATCCGCGGCGAGCCGGTGACCACCGCGACCGACGTCTACGCCCTCGGTGCGGTGCTCTATCAGCTGCTCACCGGGGAGCGACCGCTCGGCCCGGTCGGCTCGCGCTGGAACGATCTCCAGCGGGTGCTCGAAGAGCCTCCCCCGCCGTTGTCCGCGGCCAAGGGGCTCGACCGCTCGGCCCGCCGAGCGCTGGCCGGCGACCTGGAGACCATCGTCCAGAAGGCGCTCCACAAGGATCCGGCGCGACGCTATCCGTCCGCGGGTGGCCTGGCCGAGGATCTCCGCCGCTATCTGGCGGGGCGTCCGATCCACGCGCGGCCCGACTCGATCGGCTATCGCCTGACCAAGTTCGGTGAGCGGCATCGGGCCGCGACGCTCGTCGGCGCGGCGCTCGTCGTCGCCATCGCGATCGGGGTCGGCAGCACGCTCTGGCAGGCCCGGCTCGCGCGGATCGAAGCGGAGCGCGGCCGCGCGGTGGGCGACTTTCTCTTCAGCCTCTTTGAAGGCGCCGATCCCGACCTCCATCCGGGCGAGCCCGTCACCGCGCTCGAGCTGCTCGAAGCCGGGCTCGCCCGGGTGGACTCGCTCGCCGCCGGTCCGCAAGCGCGGGTCGACCTGCTCACCACGCTCGGTCTCCTCTTCGGCAAGCTCGGCCACTACGACCGCTCGGAGGCCCTGCTCAGACAGGCGGTGACCGAAGCCCGCGCCGGCCTGCCGGCCCGCGATCCGGCCGTCGGCAAGGCGCTCGACGCGCTCGGGATCCAGCTCTCGCGCTCGGGCGATCTGAGCGAAGCGGAGGCGGTGCTCACCGAAGCGCTCGAGGTGCGCCGGACCGGCCGCGCGTCGGCGGTCGAGACGGCTTCGACTGAGGGCAACCTGGCCCAGACCATCCGCCGGCGCGGACGATACGCGGAGGCCGAATCGCTCTACCGGACGGCGATCGATCGGCTGGCCGCCACCTCGGGAGCGGACAGCGCAACCTTCGTCTCCGAGCTGATGGGCCTCGGTCAGGTGTATCAGGTGATGGACCGGCGGGAGGAGGCGGAGGCGCTCTTCGAGACGGTGCGCCGGCTCGAGCGCGCCCGGCCGACCGAGCGTCCGCTGCTCGCCTTCGCGACCCACAACCTCGGCGTCGTGCTGGCCGATCAGGACCGGCACGACGACGCGATGGCGGCGCATCGGGAAGCGCTCGCCCTGTGGGAGCGTCTCTTCCCCGGCGGACATCCGGAGATCGCCCGGTCGTTGGAGGCCATCGCGAGGGTGCTGGAGCGGCAGGGCCGCTGGACCGCGGCGGACTCGGTGTACCGCGAGGCGATCGCGACGTGGTCCGGACTCTACGGCGACGCCGCGAGTCAGGTCGCCACCATCCGGGCCAACCAGGCCAACCTCCGCTACTTCGCGGGCGACTTCGCCGCCGCGGCGGCCGCGTACCGCGACGGGATCCGCATCTGGCGCGCCAACGACGAGCGCCTGCTGCTCGGCGCCGGGCTCCGGAACCTCGGCATCATCGAGCGGGACCGCGGTGAGCTCCGCGCCGCCGACACGCTCCTGAGCGCGGCGCTCGAGCTCAGGCGCGAGCTGCACGGCGACCTCCACACCAGCGTCGCCGAGACCCACACGGCGATCGCCGGCTTGCGGAACCGCCAGAGTCGCCACGACGACGCCGAGCGCCATGCGCGGAACGCCGCGGAGCAGTATCGGCAGCTGCTCGATCCGGGGCATCGGCTGGCGCACTACGCGAACCTGGAGCTCGGCATCGCGGTCGCGAGCCAGGGAAGGTTCGCGGAGGCCAGGAGCCTGCTCCAGCCGGTCTTCGATGACTTTCGCCAGACCCGCAACGAGAAGGACCTCGGCCTGGGCCGGGCCGGCCTCTGGCTCGGGATCGCGCTGGCGGGCGCGGGCGACCGCGCCCGCGCCCGCGAGTTGATCCAGGGCGCGCTTCCCGCGCTGGCCGCGCTCTCCCCCGACGCCCCGGACCGTCGCCGGGCCGAACGCGAGCTCGCCCGACTCGGCCGCTAGGGCGTTCCCTCAGCCGGCAGTCGAAATCCAAACTGATCGAAACCGCCGGGTGGCCGTCGAAGCGGATACCGGGTCGTGGCCCCTCCGACGACGGTTTCCCGTCTGGGATGACGAGGCCCGGTGCGCCGGCATCCCGGCGCACGGGCGATTCGATCACCCGTCCGTCGCGGAGAGGAAGCCCTCATGGTATCGCGCAACGTCGTGTGGAGCTCGCTGCTGGTCGGCCTCGGGCTGGCGGGGGATCTCGGGGCGCAATCGGTCGTCAGCGCCTTTCAGGGCAGTGTCGAGCGAGGCGTCTACGAGGCCGAGTTCGACGCCCTCTTCTATCCCACGAGCCTGGAGCGGGGCGCCAAGGCCGAGCGGGTAGAAGGCGCGATCCGGAGTCGCCTCTTGCAGAAGCCCCGAGAGCGGTCGAACCTCGAGGTGTACCGGAGTTATCAGCGCGAGCTCGAGGCCGCGGGCTTCACCACGGTGATCTCGGCCGCCCGGACCCCGATGCTGTCGTTCCGGATCTGGGAGATGTACCAGGCCTCGGACGCGCCGCTGGGCGGCCGACGCTACCAACCCACCGGGGGCCGGGCGTCCCGGACGGACATCGCCTGGGTGGAGCGATTCGTCGAGTACTACCTCGTCGCTCGGCGAACCCAGGGCGACGGGGCTCTCTACGTCGCGATCCTGATCTCGAAGGAGCACGATCTCTATCTGATCGACGAGCTGACCACCGCGGCCATGGCCGAGGGCACGGTGACCCTCGACCTCGACGCGATGCGTGCGGCGCTCGCCCAGACCGGCAAGGTCGCGATCTACGGGATCCATTTCGCGATCGTGAGCGCCTCCATCGAGCCCAGCTCCGCCAGCACGCTCACCGAGATCGGCAAGCTCCTCGCCGAGACCCCGGGTCGCTTCTACATCGTCGGCCACACGGACGACACGGGAGCGCTCGACGACAACCTGCGGCTCTCTGAGCGGCGGGCCGGCGCCGTCCTGGCCGCGCTGGTTGCCGATCATGGTGTCGCGGCGGATCGGCTGGAGACCCGCGGCGTTGGGCCGCTCGCGCCGGTGGGGAGCAACGCCGACGAAGCCGGCCGCCAGCTCAATCGTCGCGTCGAGATCGTTCGGCGCTTGCCCTGAGCCTGAGGAGACGAGCGATGATGACGCGATTGGCAGCGGGATTGGCGGTGGCGGTGATCGGGACAGCCGTCGCGCCGCGCGGCGCGCCCGCGCAGCAGGCCGGCAACTTCACGGCGACGGTGACCGCGTCGGGCCAGGACGGCGTTCGACTGGCCGGGTTCGCCCTTTCCTTCGGGAGCGACGCCAAGCGCGCCTGGTACGTGCAGCTGGTGACGCCGGGCGGCGGATCCACGATCATGCTGCTCTACGCGGGCGCGGGACTGCCCCCGACCGGCGAGCACCGGATCGTCGACTTCATCGGGAACGATGCCACCCCGCCCCCGGGCAAGTTCGTCGCCACCGGCAACGTCGATCCGGCCGTGGCCGCGGTGGTCGGCTTGAGCTCGATCGGCGGGACGATCACGATCACCAGGTCCACGCCGAGCGTGGTCGAGGGCCGCTTCGAGTATCGCGCGAGACTCGCCGATGTCTCGCAGGCGGTCGTGGTTGAGGGGGAGTTCGAGAGCAACAACACGCAGCAGTGAGCCGATCCAGGGCATGACTGCGCGTCTCGAGCATCCGAGACCGTGCCGAGGCCGCGATGATCGTGCTGGGCGTCGTCCTGAGCGTGTTGCTGACGCTCGTCCTGCTGCTCTGGGTCCGAAAGGTCGTCGCCCGGGCAGAAGATCGGCGGGACGCCGAGCTCGGCGCGGCGGCGGCCGCGCTCGGGTTCGAGCCCGATCCCGGGGGTGAGGAAGACCTCGCCCGCGAGGTCAAAGCGTTCGAGACCTTCGATCACGGAAGCGACGGCAACGTGCGGCGGCTCCATCGCGCCAGAACCGCGGGGCTCGACGTGGCGCTCTTCGACTACGAGACGATGGCGGGCGACGAGCTGGTCCGCTGGTCCGCGCTGCGGCTCCAGTCCCCGGCCTTCGACCTTCCCGCCTTCCAGGTGCGTCGAAAGGGCTGGGGCGGCCGGATCGCCGCGCTGCTGGGCGGCGAGATCCCGTTTCCGAATCGGCCGAGCTTCTCGAAGCGGTATCGGGTGACGGGGGACGACGAGGTCGCCATCCGCCGGCTCTTCCACGACGGAGTGCTCGATCGCCTCGAGCGGGAGGAGCCGCTCGAGCTCGAATCGGCGGGCGACGCGCTCCTGATCCACCGCGATCGGATCACGCCCGCGGAGCTCCCGGCCCTGGTCCGCGGCGGCGTCGAGGTCGCGCGGCTGTTGGGCGTCGCGGCCGCCCGCCGTTAGGCGGGCGAGCCCAGCGGGTCAGACCAGCGCTTCGTAGGTGCAGCCCCGCTCCTGGCAGAGACCCACCAGCATCGTGTGTGCGGGCACCAGCTTCACGTGCGGCAGGAGATTCGCCCGCAGGTCCTGGTAGACCGTGGCGTGGTCCTGCTTCGTCGCCCGGGCAAAGCCCTCGGCCACGCCGTGGAGGGCGTTGTTGCACTGCCAGAAGATCACTCCCCGGCGCACCAGCTCCGGCACGCTCTCCTCGACGTCGTCGGACCCGGGCTCCGCGTGCACGAACGGGCTGCGCCGGGCGGGCTCGCCGGTCGCGGGGTCGACGATCCCGTACTGCTCGCCGATCGGATAGCGCTCCCAGAGCGGATCGCCCGCGTTGGCGGGGAAGCCCCGCGCGGCCAGGCCGACCACCGCCGAGAGCTGGTCGTCCCGCAGGCCGAAGACCTCGTTGTGGGCGTTGAGCCAGTTCTTCACCACGTGGAGCAGCCCGTGCTGAACCGGACCGACGTCGAACACCTGACGGTGGACGCCGGCAAGATCGTCGAGCCAGCCCAGGTCCCAGTCCGCCCTCGGGCGGCGGGAGCGCGGGAGCGAGAGCCAAGGCGCGGCGGCGAGGCCGGCGGTCATGGATGCGAAGAAGGTCCGGCGGGACGCCATCGGGAGCCTCGGGAGACGCGGGCCCGTATCATAGCCTCGTCCCAGGTACGGCGTCGCGTGCCGACCATCGGCGGGGCGCGGTCCGAAGCCGGTGCCTCACCGCCCGGGCGTCGTCCGCCAGGCCTCTCGTCGAGGGCGGCCGCTCGCCGCCGGACGCGACTAGCGGAGAACCACGTCCGCGATCGCTCGATGCATCGTCAGCGTGAAGCCGCCGCGGCGCGAGTCGATGCCCCAGGTGTTCGAGAGCGCCACGACCACCAAGTCGTGCTCCGGCCAGATGGTGATGCCGCCCTGATAGGCCTCGCTCGCCCCGGTGGCGTGCATCAGGACCCGGCCGGCGGAATCCCGCTCCACGTGCCACCCCCACCACGACCCTGGCAGCGGGCCCGCCGAGAGCAGCTCGGCCGCCACCTCGCGCGCGGCGCCATCCCGCAGGAAGGCGCGGCCGAGGCGGACGAGGTCGCTTGAGGTCGACACCAGGTTTCCGCCGCCGGCGTTGTAGCTGAAGTCCAGCCGCCGCGCCTGGAACGGCCGCTCCGAGGTGGCGCCGAGATGCGGCAGGAAGAAGCCGTAGCTCGGGCCCAGCCGCGGAACCGGATAGCGCCAGTCGGGCGCCTCGGTCCCCGCCATTCCGAGCGGCGCGAAGATTGTGCTGCGGAGATGAGCCCCGAAGGGCTCGCCGCTGGCCTTCTCGGCCATCGCGGCCAGGAGGGTGTAGCCGAAGCTGCTGTACTGTTCCCGCTCACCGGGCCGGGCAACGAGGTCGTCCCCGGCGAACTTCTCCAGCGCGGCCAACGCGGTCGGGTAATGCCGATCGAAGAAGCCGGCGTCGTTCGTCTCACCACGGCGGTAGTGGCGGATCCCGCCGCGATGGTCGAGCAGCAAGCGAGCGGTGATCGGCGGGCCGGGCTTGGGCGGGAACTCGGGCACCACGGTCTGCACCGGCGCGTCGAGGTCGAGTCGACCCGCGGCGGCCAACCGCCGGATCGCGAGAGCGGTGATCGGCTTCGTGATGCTCGCGATCAGGAAGCGGGTCGAGTCGGTCACCGGCACGCCGAGCGCGAGGTCGGCGGTGCCCCAGGATCGGCGCAGGACCAGCCTCCCGGCGTGCCAGACGGCCACCTGGGTGCCGACCAGCCGCTGCTCGGCGATCACGCCCTCGACGATGCCCGCGATCTCCGCGGCCGGCGATCCGAAGAACCGGGTCGTCCCGTGGCCGGCGGAGCCGGACGCACCCGCGATGAGGGTGGCCGCCGCGACTGGGTAGGTCAGCCGGTATGGTCGGAGCATGGCATCTCCCGAGCGAAGGGGCAGCGGACCGTCGAGCGGCCGGGGCTCTGTCACTATATCGTGACACGATATAGTTGCACAAGCACCCCGGCCGGCTCCTTCGGTAAGCGGTCCGGCTCCCGTCGGATGCGACGACAGGTCGCCGGACGCCACCGGTCGGGTCCCAGGCGTGTGGATCGTCCTATCGGGTCGCCAGCGGTCCCGACACCTTGGGTGGATGGTGATCGCGTCCCACGGCTCGCCGACGTGCTCACGGCTGCGCGGCCTCGTCCTCGCCGCCGGCGTGCTCTGCTCCGCCGCCACTCGCCTGGCCGCCCAGAGCCCCGGAGCCGAGGCGCTTGCGGTGCTGCAACGCTTCTTCGACGACATGCGTCGCAGGGACACCGCCGGGATGCGAGCGGCCCTGGCGCCCGAAGCC
>JBFXAS010000151.1:0-12644 GCA_050184075.1 Gemmatimonadales bacterium
GCTCGCCCGCGCAGATCGCCGCGGGGGTCGCCCTCGGCGCGGCGCTCGGGCTCACCCCGCTCGCCAACCTCCACACTCTGCTGATCTTCGGACTGCTGATCGTGCTCAACGTGTCGATCGCGGCCGGTCTCTTCGCACTGCTGGTCTTCGCCCCGGTGGGATTTCTGCTCGACCCGCTCTTCGACCGGGTCGGGCGGACCCTGCTGCTCGACACCCCGGCGCTCACGCCGCTCTTGACCACGCTCTACAACCTGCCCGGCTTTCCCTACACCCGGTTCAACAACTCCGTGGTGCTGGGCAGCCTGATCGGCTGGCTGGTGCTCTCGCTGCCGATCTATCTGCTCGCTCGATCGGGGGTGGTTCGCTATCGCGCGACGCTCGGACCCAGGGTCGAGGCCTCGCGCTGGTACCGCGCCGTCAAGGCGTCGCGGGTCTACAACGTCTACCGCTGGTTCCGACCCGAATAGCCGTGGCGACGAAGATCTTCCGCTGGCGGGCCATCGGTCCCCTGCTCCTGCTGACGCTGCTCCTCGGGGTCGGGTGGCTGGTGTTCGGCGATCGGCTGGTGGAGTCGGCCGGCGAGGACGCGGGAACCGACCTGCTGGGCACCGAGCTCGACCTCGAGGGCTTGAGCCTCCGGGAGACCCGACCGGGCGGGAACCTCACCGGCGCCGCGCTCACCAACCCGCTCGACCCGATGCGCAACCTGGTGGAGAGCGGCGCGATCGAGCTCCGGGTCGATCCGGAGGCGCTGATCGAGCGCAAGCTGGTGATCGAGCGGCTCTCGGTCAAAGAGGTCCGCTTCGACACGCCGCGAGCCACGCCGGGCGCGGTCCGCGAACGCGGCGCGGCGTATCAGATCCTCCGCTCGCTCGCGGACTGGCGGGAGAGCCTCGACGTTCCGATCCTGCGGCTCTCGACGATCGACAGCGTCGCCGAACTGGTGCTCGACCCCGGCTCACTCGAGACCGTGCGCCGAGCCAGGGCGCTGGCGCAAACGGGCGACTCGCTGGTGGCTGCGACGCGCGCCCTGGCCACGAGCTTCGATCCGGAGCCGACGATCGACTCGGCCAAGGCGCTGGCCCGCCGGATCGGCGAGACCGACCTGAAGGGCCTGAACCTGCTTCAGGCCCGCTCCCTCACTCAGTCGGCCCGCCGCACGGTCGCGGCGGTCGACAGCCTGATCGGGGAGGTCGAACGGATCGAGCGTCGGGTCGGGGCCGGCGTCGACTCGCTCGCTGGCGCCGTGACGGCGCTCGATCAGGCGCGGCAACAGGACTACGCTTTCGCCCGATCGCTGCTCGATCTGCCCGACCTCCGGGCGCCCGAGATCGGGCGGGCGCTCTTCGGGCAGGTCAGCCTCGATCGGCTCCAGCAGCTGCTCTACTACTCGCACCTGGCGGAGCGGTACCTGCCACCCGGGCTGCAGCCGAGAACGCTGACCGGTCCGCGGCGGCTCAGGCGCGCGGGCGTGACGGTCGCCTATCCGAAGCCGACCGCGCTGCCGAGCTTCCTGCTCCGCGAGGGGGAGATCGAGCTGGCAATCCCGATCGGCGGGCGGCTCCATCCGGTCGCGCTCGAAGCGCGGGGGCTCACCTCCGAGCCCTCGGTCTACGGCGCCCCCGCGACCCTCTCCGCCCGCGCGACCATCGCGGGCGACCGCCCCGTGTCCGTCAGCGTGAGCGCGCTGCTCGACCACCGGACCAGCACCCTGCGCGACTCGCTGGCCGCGGCGCTCGACGGGGTCGACCTGCCGTCGCTCCGGCTGCCAGGCGTCCCACTCGCGGTGGATCTGGGGACCGGGTCGTCGCGCCTCACGTTTTCCCGCACCGGCGAGCGGGTGCGGGCTCGCTGGTCGTTCTCCACTCAGACCGCGGCGTGGCGGCGGGTCGACTCGGCGGGCGCGCGGACCGCGCCTGCGCTCGAGCTGCTCTGGCAGGTGGTCTCGGGTCTCGAGGCGCTCGAGGTGACCGCGGCGCTCGACGGCGAGCTGGCGCGCCCGTCGTTCAGCGTCTCGACCAACCTCGATCGCGCCCTGGCGGGTCGGTTGCGCGAGCTCTGGGGCGGGGTGACCGCGCGGGCGGAGCAGCGGGCGCGGGCCGTGGTCGACTCGATCGTCGGGGAGCCGGTGCGGGAGGCGCGGGCCGCGGTGGAGGCGGCGCGGGCCGAGGGTCGCGAGCGGTTGCAGGGAGCACGCGAGCGGCTCGGTGAGGCCCGCGACCAGGTCGACGCGGCGCTCCGGCGTTTGGCGCCGAGGCTTCCGGGTACACCGGCGCTAGGGGCGGAGCTCGAACTCCATCGCCGTCTGTACCGGCTCGAGCACCCGCCCATAGCGCCGGTCCGTGGGCCCTCCGTCGCTCCACGCTACCCCGCCGTTGACGACGACCACCTCGATCCCCGCCGCCAGCTGATGGGGCTCCTGATAGGTCGCGACGTCTCGGACGCGCCCGAGGTCGAGGACGACCACGTCGGCCCTGGCCCCGACCCGGAGGTTGCCGCGGTCGCCAAGACGGAAGACGGCCGCGGGGAGGGAGGTCATGCTTCGGATGGCGTCTTCGAGGCTCACGACGCGACCCTCGACGACGTAGCGACGGAGCTTCCTGGGAAAGGTCCCATAGGCCCGGGGGTGCGGAACCCCCTCCCCCATCGGCACCAGCGTGCCGTCGGACGAGGTCATGGTCCAATCCTGTCGCATGAAGGTGGCGATGTCGTCCTCGTTCATGTTGAACGAGACGATGCCCGCCCCATCCGCCCGAAGGATCGAGGCCGCCGCATCGATCGGCGAGACAGCGCGCTCGCGCGCGATCTGAGCCAGCGTCCTGCCCTCCAGCGATCGGTCCGCCGGGTGGCGGCTGATCATCTGTCGATCGGCGCCGCCCCGCCTGGCGAGATTCTCCACCATCGCGGCGCGGATCCTCGGACCGTCGTCGGGATCGTCGAGCCGCCTGACCATGGCGGTATCGCCGCCGACCTGCGCCCACCGTGGGACGAGCGCGGCTGCCAGACTGGTACTCGACGCTTCGTAGGGATACTGGTCGGCGAAGATCTCGATGCCCCGGGCGCGGGCGCTGTCGATCCGGGACACGACGGCGTCGGCGAGTCCCCATACTCGCGGGCCCAAGGCCTTGACGTGGGTCACGACGCCCGGAAGCTTCGCCGCTTCCGCGATTCGAATCACTTCGTCGACGGCCGCCAGGAGGCCGACGGAGTAGTCGCTCTCGTCACGGATGTGGCTGGTGTAGAGCCCTCCGAAGTCCGCCGCCACCCGGGCCAGGGCGATCAACTCCTCGGTGCTGGCGTAGCTACCCGGCGCATAGTAGGGCCCGGAGGACAGGCCGAAGGCACCGGCTCGCATGCCCTCCTCGGTCAACTCTCGCATCCGGTCGAGCTCCGCCCGGGTGGCGGCTCGGTCCTCCATGCCGATCACCGCCCGTCGGATCGAGCCGTGCGGCACGAGCAGCATCACGTTGACACCCACGCCGCCCCGCTCCAGCTCGCGTCGTTGCGCCGCGAGGTCGGTCGGCCCCCCGCCATCCGGGTTGACCGCCACCGTGGTGATCCCCTGCGCCAGCAACGGCGCCGCCGGCGCCAGGGTCGGCTCCGCCAGCCCGGGCCCCGCGTGCGAGTGCACATCGATGAACCCCGGAACGACGTACCGGTCGCGGGCTTCGATGACTCGTGCCGCGGCGGCGTCTGAGAGGTCGCCGATCGCGACGATCCGGTCGCCCCGAATGCCGAGGTCCGCCCGGATCCACGGACTGCTGCCGTCCATGACCCGCCCGCCACGGACGATGAGGTCGAACGTCGTATCCGGCGGGGCCCCCTCCGACGCGACGCAGCCCAGCGTGGCACAGACGAGCAGCAGCAGTCTCATGGTGCCTCCCCCGAAGGCGGCCGGCCCGGTCAGCGCTCCGACTCGATCGACTGATTGACCAGCTCGCGGAACTTCGCCGACGGGTTCTTCCCCCGGGGCGTCTGGGTGAACACCATGCCGAAGAGCCGCCGCGCGGGGTCCACCCAGGCGAACGTCCCATCCGATCCGCCGTGCGAGTACGACCCGTCGGGGGCAACGGACCAACCGTAGCCGTAGGCCTGCCCGGCCGCGTAGCTGGTCGATCCTGCCGCCAGATCCTTGGCCGTATGGGGCGTCGTGACGGCGTCGACCGACTCCTTGGTCAGGATCCGCTTGCCCCGATAGGTGCCGCCGTTGAGGTACATCTGGAGGAAGGCCGCGTAGTCGACGGCCGTCGAGATCATGCCGCCGGACGCTCGCACGAAGGGCACCTGCGGAGGGTCGTTCGGCGACCAGCCGGGCACCCAGTCCCCGTTCTTGCGCTCGTAGTAGACCACCGACATCCGGTCGAGCTTGTCGCCGAGCACGGCGCGGGTCTCCATGTGGTAGCTGTCCACCATGCCGAGGGGCTGGTAGATCTCGTCCCGCAGGAAGACGTCGAGGGGCTTGCCGCTCCGGATCTCGATCAGCGCGCCGAGGGTGTTGTAGCCGGGGTTGCTGTAGCTGTAGCTGGTGCCCGGAATCACCGCGGCGCCGACCTCGCCGAAGCGCGCGACCTCGCCCTGGAGCGTGCGTGGGGCGGTGCTGCCTTCCGGCGACGGGAGGAAGAGGGTCGGGATCCGGAAGCCGCTGGTGTGGGTGAGGAGGTGGTGGATCTGGATGAAGCCGGCGCGGTAGTTGTCGAAGGTGGGGATGTAGGTCCGGACCAGGTCGCGGTAGTCGAGCCGCTCGCGCTCCTCGAGGATGGCGACGCCCGTGGCAACGACCGGCTTGGTGTTCGAGGCCATCCGGAACATGGTGCCCTTCTCCATCGGCTTGCGGGCCGCCTTGTCCCGCCACCCGAGCGCCTCGTGCAGGACGATCTTCCCGTCCCGCGCGACCAGCAGAACGACTCCGACCAGATCGCCCCGGTCCACCGCCTCTCGATAGAGGGCCACCCCACCGTCGAGCACGCCGGCCGACATCCCGACCTCCGCGGGCCGACCGACCGACAGGGTGCGCTCCTGCGTCAGGCCGGTCTGCGCCGATGCTCCGGCCAACAGCGCCAGCAGCGTGCCCGCCCTCGCGGCGCTCCGCAGCGTCGAGCCTCCAGTCATGGGACCTCCGGTCAGCTGGTCGGGGCCGAGCCGCGCTCGACGTCCGGCAGCGGGATGCAGGTGGTGTTCGCGTACGGGACGTTCTTGTGGTTGACGCCAGCGGGGTGATCCGAGCCGGGCTCGCCCAGAAACGGGATCTCGAACTGGGTACCGCGGAAGCGGAGGTGGTCGTTGAGGCGGTGGCCACCCTCCACGAAGAGCTCGCGGCGCCGCTCCTCGATCACCTGGCGGATCACCTCGTCCTGGGTGGCCGTACCGGCGGGGTCGAAGCCGGGAATTCCGGCCAGCGTGTGGCGGGCGTTGATGATCGTTCTGGCCGTCAACAGGTCGCCCGTGCGGGCCGCGACCTCGGCCAGGATCAACTGCGCCTCCTTGTAGCTCGCGATCGGCACGGGGTCGGCCCGGGAGGTCGCCTTGTCGTGGAAGTAGAAGATCGTCACGGCGTCGGACGCGGCCTGGTTGAGCGTCCGCACGTTGACGCGCGGGTCGGGCACGCCCTGCCACCGGACGTCCCGGTAGGAGGGCGCGATGGTGACGTCGCGACGCGGCGGCTGGGCGCAGTTCATCACCTCGCAGACCGCGTTGAAGCGCCGGACTTCCGAGCCGTCGCGGGTGGCGACCTTGAGGTATCCGTCCGGCACAGCGCTCGCGTCGTCCCGCGCGCCGGTGAAGTTCTCGAGATCGAGCCGGACCCTCGCGCGGCCCACCAGCGCCATGTTGCGGAGATCGGTGGACCCCGCCTGATTGGCGAGCGCGATGGCGTCGGTGAACCGCTGCTCGGCCTGGGCGAGGACCTCGTCCGGCGTCAGGATGGGCCCTTCGTCGATGGCCGACTCGCAGAAGCCCTCGCCCAGGGCCACGAGGGCGTATCCCGCGTAGGCGCGGGTCGTCGCCAGCCACTCGGCCTTGAGGGGGAAGCTGGCCTCCGCGAGGGGCTCGATCCGGGCATAGACGTCGTCGCCCTGGAAGCGGGCCGTCTGGAGCGGGGTGTAGAGGGACTGGAGGCTGGCGCAGGTCGACTGGGCCATCGCGGCATCCGTGGACTCGATCCGCCGGGTGCCCCAATTCCGATAGACCAGGTTGCCGCTCGCCTCGATGTACTCGTCCGAGTGGTAGGCCGCGACCCAGACGTAGCGGTTCCAGGCGCACTCGAAGTCCGCGATCACGCTCCGGACCAAGGTGGCCGCGAGCGCGGGGTCGTTGAGCGCCTCGTCGGTGACCCGGCCGGGCAGCTCGACCTCGAGCAGGTCGTTCAGACTGCAGCTCGCGGTCGCGGCCAGCCCGACCAGCAGCACGGCGCGACGGAGCGGGGATGCGATGCGTGAGCTCTTCATGACCGATCGACCTCTCGTCTTTCGTGAGTTGCCATGGGGCGCACCGATCAGAACGACGCCCGAACCGAGAGCAGGATCCTCCGCAGCTGCGGCCACCCCTCCTGGTTGTAGGCGCTCAGGCCGCCCGGGTCCGCGGCGCCGACGCCGGCGTTGTTGCGGATCTCGGGATCGACCAGCTCGTGCCCGAAGTCGGACTTCTGCGCCACCCAGATGGTCCAGAGGTTCTGCCCGGAGAGCGAGACGGCGAGATCGCTCGCGCCGAACCGCCGGGCCCACGCGGTCGGCAGGTCGTAGCTCACCGAGACGTCGCGCAGCTTGGCAAAGCCCCCGTCCATGATCCCGGGCTGGCGCCGGGTGTCGAGGATGTCGTAGGCGAGGAGAATCGGGTCCTTCCGCTCGAGGATGGCCCGGGTGTCGCGGAAGGACATATGCGCCGCCCGCACGTCGCCACTCAGGATCTTGTGGCCGCCGACGAAATCGACCTGCCCGAACAACCGGAGGTTGCGATAGAGGGTGACCGTCGTCGCGGCGGCGCCCTCCCAGATCGGCAGGGCGCTACCCCAGTAGATCGCCGGCGCCTGGAGGCAGGGCACGGCCGGGCCTCCGCCCATCGAGAAGTTGGTACCCGGCACCACCTCGCCGCTCTCGCACATCATGTTGGTCGCGACGGGCTGCGATCCGCTGGTGTCGAGGTCGGCCGACAGGACGCGGCGGTGGAAGATCGCGCCGAGCGGGAACCCGGGAACGTGGTACTGCCCGAAGCCGGAGCTGAGCGTCAAGAAGGGCGAGGACCCGATCTCGACCACTTCGTTGGTGTTGCGGGAGTAGGTGAAGCGGAAGTCGACGCCGACGTTGTCCGCCTGCACCACGGTCGCGCTCAGGCCAAGCTCGAAGCCGCGGTTCTGGAGCTCGCCGATGTTGGTGAACCGGAAGCCCGGGAACCCGGCCGAGGGCCGCACGGGCACCTGCGCGATGGCGTCGGTCGTCTTCTTCCGGTAGACGGTGAACTCGAGCCCGACCCGGTCGGAGAGCAGACTCGCGTCGACGCCGGCCTCCCACTCCTCGCCGACCTCCGGCTGGAGGTCCGGATTGCCGAGATTCTCTGGCGTGAGGACCGGAAGCGCCCCAGGGCCGACGCCCGGCGCATAGGTTCGGACGGCGGCGAAGACGTCGGGCTGCTGCCCGGCCTTGCCCCACGCCGCGCGGATCTTGACGTCTCCGAGCACCGGAACAGAGGAGAAGAAGGGCTCTTCGCTCAGCACCCAGGAGGCGCTCACCTTCGGATAGACGACGAAGTCGAAGTTCTGACCGAAGGCGCTGTTGTCGTCGCCGCGGATGGCGCCGGTGAAGAAGAGTCGATTCTTCCAGGAGACCTGCTGCTGCGCGAAGGCGCCGAAGGTCTTGTTCTCGAAGAAGCTCTCCGACCCGGTCAGCACCGAGCCGGACGACACCGTCTCCAGCTGCCGGACCGGAAAGATGGTGCCCTGGGAGAGGATGGCATCCTGCTGTTTGCGGTAGTACTGCGCCCCCACCGCGGTCTCGAGCCCGAGGTTGCCGAGGGTGGCGGTACCCGTGGCCGCGTAGTCGGCGCTCACGTAGGCGGTGCGGGTGGTCACGACGGTCTTCGACCCCTGGGGCGAGGCCGCGCCGACGAGCTCGCTCCGCCGGAGAAGCTCGGAGAGGCGCTGGCCGGTGAAGTCGCCCCCGACGGTGAGCCGGTGCGAGAGCCAGGACACGGGACGGTGCCGAATCGTCGTGGTCAGGGTGCCGCGATCGACCTCCTCGTAGCCCTCGACGTCCTCCTCGAAGGTCTCGGGCGGGCCCGTCAGATAGCCACGGAACGGGCCATCGATGCCGTTGGGCAGGTTGCGGCCGGGCTCGCACCCCGGAGCGGGGCAGGACCAGAGGATCCGGACCGTGACCGGCTGAATCGCGCCCGCCGAGCGGAGCTTGCTGCGGATGTAGCCGAGCCCGAAGTCCACGCTGAGCTTCTCGGACGGGGCGAAGGTGAGGTTGGCCCGTCCGCTGGTTCGGTTCTTCCAGTTGTAGGTGACCGGTCCCTCGTCACGGTCGAAGTCGCCGGCGAAGTAGTAGTTGAGGGCGTTGCTGCCACCGGAGACGGTCGCCGAATAGCCGGCCGGGTTGCCGGTCCGGAACCAGGGCCCGTAGGAAATCGTGTCGCCGGGGAACTCGCCCGTGACCCGATCGCTCTTGAGCACGCTGAACTCCTGCACCACGCCCTGCGCGTCGAGATAGAACGTGTGAGGGAAGAAGTTCTCCGGATCGGGGTACCAGTTGGCGCCATACTTCGCCGACACGCTCACCGTCGGGGCGCCCTGTCGGCCGCGGCGGGTGATGACGTTGATCACGCCGTTCGACGCTTCCGTGCCGTAGAGCGTCGCCGCGGCCGGTCCCTTGATGATCTCGATGCTCTCGATGTCGTCGGGATTGAGGTCGTTGATGCGCGACGGGGCGTACCTCGCGTCCACGCCGATGCTGCCGCCAAGGCCTCCGGCGTCGGAGCCGGAGTTGTTGACCCGGACGCCGTCGATATAGAGGAGCGGCTCGGAGCGGATCGCGAGACTGCCGGCACCCCGAATCCGGATGTTCCCGCCGGAACCGACATCACCACCCGCCGACATCACCCGGACGCCGGGCACGCCCGTACTGAGCATGTTCTGGACGTTGGGCGAGGGAGCGACCTCCTCCATGTCCGCCACCCTGACGCGGCCGACGGCGTTGCCGAGCGAGCGTTTGGTCGCCTGTTGGGGCGTCCCGGTGACGACCAGCTCGTCCAGATTGAGCGCCTGCTCGATCAGGGTCAGGCGGATGTCGGGATCGGCCACCCGCACGGTCGCGACCAGGGGCTGGTACCCGATCATCGTGACCCGGAGCCTCACCTCGGCGACGTTCCCGACGGTGAGTCGGAAGCGCCCGGTCGGGTCGGTGATCGCCTGCGCCAGCGAGCCGTCCAGCGCCACCCGGGCTCCGGCGAGGCCGGTTCCGCGGCGATCGACCACCACGCCCGTCACGACCGGTTCTTGCGGCTCCAGCGCGGCCAGCGCGGACCGGGGGTCGCTCGTTGCCGACATGAACGAGGGCCGCGGCAGGATCACCACCTGATGATCCTGCACCGTCCGGATGAAGGGCAGGCCGCGCAACAGGCGGTCGACCGCCTCGCCAACGCTCACCGCCTGGCAGTCGCAGGACACCCGGTCATCGGGCAGGAGGCTCCGGCTGAAGGCGATCGCGACGCCGGCGCTGCGCCGGAGCGCGGTCAGCGCTTCGGGCAGGGGGACGTCGGCGACCGAGAGCTTCGCCCGCCTGGTGAGGATGTCGCTCTGACCGTCCGCCTCGAGCATCGCAACCTGGGCCTGCTCCATCCGGGCGACTGCGGCTCTGGGTATCAGCAGCAGAGCGACCGCGACTCCGTAGCGCCACATCGGCTCTCCCTCCTGAAGACTGTCCTAGCGCTTGCGTCGGATCGAGGCGCTATCCGCCCCGACCGCGCACTCTGCATCGACCACCTGACAGACCACCGACAAGACCCGCTCCGCCGGCTGATCGGAGAAGGACGCCGTCACGACCTTGCGCGCCAGCTCGCCGTCCTCGATCTCGACGTGGACACCGTATCGCTGCTCGATCTCCGCGGCCACTTGACGGAGCGGCGTGTCCTGGAAGACGAGCAACCGGCCCACCCACGCCACGATCTCCCGGGCGTTCGCGACCCGCTGCACCGCCGCCGGGAGGCCCTCGTCGAGCACGGTCATCTCGCCCGCCGAGACCCGGACCGAGCGCTCCCCGTCCCCGACCTCGACCTTGCCCTCGACCACCACGACGCGGAGCTGGCGCTCGGACGCGCGCAGCTCGAACTGGGTCCCCAGCACCGTCGCGGACCCCGCACTGGTGCGGACGACGAAGGGCGCACCGGCCTGCTTGGTAACGGCGAAGTACGCGGTTCCGTCGACCCAGACCTCGCGGTGATCGGTGGCGAAGGCCCCGAGACTCAGGCGACTGTTCGGGGCAAGTCGCACCAGGCTGCCATCGACCAGCCGGGTCGTCGATCGCTCGTCAACTCCGGTCGTCACCTCGGTGACACCGGTGGGCCTGCCGACCTGGGCGGCGGGGGCCATCGGAGGGAGTGGCACCGGGGTCCGCCACGCGCGGCGCGTGCCGATTCCGAGAACGACCAGCGCCGCGGCCACGGCGGCGATCCAGACCCGGCGGCTTGGCCGGGCCCCTCCCAACGCCCGCGGCCTGTTGGCTCGCTCGATCAGGGCGGCCGCGCTCGGGCGCTCGACGCGCCGCCGAGGACCCGATACCGCGCCGAGCGCCCCGACCAGCTGCGCCAGCCCGCGGAATCGCCGTTCATGGTCGGGCGAGGCCGCCCGCCATTCGGCGAGCGCGCGCTCCTCGTCCTCGGTCGTCGCTCCATCGAGCGAGCGGAGTATCAGATCATCCATGGTCTCAAGGGCAAAGCGCGTCCGACCCGCGAACGCGTCGTAGGGTCAACGTGCAGCCTGGCGGGAGATACTTCGGCGGGTCTTCGGGGTCAGGCCAAGTGCAGCGAGCGCCGCCGGATCTGAACGGCGTGCTCCGCATCGAGGTACGGTCCGAGGGCCCGCTGGAGTCTGGTCAGTCCCAGGCTCAGGAGATTGGAGACCGTCTGGGGCGCGAGCGACATCACCTCGGCGATCTCGCTCCGACTCAGGCCGTCGAAACGGCTCAGCACCACCACCTCGCGCTCGCGGGCCCCGAGGGCGCGGAGCGCGAGATTCACGGCGGCGGCGAGCTCCTGCTCCTCGATGGTTTGATCCGGTGTGGCAGCGACGCTCGGGGTGAGGGTCATCACCTCGGTCCGCTGCGCACGAACGGCCTCGGCTCGGAGATGGTCAAGCGCGCCGTTGCGGACGATTCGGAACAGGATCGGACCCGCCACGCTTCCCGGCGCCCAATGCGTGCGCCGGGTCCAGAGCCGGATGAACGCCTCCTGGACCAGGTCACTGGCGATGTCGACCGAGCCGACGAGGCCGAACGCGTAGTCGACCAATCGGTCCCAGTGGATCTCGAGCAGCGCGTCGAGCGCGGTCTCGTCGTCCGCCGCGAGGCGCTCGACCAAGCGGACCTGGTGCAGGTGATCTGGGAGCGCAGGAGGCATCGGACTCGTGGGCTGGGTGGTCTCGAGAAGCCGAAGAGGCCAGAGCGACCGATACTACCGCGGGTGGTTCGCTGCCGCCAGAGCACACTGGTCGGTGATCGGGTGCACGAGCGACGCGAGCAGCCCGGGTCGCGGGACCGATGCGGCTTCGCGTGGCGCGGCGCACGCCCCTTCCCTATGTTCCGACGAGGAGTCCGCGCCGCGGGCTAGCGTTAGGCACCGACCACGGACGGGAGACGACATGACCCTGCTCACCGCAGACCAGATCGAGCAGCTCGCCGCGCCGGCCGAGGCACCGCGGGTCAGCATCTACCTCCCGACCCACCGCACCAGCCCGGGGTGGGAGCAAGACCGGATCCGACTCAAGAACCTGCTCGCCGCCGCGGAGCGCGACCTCGAGGGGCAAGGGGTTCGCGCGACGATCGCGCGCGATCTGTCGGTCCCCGCCCGCCGTCTGCTCGAGGACGTGGGCTTCTGGACCCACCTCGGCGACGGGCTCGCCATCTTCCTCGCCCCGGAGGCGATGCGGGTGTACCGGCTGCCGATTGCCGTGCCCGAGCTCCAGGTGGCCGGCAGCCGCTTTCACGTCAAGCCGCTCTTCGGCCTCCTCGGGCGAGACGGCCGGTATTTCGTGCTGGCGATCAGTCTCCAGGGAACGAGGCTCCTGGAAGCCAGCCGCGACAGCGTCCGCGAGCTCGATCTCCACGACGTGCCGGAGAGTCTCCGAGACGCCGTGGGCTACGACTTCGAGCAGCGCTCGCTCCAGTTCCACACCGGCGCCGGGGCCGGCAAAGGCGGACGGCGCGCCGCGATCTTCCACGGGCAGGGCGCGCCGAGAGACGACGAGCTGGCCGAGATCACCGCCTTTCTCCGGCAGGTGGACGAGGGCGTGACGGCGCTGCTGCCACGGGAGCGGGCGCCGCTGGTGCTGGCGGGAGTCGACCGAATCGTGTCGGTCTACCGGTCGGTCCCCCGCCATCCCGACGTGCTCGAGCACGCGGTCCTGGGCAACCCGGATCAGCGGAGCGCCGACGCGCTGGCCG
>JBFXAS010000152.1:0-12599 GCA_050184075.1 Gemmatimonadales bacterium
GATCGACCGGATCCGACCGGCGCTCCCGACGCGCCGGTCCCGACGCTGGGTCTCGACTCGGGGCCGGGGCCGGCGTCCGGCGCGGGCCCGGATGCTCCGGAGCGCGCTGGCCACCGGCGGCGAGCCGCTCCGCTGGCTCGCCCAGGATCATCCCCGCCGGATCCGTCCGATCGCGCTGGTGCTCGACATCAGCGGCTCGATGGAGCGCTACAGCCGGCTGCTGCTCCGCTTCGCCCATTCGCTCGGTCTGGCGGGCGCGCGGACCGAGACCTTCGTCTTCGGGACCCGACTCACCCGGATCACCCGGGAGCTCAGGATCCGCGACCCCGACTCGGCGCTGGAGCGGGTGGGCGCGCGGGTGGTGGACTGGAACGGCGGCACCAGGATCGGCGAGAGCCTCCACGAGCTGAACCGGCGCTGGGTCCGGCGCACGATTCGGAGCGGCGCCATCGTGCTGATCGCCTCCGACGGCTGGGAGCGCGGCGACCCCGAGGCGCTTGGGCTCGAGATGGCCTTGCTGCGGCGGTCGTGCTATCGTCTCTACTGGCTCAACCCGTTGGTCGGTCGGCCCGGGTTCGCGCCCGAGGTGGCCGGTCTCAAAGCGGCGCTGCCGCACGTCGACGCCCTGCTTCCCTGCGGCACGGTCGCCTCGCTCGAGGCCCTGGCCGTCACCCTGGAGCGCGAGATCGTCGCGCCGTCGCGCCAATTCCGAGCAGAGCTCATTACCCAACATGCGTGAACTGCTTTCCGACTACGAGCGCCTGGCCCGATCCGGACCGATCGGCCGGGCGGTGGTGACCCAGGTGTGGGGCTCGGCCCCTCGACCCGAAGGCGCGGTGTTGCTGGCGACCGAGTCCGGCGGGATGGCCGGCTCGGTGTCCGGCGGCTGCGTCGAGAACGCCGTGGTCGAGGAGATCCTCGCCGCGCTCGCGCGCAAGACGCCGAAGACGCTCGAGTACGGCGTGACCCACGAGCGAGCCTGGGAGTTCGGCCTCTCCTGCGGCGGCACGATCTCGCTCTTCGTCGAGCCGACGGTCCGACCCGAGCTGCTCGAAGCGGCCCGCCGTCCGGAGGGGAGCGTGGTCGCGACGGTCACGGCGGGCGCCGCGCCGCTCGGCGCCTCGTTGGTGATCCGGGAAGACGGCACCCTCACCAACCTCGGCGCGCCGGCCGCGCTCGAGGCCCCGGTCAGGCAGGCGGCGCTCGAGGCGCTCGGCGGCCTCAGCAGCAAGAGCGTCGGGGTCGACCTGCCCGAGGGCGAGGTCCGGGTGCTCCTGGAGGTGTTCGCGCGGGAGCCGACGCTGCTGATCTTCGGCGGGGTGCACGTCGCCACGGCGCTGGTCACCCTGGCCAAGCCGCTCGGTTTCCGGGTGGTGGTGGCCGACGCGCGGGACCTCTTCCTCACCAAGGAGCGCTTTCCCAACGCCGACGAGCTGATCGTGGGCTGGCCGGAAGAGGTCTTCGCGAAGGTCGGGATCGACTCGGCCACCTGTCTCTGCCTGCTGACCCATGACCCCAAGTTCGACGAGCCGGCGATCGACGCCGCGCTCAAGTCGAACGCCGCCTACATCGGCGTGATCGGCTCCCGGAAGACGCAAGCGCTCCGTCGGGAGCGGCTCACCGAGGCCGGGTTCGGCGCCGAGGACATTGCCCGGATCCACGGGCCGATCGGGCTCGACCTGGGCGGTCGGGGGCCGGCGGAGATCGCGCTCGCGATCCTGGCCGAGATCACCGCCGTCCGCTACCGCGGGAAGATCGTCCGAAAGGGATGACCATGCTGCCACGGCTCGCCGCCCTCCTTGCGCTCGCGCTGGTCCCGGCGAGCAAGCTCGACGCCCAGCTCGCCCGCCACCCCCGAGTCCAGGAGGCGATCCACCTGGCCGAGCGGTGGCTCGACGCGGAGCGCGCCTACAAGCGGATTCCCGGCGTGTCCGCCGCCGTGGTTCGGGACCAGACCGTGATCTGGAGCGGCGGCAGCGGCTACGCCGACCTCGCGGCCAAGCGCCCCGCCACCCCGAACACGATCTACAGCATCTGCTCGATCTCGAAGCTCTTCACCAGCGTGGCGGCGATGACGCTGCGGGATCAGGGCAAGCTGCGGCTCGACGATCCCGTCGGGAAGCACCTGCCCTGGTTCACCGTGCGGCAGCGCCATCCCGAGTCGGGCGAGATCACCGTCGAAGGCCTGCTCACCCACGCGTCGGGGCTCCCGCGCGAGGCGGCCTATCCCTACTGGAGCGGGCCCGACTTCGCCTTCCCGACCCGGGAGGAGATCGTCAAGACGCTGAGCGCCCAGTCGACGCTCTATCCCGCCGAGACCTACTTCCAGTACTCGAACCTCGGGATGTCGCTGCTCGGCCAAATCGTGGAGCAGGCGAGCGGGCGGCCGTACCACGACTACGTCAAGACGACGATCCTCGCGCCGCTCGGCCTGAGCCAGACGACCTCGGAGATGCCGGCCGCCGAGCGCGGCAAGGCCCTCGCCACCGGATATGGCGCGATCCAGCGCGAGGGCGAGCGGCCGGTGTTGCCTTTCTTCACCGCGAAGGGCATCGCGCCCGCGGCGGGCTACGCCTCGAGCGCGCTCGACCTGGCCAAGTTCGCGTCCTGGCAGCTCCGGCTCCTGGGCGGCACGCCCAAGGAGATCCTCGACCGGAACACCCTTCGCGAGATGCAGCGGGTCCACTTCGTGGAGCCCGACTTCTCGACCCACTGGGGTCTGGGCTTCGTGGTCTATCGGAGCGACGACGAGACCTTCGTCGGCCACGGCGGCAGCTGTCCGGGCTATCAGACCCAGCTGATGGTCGCGCCCAAGCCCCAGATCGCGGTGGTGGCGATGAGCAACGCGATCGACGTGAACGCCGGCGCGCTGGCGCGGGGGCTCTACGCGATCATGGCGCCGGCCCTCAAGGAGGCCGCGGCCGACACCGGCAACAAGGCTCAGGCGCGGGACGACGAGGAAACCGCCGGGCTCGCCGCCTACACCGGCACCTACGAGTCGTACTGGGGCGGCGAGCAGGAGATCCTGGTCTGGAAGGGACAGCTCGCTTCGATCGGACTGCCCACCGACCGGCCCGCCGCGGCCATCACCCGGCTCAAGCGGACCGGCGAGCATGCGTTCCGCCGGATCCGGGACGACGGCGAGCTGGCCGAGGAGTGGCGATTCGAGCTGGGCGCCGACGGCCGGGCCGCGCGCCTGGTGCAGAACTACAACGTCTCGCGCCGCCTGCGTTAGGCGAAGCGCGCCAGACGGAACATCCCGATCTCGTGGCCGGTCTCGCCCCTGATGGCGAGATCGGCCAGGATCTCCCCCACCACGCTGCAGAATTTGAAGCCATGCCCGGAGAACCCCGCGGCCACGCAGACCTGCGGACAATCCGGCAGCCGGTCGATCACGAAGTGCAGGTCCGGCGTGTTGGTGAACATGCAGGCCTTCATGCTCATCGTGGCGCCGGCGCCCTCCGGGAAATAGCGCTCCGCGAATCGCCGGAGGATCGCCTCGTCGCGCGGGTGGCACTCGCGGTCGACCGTCTCGGGGTCGACTCGCTCCTCGAGATGGTGGTAGCGGCCGAACTTGAACCCGGGAATGGCGAACACGGGAAAGCCGTAGAAGTCCCCTTCCTCGACCGCGCAGTTGAAGACCGGGAAGCGCTCGGGCGCAAAGAGCCCCGGCCGGGTCGGCTGGAGCCAGATCAACACCTGGCGCTCGGGCACGGCCAGCTCCGCGAGGGCCGGGACCAGGCTCGACGCCCAGGCGCCGCCCGCGATCACCAGCTGGCCGGCGCGGTACTCCCCCCGATCGGTGGTCACCACGACGCCGTCGCCCCGGGGCTCCCAGGCGAGCACCCGCTCGCGCGCCCGCGCTACCCCGCCGGCCGCCATGCCGAGCGTCACGAACGAGACGATCGACGCCTCGGGCTCGAGAAAGCCGCCCTGGGGCTGGAACACGGCCTTCATCCGCTCGGGGAGGCGATAGCCTGGAAAACGCGCCGTGAGCTCGCGACTGGTCAGCACCTCGTGGGGAAGATCGTGCTCCAGGCAGCTGGCGAGCGAGCCCGCGAAGACCGAGTCGTCCTCCGCGGAGACGTCGACCGAGCCGGTCTGGTGGAAGACGGTTCGACCCGCCTCCCGCTCCAGACTCCGCCAGAGCTCGTAGGAGCGGCGGAGGAGCGGCACGTACTGCGGGTGCTCGTAGTAGGCCAGCCGGATGATCCGGGTGAGGCCGTGGGACGACCCCATGGTGTGCGGGATGTCGAAGCGCTCCAGACCGAGGACCTTGAGACCCCGTGAGGCAAGCTGGTAGAAGGTGGCGCTGCCCATGCCGCCGAGGCCGATCACGATCACATCGTAGTTCATGGACGCATCCGGATGGTGGCTCGCCGACGAATCGCGGCGAATTCTAGTCGACCCTGCCCCCACTCGCCGGGCGGGCGTAATATGGAAGCCGTCGCATCCATTCCGGAGGCATTGGTGACCGCTTCTTCGCGACCCGCGGGCGCGCGGACGCCCGGGGCCGGCAGGCCGTGAGCGGCCAACCGGCGGACCGGCCGGCCCGTTACCCGCTCGGGGCCGAGACCCCCCAGGCGATGCTGGACGCGGAGGTCGCGGCGCTCGAGGCCGCGCGCGACCAGCCCCTGCCCCGGCGAGTCCTCACCTACCTCAAGCTCGGCGGCCCGGGCTTTCTCGGCGCGGCGCTCACGCTCGGCGCGGGCACGCTCACGGCCGCGATGCTCGCCGGGGCCACGTTCGGCTACCGGACCCTCTGGATCTTCGTGCTCGCGATCGGCTCGGGCTCCTTCATGCTGGCCGCGATGGCCCGCTTCACCTGTCAGGACGGCCGCAGCCTGATCCGGCTCCAGCGGGAGCGTCACGGCTGGCTGATGGCGGTGGTGCTCACCTCGCTGATCGGGATGGTCTCGGTGGCCGTGGTCTTCAACTTCGGCCAGTACGCCCTCGGCACCCACCTGATCGAGTCGCTGGCCGGGTTCGCCGGGGTCTCGTTTCCGCAGCGATACAACTGGGCGGTCTACATGGCGATCACGGTCTGGCTCACGCTGAGCTACGGCCGGGGTCGGAGCGGGACCGTGCTGGTCGAGCGGTTCATGAAGTGGAGCCTGGCGCTGATGTTCCTGGCGTTCGCGCTCACGCTGGCCCTGGTTGGGGTCGACTGGGGCGCGCTCGCCAAGGGCCTGGTGGTACCCTGGCTGCCGCGCGGGATCGAGGGCATCGACCTCTTCATCGCCTCGTCGGCGGCGGCGGTCGGGGTGATGGACTGGCTGATGTTCCACTACGCCGGTCTGGCCAAGGGCTGGGGCCCGAAGCACGAACACCTCGCCCGGGTGGACATCGTGCTGGGCCTCGCGATCCCCTTCATCGCCATCAACACGCTGGTGGTGGCGCTCTTCGCCGGCACGCTCCAGGGCACCGGCAGCATTCCCCAATCGGCCGCCGAGCTGGCTCGCGCCCTCGCACCGCTGCTGGGCGAGCGCGGGGCCCAGGCGCTCTTCTATCTCGGCTTCCTCGCGGTGCCGATCACCACGACGGTCGGGATGAGCCTGGCGGGCGCGATCGCGATGCACGAGGCGCTCGGCTGGAAGCCCGACGTGCGCTCCTGGCGCTGGCGGGCGTCGGTGCTGCTGCCGCAGGTGGCCTTCTTCGGCGCCTTCGCGCCGAGCCCGCTCTGGCTGATCATCGTCATCGCCGGCTTGCTCTCGGTGACCAACAACGTGGTGGGCTGGTCGCTCTACCTGTTGTTCAACGACCGGACCGTCCTGGGCGAGCACCGGAGTCGCTCGTACTGGTGGAACGTGGGCATCCTGGTGCAGATCACTCTGCTCAACCTGGTGGCGATCGCCTACGTCTTCAATCGACTGGGATGGTGGACCGGATGATCGACCTCGAGCGGCGTATGGGCCCGCTGAGCGTGCGGGCGTGGGGGCTGGTGCTCAACTTCGCCTTCAACGCGACGGCGCTCTGGGGGCTGAGCCACCTGGTGCGGGGCGCCGGCGGCACGGCAGCCCTGGCGATCGGCGCGCTGGGCACCGTCCTCTGCGTGGCGGTGCTGGCGACGCCCTCCCGCTAGGCTGCTGCGCCGCCCCGCCGCGAGCCGCCGTAGGCTCGCTCGACTCTCGCGACCCGGAGCTGGTAGCGCTCGTACCAGTCCGTCTTGCCGCGCTCCTGGGCCACCCGATGCTCCGCGTGCTGCCGCCACGCGCGGATCGCCGCCTCGTCGGTGAAGTAGGCCACCGTCATCCCGAAGCCGTCGGCGCCGCGCACCGACTCCATGCCGAGGAATCCCGGCTGCTCGGACGCCAGCTGGGCCATCCGCTCGGCCATGGCTCCGTAGCCATGGTCGCCCTCGGTCCGCTGGCTCGAGAAGATGACGGCGTAGTAGGGTGGCTCCGGGGTTTCGGCGAACGACGACTGGGACACGCGCGGGCTCCGGGTGTGGGGTGGTGAACGGTCCCGGAGCCGGAATCGGCTCCCGGCCGTGCAAACATGCTCGACTCGGAGGTCCCGCCGCAACCCGGCGGCGCGGGACGAGAAGGGGTCAGCTTGACCCACTACAGCGCGGCACCGTGGCGCTCGCCCGCTTCGCGCGGTACCATCGTCATCCCTCACGACGGATCCGAAACGCATGACCCGAGCAAGCTGGTCCAGCCGGGTAGGCTTCGTCCTGGCCACGGCGGGGTTCGCCATTGGCCTGGGCAACATCTGGCGCTTTCCCTACCTCGCCGGGACCCACGGGGGCGGGGCCTTCGTGATCGTCTACGTGCTGCTCGCCATCCTGGTGGGGATCCCGCTGATGACGGCGGAGATCAGCATGGGCCGGAAGGCCCAGGCCACGCCGATTCTCGGGATGCGCAAGCTCACCGGGAAGAAGGGGAGCCCCTGGAACGCGATCTCCTGGCTCGGCCTGCTCGCCGCCTTCCTGATCGAGTCGTATTACTTCCTGATCCTCGGCTGGGCAGTCGCCTACGCCATCAGGATCGGATCGGGTCGTTTCACGGGCGCCACCACCGAGACGGTCGCGACCTCGTACACCTCGTTCATCGGCAACACCGGGGAGACGCTGCTCTACGCGCTCGGGGTGATGGTGCTGACCGGCGTCGTGGTGAGCCGCGGCCTTCGCCAGGGCGTCGAGGCAGCGGCCAAGTGGCTGATGCCGGTGCTCTTCGTCTTCCTGATCGTGCTGGCCATCGGCTCGCTCACGCTGC
Organism: Gemmatimonadales bacterium; assembly: GCA_050184075.1. Lineage (GTDB taxonomy): Bacteria > Gemmatimonadota > Gemmatimonadetes > Gemmatimonadales > GWC2-71-9 > SHZU01. The sequence continues at coordinate 7,218 of JBFXAS010000152.1, forward strand.
CCGGGGCCGCCGCCGGTCTGGCCTGGTATCTCAAGCCCGATTGGTCGCAGGTGACCCCCGGGATGGCCCTCACGGCGCTGGGTCAGGTCTTCTTCTCGATCGGGATCAGCATGGCGGCCGCCTTCGTCTACGGCAGCTATGTCGAGCCGAAGGGCTCCGACGTGCCCGGCGGCGCGGCCACCGTGGTGGCCTTCGACACCCTCGCCGCGCTGATCGCCGGCCTGGTGATCTTCCCGGCGGTGTTCGCGTTCAACCTGCCGCCCGACTCCGGACCGGGCCTGCTCTTCGTGACGATGGCCAACGTCTTCGCGAGAGCGCCGCTCGGCGCGGTGGCTGGCGCGGCCTTCTTCGTCCTGGTGTTCGTGGCCGGCTTCACCTCGGTGATCGCGGTGCTCGAGGCGCTGGCCTCGACCGTCCACGAGACCTGGGGTGTCAGCCGCCAGAAGGCGATCTGGGGCATGCTGGCCGTGCTCTTCGTGGTCGGTCTTCCGTCCGCGCTCTCCTTCGGCCCCTGGAGCGACCTCACCATCGCCGGAAAGGACTTCTTCAGCCTGATCGACTGGATCGCGGTCAGCATCTGCCTGCCGATCGGGGGTCTGTTGATCGCCCTCTACGTCGCCTGGGTCTGGGGCTTCGACCGCTTCCGCTCCGAGACCAACGAAGGGGCCGATCGGATCACGGTCCAGGCGGCCTGGGGTCCCGTCATGCGCTATCTGATTCCGGTGGCGGTGCTGCTCATCGTCGTCACCAGCCTCGGCCTCTTCTAGGGCGTGGGTTTCGAGATCGCGAAGTTCGCGGGCGGCTTCGCGCCCAGCAGGTGCTCGACGAAGTAGTCCCAGGTCCGCCGGATCACGTAGGGGTGCTGGGTGAGATCGTGGTCGGCATCGGGCACGATCAGCAGGTCGAACGACTTGTTGGCCTTGATCAGCGCGTCGACCAGCCCGATCGTGTGCGCGGGGTGGACGTTGTCGTCGAGATCGCCGTGCATCAGGAAGAGCTTGCCGTCGAGCTGACCGGCGTAGGTCCGATTGGCGGCCGCCGCGTAGTTGTCGGTCTGCTTGACCGTGTCGCGCACCAGGAGTCCCTGGAAGCGCTCGCCCCAACCATGATAGTAGGTCCGATTGTCGTGGTTTCCCGCGGTGGAGACGGCCACCTTGTAGAAGTCGCCGTGCTGGAGCAGCGCGCCGGTCGAGGCGAAGCCCCCGCCGGAATGGCCGTAGATGCCCACCCGCTCCAGGTCGAGCTGCGGGATCCGCTGGGCGAGCTGCTTGAGGACCGCGATGTGATCGGGCACGCCGTGGTCGCCCATCCGGCCGTACCAGGTGGCGTAGAGCGCCTTCGACCGCGCCGTGTTGCCGAGGGCGTCGATCGAGACCACGATGAAGCCGAGCGCCGCCAGGGCCTGGACCTGTCCCGCCATCGCGTAGGTGAACGCGTCCCGACTCGGAAAGAACGATTTCATCACCGGCGAGATCAGCGGACCGGGGTAGATGTGGTCCACCACGGGATAGCGCCTGGTGCTGTCGAAGCCCGACGGCTTCCAGATCACGCCCCAGACGTCGGTCACGCCGTCACGGGCCTTGGCCATGAAGGTCTCGCCCGGACGCCAGCCCGTGGCCACGAGGTCTGCGATGTCCGCCCGCTCGAGCTCGCGGATCACCCGACCGTCGGGACCGCGCAGCACCACCACCGGCGGAGAGGCGACGGTCGAGTAGGCGTCGACGAAATAGCGGCCCGCCGGCGCCACCCGGATCTGATGATTCGCGTCCTCCGGAGAGAGCAGGGTGAGGCCGGAACCGTCGAGCCCGACGGAGTAGAGGAAGGCGTAGTCGGGATGCCGGCCCTCCTCGCGCCCCTTGGCCGAGAAGTAGACCCGCCCGGCGGCCTGGTCGACCCAGAGCAGCTGGACGACGGTCCAGGGACCGCGAGTGAGCTGGTTGCGCGCCGCGCCGTCGGGTCCGTGCCGATAGAGGTGCGCGAACCCATCCCGCTCGGCCAGCCAGACGATCTCGCCGTTCTTCAGGACCTTCCAGTTGGAGCCGCCGCCGAGCGCGCCCGCGAGCAGGTCGATCGAGCCAATCACGTAGCTGGAGCTGCTGTCGGCGAGGAGCGGAGTGGTCGCGCCGGTCGCGGGATCGGCGGACAGCAGCCGCACGTGCTTGGGACCGCGGTCGACGTTGGTGAGGTAGACCCGGTCGCCCGCGGCGCTCCACTGGAGCGACGGCGCGCCGAAGGCGAAGAACGACTGGGTGGGCTCGGGGGCGACGTCGATCCGGGTTGCCGCCCGCGACGCCACGTCCACGACGTACCACTCCGTCATGCCCACCACGCTGTCGCCCGGCAGGGCGTAGGGAAAGGTGTAGGTGACCGGCCGGCTCGCCGTCATGCTGACCACGCTGACCGTGGCCACCTTCCGCTCGTCGTAGCGCGCCACCGCCAAGCGCCTCGAGTCGGGCGACCAGATCACGGTCGGCCGCGCCGGGAGCTTCCTCCGCACTTGCCCCGCGCGAGGCTCGGCGACGCCGTATCCGTAGAGCGAATCGCCATCCGTCGTCAGCCGGATCGAGTCGCCATCCTCCGCCGGGCGGATCCAGAGGTCGCGATCGGAGACGAAGGCGTCCCACCGCTCGTCGGGCGAGCGGACGAAGCGGATTCGCGGCGGAAGGGTGTCGACCGCGGCGCAGCGGTAGCCCGCCAGCTCGCAGCGGAAGTCACGCTTGCCGACCCGGACCCGGATCGCCGACTCGTCCCGTCCCTGATCGGCGAACTCGAACGTGGCGAACGGCAGCTTGACCGGGTCGAAGGCCGAGTCCGCCGCGACCGAGAGCCCGGCGGCGAGCCGCGCGTTGTCGAAGAGCGGACCGGCCGCTCCGGCCTTCGGATCGACGGTGCGGAACACGAATCCGCTTCGGGTGTGCACCCGATACCAGAAGCGGGTGCTATCGCGGTACCACTGGGGAATCGCCTGGTCGTGATAGACGCGCTGGAGCGCGTTCCAGGTGATCAGCTGCTCCGCGCGATGATAGTCCTGCGCGGAGAGCGGGGTCACGAGACCGACGAGGAGGCCAAGGAAGAGGACGATCCGCATGGCGAGCACCCGGAGAGGGAAAGCGTATGAGGGGTCGAGCTTCAGGGTACGACGATATCCGGCAGCGCCGTCTCGATCGCGGCGCGGTGCGGCTCTTCCCAGGGCGGCAGCTTGAGGGCCTGACCCAGGCGGTCCACCGGCTCGTCGACCGCGAAGCCGGGCCCGACGGTGGCCACCTCGAGCAGCACCCCGCCGGGCTCCCGGAAGTAGATCGAGGTGAAGTATTGCCGGTCCCGAATCTCGGTGACCCGGACTCCACGCTCTAGCAGCGTCTCGCGGAGCGCCCGCTGGGCCTCGGCGTCCGTGATCGCGAGGGCGACATGGTGCACGGTGCCGAGCCCGTTCACGCCGTCCGGAAGGTCGGCCGTCTCCAAGACGTCGAGGGTCTGTTCCGGTCGTCCCTCGCCGAGGGCAAGCCGGACCCGCTCGCCTTCGCGCTCGATCGGCGCGAAGCCGAGACTGGCAAGGAACTCGATCGTCGGGCCAGCGCGGCGCACCGCCAGCGTAACCCCGTGGAGCCCTCGCACCGCGGCCGGGGCGGGCACCCGCTCGGTGCGCCAGGGCTCCCGGGCGTCGTCGCACTCGATCAGCTCGATCGCCAGCCCGGAGGGGTCCTGGAACGCGAGCGCCGGCGCGCCGAACCGATCCGGTCCACGGGTCGCCCCGAGCCGATCCTCCCAATGGGCGAGACTGTCGCGAGGCACTGAGAAGCTGGTGGCGACGATCTGGCCCGCGCCGTGGACGCCTTGCCGAACCCCCATGCCGTGGTACGGGAAAGTCGTCCAGATCGTCCCAGGCGAGCCGATGCGGTCGCCGTAGTAGAAATGGAAGACGTCGTGATTGTCGAAGTTGACGGTGCGCTTGACCAGCCGGAGCCCGAGGGTGCCCGCGTAGCAGTCGAGATCGGGCTGAGCCCGGTCGACCGTGGCCGTGACGTGGTGCAGAGAGACGATCGGGGGCGTCACGAGCCGCTGGCCAACCGATTCTTGATGATCTCGGTGAGCTTCTCCTCCAGCACGCCGGTACTGAGACAGGCATTCGGATCGACGGAGCTGCCGGCCATGTTGACCGCGGAGCCCACCACCGCGACGCCGAACCGGGCCCTGCTGCCGGAGAGCGGGTCGACCAGCACGGCGATCGCCAGGGTCACCCGGCTGCCGTCGGCGTTCGGTCCGGTGATGCCGACGCCGCAATTGACGAAGCGCGAGAGCTGCACCCCCGCCAGCCGGCCGGTCTTCACGAACTTGAGGTTGGCGACGATCCCGCGGGCGCTGTCGACGATCTCGGCCTTGATCTTGAAGGACTCGAACGCGCCCACCGCCGCCCCGAGCACAGCCGACGGGCTGCCGTCCACGTCGTGGGTCCGCGCCAGCGTGTCCAGGACGATTGGTGCGGTGAAGGGACGCATCCGGACGACCACACGCGGCGCGACCTGAGCCGCGATCGGCGACGCGGAGGCGAGTCCAGCTGCCGTCAGTGCGGCCAGGACGAGCGGACGAACCACGCTACCTCCAGGAGGGACGCAGTCGACAAGGTAGCCCAGGCCACGAGGTCAGGGAACTCCGCGGAGCAGGAGATAGCCCGAGGCGTAGTCCGGGCTCGCCCGGCCGTTCTTCACCGAGCCGCTCACGTCGGTGAGCAGGAGCCGAACCGTGAGCCCGTCCACCGCGCCTTCGATCCGGATCGGCTCCGGCACGGAGTGAGAGCCGGCGCCGCCCAGGTGGAGCGAATCGAGGACCTGGCCCAGCGGCAATTGCAGCACCGGCGTCCCGGCCCTGGTGAGCGTCACGACCCGGAGCTGGGTGTCCGCCACGATCGTGAGATCGCCGAGACCGATCCCGACCCGCTGGCCGGCGTTCAGGCTGAGCGAGACCAGGTGCTCGAACCCCGCGATCTCGAGGAGCTGCCGATTGCTGACGCCGACCGTGAAGCCCGGTCCGCCCCGACCCGACCACCGATCGAGGTAGTCGAGGCCGAGGCGGGTCATGGCGAGGTGCTCCGCGGGAATCCCCTCCCGGAGCGCTCGCTCGCGATCCGGCCAGTGCCCGAGGGAGTCGTCCGGCACGCCGACGGCCCGAGCGACCGCGTCGTCACCGTGGTTCCGTCGGAGGTACGCGAGCACCGCGCTCAGCTCCCGCCGATCGCCGTCGTCGATCGGCGAGTTGGCCGGCCTGGGTGCGCCGGCCACGCCCATGTCGTTCGCCGCCAGCAGCGCACTCATCCGGGCGAGCTGGCTCCGCCGGCTCACGGCGTAGGCGCCCCAGGGCCCGCCGGCGGAGAGCGCCGTCACCGCC
>JBFXAS010000153.1:0-12425 GCA_050184075.1 Gemmatimonadales bacterium
GCCGCGGGCACGGGCCAGACCCCATACCCACACGGCGTTGGCCACGTGACCGAGGTGGAGCCGGCCGGTCGGACTCGGCGCGAATCGGGTGACCGGGGCCTGGGGCGCCAGCGTGGGATCGATCGGCGGCACCGCGCGATCAGGAAGAGGGCTCGCCCCTGAGCCAACGGCGATACCAGGCCATCACGTACGTCGCGGTCCGCATCCAGTTGGACGGGCGTGAGGTGGTCCCGTGCGCCTCGGCGGCGAACCGCAGCATCGCGACCGGCACGTCCCGGAGCTTGAGCGCCGTGAAGAGCTCTTCGGTCTGGCCCATCGGAGTCCGAAGGTCCTCGTCACCCGTCATCAACAGCGTCGGCGTGGCGATCCGACCCGCGTAGCTGATCGGCGACTGCTCGAGCCAGCGCGTCGGATCCTCCCAGAAGGGGCGCTCGAAGAAGTTGGCGCCGAAGAGCGGGATGTCGCTGGTGCCGATCCCGCTGATCCAGTTGGTGATCGGACAGCGGACGGTGGCGGCGCGGAACCGGGTGGTGTGGCCGATCACCCAGGTGGTGAGGATCCCGCCACCGCTGCAGCCACCCACGAACATCTTGGTCGAGTCGACGTAGCCCCGGCCCAGCACGGTGTCGACCCCGGCCATCAGGTCGTCGTAGTCGACCCCCGGATAGGCCTTGTCGATCGCGTTGCCGAAGGCCGAGCCATAGCCCGTGCTGCCCCGGGGGTTGGTGTAGAGGACCACGAAGCCGCTGGCCGCGAGCACCTGCCAGTAGAAATCGAAGCCGACCGAGTACATCCCGTGCGGCCCACCGTGGATCTCGAGAATCAGCGGATACTGCTTGCCCAGCTCGAAGAAGGGCGGCTTGACGATCCAACCCTGGACCATCGCCCCGCCGCTCGAGGGGTAGCGGATCTCCTCGACTTCGCCAAGCGGCACCCCCCGGAGCACGTCATCGTTGACGTCGACGATGGTGACCAGATCCGAGGGGCGGCGGAGGCTCACCCGCACCAGGTCGGGCGGGCGGTGGAAATGGGTCCGGACGGCGAAGACCGCGTTGTCCGCGATGCTCGGACTGCTGAGCACGTGGGTCCCGGTCGTGAGCTGCTTCGCCTCGCCGCCGGTCGACACCTCCCAGAGGTTCTGGGTGCCCCGATCCTCGGCCACGAAATAGAAGCGCCCGTTGTGGCCGGCCCATTGCAGGTCGGTCGGCGTCCGGTCGAGGTCTTGCGCGAGCGGCTTGGGCAGCTCGCGGCCATCGGTGCGAATCGTGTAGAGCTCGTGGGCGCGATAGGTGTCCCTGGTCGCCGCGAAGCCACGATAGGCGATCAGGCGGCCGTTCGGCGACGGGTGCGGGTCGATCCAGTAGCCGGCGCCGTCCGTGAGGCGTCGTCTCTGGCCGGAGGCGAGGTCGATCAGAAAGATGTCGGATCGTCGGTACTGGCGTTCCGCGTCGGCGGCGTCGTTCGCCTCGACCACGATGGCACGGCCGTCGGGCATCCAGTCCCAACCCACCCTGCCGGGAAGACCATTGCTCGCTTGCCCGACGCTCCAGGCCCCCGGCGTGAGATCCCGCGGCACCCCACCCGCCGCGGCGACGGCGAAGATGTGGAGGTACCCCGGATCGAAGAGGCCGACCCGGTCCGCCTTGTAGCCGAGTCGCTCGACCAGGCGGGGCGCCGGCGTCCAGGTGGCACCGGCGGGCGGGGCGGGGAGCGCCACCTGCCACTGGGGCGGCGCAGGCACCCTGGCGGTGAACCCGAGCTCGCCGCCGTCGGGCGCCCACCGCAGATTGCCCGGGCTCGTGACGCCGCGCGTCAGCTGGGTTGGCTCGCCACCCCCACCCGGATAGACCACGAACACCTGCGGCGGCCCGGAGTCGGTGGGCGCGAGGTACGCGATCCGGTCGCCGCGGGGCGACCAGACCGGATCGGAGCCCCGGGCGAGAAAGCGATTGCGGCGTCCGTCCCGATCGACGATCCAGAGCGCCGACTCCCAACGGTCCCGGAGCCGGTCGATGGATCGGCGGACGTAGATCACGGCCCGCCCGTCCGGCGAGGCCACGGGTCGATCGACGGTCTCGTAGTCCAGGTATCGTTCGACGGCGAGATAGCGCTCGCGCTCCTGAGCGGCGAGCGGATCGGGAATCGCCGCCAGGAGCGCGAGCGCGCCGGAGAGCGAGGCGCGACTCGCCCTCACGGCACTTGGAATCGATGCCGCTCGAACCAGCCCGCCAGGGTGGTCATCTTGGCCATCCAATGGCTCGGCCTCCCGACGATGCCGTGGGACTCGCCCGGCACCCGGACCAGCACCGCCTCGACCCCGCGGAGCTTGAGCGCCTTGTAGTACTGCTCCGACTCCGACATCGGAGTGCGGAAGTCCTCCTCGCCGGTCATGATCAGGGTCGGGGTCTTCACGTTCTTCACTACCGACAGCAGCGAGCGCTGGTCGTAATTGTCCCGGTGGTCCCAGGGAAAGCCCGGAAACCAGTTGGAGACGGCGAGCGCGGCCATGTCGGCGGTGAGGGCGAAGCTCTCCCAGTTGATCACCGGGTAGAAGGCGAGCGCGGCCTTGAACCGGTCGGTGTTGCCGATCATCCAGGCGGTCAGCACCCCGCCGCCGCTCCCGCCCGTGACGTAGAGGTTGTTGGCGTCCACATACCCCTTCGCGATCACCGCATCGACCCCGGAGTTCAGATCGAAGAAGTCGTCGCCCGGATAGGCGTGGTGGATCAAGTTGCCGAACTCCTCGCCGTAGCTGGTGCTCCCCCGTGGATTGGTGTAGAGCACCACCGCCCCCGTCGCCGCCATCAGCTGTTTCTCGACGTCGAAGCGGGGCCCGTAGTTGGCGAAGGGGCCCCCGTGGATCTCGAGGATCAGCGGGTACTTGCGCGAGGCGTCGAAGCCCGGCGGCTTGACGATCCAGCCCTGGATCCGGCGGCCGTCCTTGGAGCTCTGCCACCAGAGCTCCTCCACCTGGCCAAGCTCGCGGCCGGTCAGGAGGTCCTGATTGATGGCGGTGAGCGTCCGGGCCTGTTGGCTCGGACCGACCACGGCGACGTCGCCGGGCACGTGAGGGGTGCTCACGGTGTAGGCCACGGAGCCGTTCGGCGCCACGCTGAACGACCCACCGCCGTAGCCGGAGCCGCCGGAGCCCAGATTGTCGGCCAGCACCCGCTGCTTCCCGTCGAGCGTGAAGAGCGCGACCTTGGTGACCCCGTGCTCATCGAACATCACGTATACGCCCTTGCCGTCCGCCGCCCAGGCCGGGCTCCCCACGCTCTGATCGAGCCCGCCCGAGACGACCCGCTTGCCCGAGCCGTCCCGCGCCATCAGATAGAGCTGGGTGTTCTGGTATCCCTGCTGCCGGTCTTCGAAGCTGGTGAAGGCGACCGTCTTCCCGTCCGGCGAGATGGCCGGGCTGCCGTCGGGACCGAGGCGGTCGGTGAGCTGGCGCAGGGCGCCGTTCGAGACCGAGACCTCGAAGAGGTCGGTCTCGAGCAATTGGAGCTCGTAGTCCGCCCGACGGCGGGCGGGCACGATGATCGCCTTGCTGTCCGGGCTCCAGGCAATGCTCGCCCCGCCGAAGCCGGCACCGCCATGATGGAAGTCGCCCGTGGTGAGCTGCCGGGCGGTCCCGCCCTCCGATGGCACCACGAAGAGGTGCGTGAAACCGCGGGGCACCTCGCCGACGCCGTCGAAGCGGAACATCAGCTTGTCCGTGTACTTGGCGGGCGGCGCCCAGGCCGCGCCGGGCGGGGCCGGGGGCAGCTGTCCGATCACCAGCGGAGCCTCCGGCACCAGCTTGACCAGCGCGAGCATCGACCCGTCCGGCGACCACTCGAAGCCGAGCGGCGGCTCGGTCAGGTTGGTGACGACCTGGGTCTGCCCGCCATCCATCCAGCGAACCTGGATCTGCGGCAGCTGGACGTCCCGGTTGGAAACGTACGCCAGGCGCCTCCCGTCCGGCGACCAGCGGGGATGCCCGTCGTTGAACTTGCCCGTGGTGAGGGGCCGGTGCTCGGTCCCGTCCGCCTTGATCAGCCAGAGGTTCGAGTAGCGCTTGTCCGTCATCACGTCCGAGAACTGCCGGACGTAGACGATCGACTGGCCGTCGGGCGAGATCTGCGGGTCCGACGCGTACTCGAGCTCGAACAGGTCCATCGGCGCCAGCGGCGCCCGCTGCGCCTCCGCCCGCGCGGCCGCGAGCACCAACACCAGGACGACCACCGCCCGCATCCAACGCATGCTGCCTCCAAGTCTCACGCTTCAGGATGACTCACCGATTACCGGGCACCGCCTCCGACCCGGGGCCCGGCCTTCGCGCCGTTCTGGTCGAACCAGCTCATCATGTAGAGCATCGTTCGCATCCAGTTCGACGGGATGGACTCAGTCCCGTGCCATTCGCCCTCGAAGCGGAGCAGCTTCGTGGGCACGCCGCGCATCTTGAGCGCCGCGTAGAACTCGTCCGACTGCGCCATCGGCGTCCGCAGGTCCAGCACGCCGGTCATGAAGACGGTAGGGGTGGTGACCTTCTCGGCATGCATCACCGGCGACTTCTCGAGCCACTTGGTCGGGTCTTCCCAGAAGGGCTTCTCGAAGAAGCTGTGGGAGAAGAGCGGGACGTCGGAGTGGCCGGCCATGCTGATCCAGTTGGTGATCGGACACCGCACGGCCGCGCCGGCGAATCGGGTCGTGTGGGTGATTACCCAGCTCGTGAGGATCCCGCCGCCGCTGCACCCCGAGACGTAGAGGCGCGAGGGATCGACGTAGCCCCGCCCGATCACGCTGTCGACGCCGGCCATCAGATCGAAGTAGTCGGGCCCGGGATAGTCGTTCTCGATCGCCGTCATGAAGGCGTTGCCGTAGCCCGTCGAGCCCCGCGGATTGGTGTAGAGCACCACGTACCCCGCCGAGGCGAAGACCTGCCACATCATGTCGAAGCCGACGCTGTACATGCCCTGGGGCCCGCCATGGATCTCGAGCAGCAGGGGATAGCGGCGCGCAGGGTCGAAGTTCGGCGGCTTGACGATCCACCCCTGGATCCGGGCGCCACCGGTCGACGGATACCAGATCTCCTCCACCGTCGCGAGCCAGCGACCGAGCAGGAGATCGTCGTTGACGTTGGTCAGCTGCGTCGTGACGGGCTTCCCGCCCGCGAGCGCGACCTTCACCACGTCCGTCGGTTTGGTCGACGTCGCCCGGGTTCCGAAGAAGACCCCGGCCCTGCTCATGCTCGAGAGCTGAAACACCTGCGCGCCCGTGGTCACCGGCCGCACGCCGGAGCCGTCGAGCGCAGCGAACACCAGATTCTGACTGCCCCGGTCCTCGGGAGCGAAGTAGAGCCCGTTGCCGTCGGGTGCCCAGATCAGCTCGCCGTTGCCGAACATTGCGGGGTCGCGGTCGAATCCGGCAGAGAGGTCCCGCTTGCCGGAGCCGTCGGCGTTCATCACGTAGAGCGAGCTGGTGGCCATCGTCATGTCGACATAGGGATGGCCGACGAACGCGACCCACCTGCCGTCGGGCGACACCACCGGCTTGGTCCACAGCCCCCGCTCGTTGGTGAGCCGGCGACGCTCGCCCGTGACCAGATCGACCGAGTAGATGTTGCCGTCCTGCAGCGAGAGATCGGCGTCGCCCTCGGCGAGCCCGTCCACGTAGAGCGTCCGGCCGTCGGGCGCCCAGTCCCAGTTGGCGGAGAACCTGATCCCGTCGTAGGCGAGCCCCACGTTCCAGTCCCCGGAGGTCACCTGGCGCGGCGTTCCGCCCTCCGCGGGGACGACGAAGAGGTGGAGGTAGCCCGCGTCGTGGAAGCCCTGGCGGTCGGTCCGGTAGTGGAGCTCGTCGAGCACCCGGGGCGGCGGGGTCCAGGTGGCGTTGGGCGGCGGCGCCGGCAGGTCGATCGACCAGACGTTGGGCTTGGGCACGAACGCCGCGAACCCGATCGACTTCCCGTCCGGCGACCAGCGCACGCTCCGCGGCGGCTGGGTGAGTCCGGTGACCTGGCTGGTCGCGCCCTCGGCGTCCATCCAGCGCACGAAGATCTGGGCGCCCTTCGGCGCGTCCGAGGCCGCGACATAGGCGATCCGGGTGCCGTCCGGCGACCAGATCGGACTCGAGCCCTCGACCAGGAACCGGTTCCGCCCTCCGTCGGCGTCCATGATCCAGATCGCGCTCGCCATCCGATCCTTCACCTTGTCGACCCAGACCCTGGTGTAGATCACCTGCCGGCCGTCCGGGGATACCTGTGGACTGCCGACCCGCTCGTAGTCGAGGTAGTCGGCCACGGTGAGCAGGCTGTCCCGGCTCGCTTGCGCCGTCAGACCGCCAGCGGCCGCCGCCGCCAGCAGGCCGAGCGTCGAGAGCCAGCGTCGATATCGTCGGAACGTCATTCTCTCTTCCTTCCGCCCCGATCGGGGCAACAGATCAGGAGCCCGCGAGGGCGTACAACAAGTCAACGTAGAACTTCTCCTGCGCGGCCAGGCCCGCGGCCCGGGTGCCGGACGCCGGCTCGATTAGCATGATCTCGTTGGGCGCGTGGGCCCCGGTGCCATAGCCCATCCCGGCCGCCACCATCGGGAGCCGGAGCCGCTCGGTGAACTGATAGTAGGGAGCGCTGCCCGCGATGCGCGGCGATACGCTCGGTAGCGCCCCATGCTTCGCGAAGACGCCGATCGCGGCCTGCACCAGCGGCGCCTCGATGCTCGACTGGGCTGGCGGATAGCCCGAGAGCTTGCGCACCTCGATGTCGCCGAAACCCTGCGCGTCGAGGTGACGGCGAATCAGGGCCAGCTGCGAGTCGGGATCCTGATTCGGGACCAGCCGGGAGTCGACCTTCGCGACCGCCCGGTGCGGCAGGATGGTCTTGACGCCCTCACCGGTATAGCCGCCGTAGATCCCGTCGATGTTGAGGGTGGTGTTGAAGAGCAGCTGGAGCTGGGTCTCCGCGCCGCTCCACCCGTCGATCCAGCGCTCCACCCCGAAGGCCTGCCGCATGGCGGGCTCCAGCACCGACCAGCCCTTCAGCAGGCCATTGACCAGCCGTTGCTCCTCCTCGGTGGGCGGGCGGATCGCGTCGTAGTATCCCGGCACCGTGATGGTGTTGCCATCGGGCGTGGTCAGGGTCGCAAGCGCCTGGGTCAGCCGCCAGACCGGCGAGTCGACGATCGCCTTGTACGATCCGTGGATCTCCGCCTGGGTGGGCCCGCCCTGCGCACCGCCCCTGGCCTCGAGCTCGAAGTAGACGATCCCCTTGACGCCCAGGAAGAACGAGGCGTTGCCCTGGGGATCCTGGCTGTGGAACGGGAACAGGACGCCCGCCGCCTCCTTCATCCGTGACTCGTACTTGTCGATCACCTGCGGGTAATGCGGGGAGCCCAGCTCCTCCTCGCCCTCGGCCGCGAACATCAGGTTGACCGGCAGCTTGCCGTCGACCGCCAGGATCGACTCGAGCGCGTTCAGGAAGGCCCGCTCGGGCCCCTTCTGGTTGGTCGCGCCGCGGCCCATCAACACCCGGCCAAGCGGGTGATCGATCACCTGCGCGGCGAAGGGCGGCGACTGCCAGTCGGCGGGATTCACCGGCTGGACATCGTACATCATGTAGACCAGCAGGGTCGTGCTCGCCCCGTAGTCGCAGTAGGCCCAGACGCCGGGGTGCCCGTCGGTCGGCACCAGTTCGCTCTCCTGGCATCCGAGGCGCCGGTAGTCGTCGCGCACCAGCTCCGCCATCTGCTGGACGCCCTGGTTCTGGGCGCTGACCGACGGCTGCCGGAGCCAGCGCTGCAGATTGGCGAGGTGCTCGTCCTGGTGGGCGTCGATGTAGCGGTAGACCCCGTCGTGGCTCCCGGCGTAGGCCGGGATGCTGGACGGGTCGAACGCGGCGTCGGTGGTCAGCGCGATGGTGGGCCGGGTCGGGCCCGGCGCGGGCGCGGCACAGGCCGCGACGCCTAACGTCACGCCGAGGGCGATCGGTCGGATCGGCATCCGGGCTCCGGTTGAGTTGATCCGGTGGGGCGCGTCGGGCGACGAGCGGTGCCGACGCACGGTATTCAAGATTGTATCCCGGGCCCCGGTGCCCGTCCAGCCCGCGAGGGCAGTCAGAAGTGCAGCGCGACCCCGAGATGGAGCCGGGTGATCCGTGCCATGACCGTCACCGAGTCGGCGCGGGAGGACGTGGCGCTGATCGGATCGACCCGCCGCACGTCGGCGCCGACCGACAGGACCCGACTCAGGTACACGTCCGCGCCGGCCCCCGCGCTCCAGTGGGAGAAGCGCACGCCCCCGGTCTCCTGGAAGCGCCCGTAGGTCGCCATCACCCGCGGCACGAAGCGGCTCCCAGTCGGGAGACGCCCGGCGATGCCGATTTCCGCTACCGTGAAGCCCGAGCCGTCACCGAGCCCACCGCCGTTCCACTGCCCCGAGCCGAACACCTGGAGCTCGCGCACCAGGCTCGCGCCGACCGTGAGGCCGATGACCGGCCCGGGACCGTAGCTCGAGATCCGGGCGATCGTCCCGCCGTCCCGGAGCTCGAGCCGCCAGGCTGGGGTCTGGATCCATTCCAGCCGGACCTCGGCGCCCGTGGCCGGCCCCGGGCTCTGCGCCTCGAGCCGCGGCGCGATCAGGAGCAAAGAAGCCAGCCAATAGCCACGCATGTGTGCTTCCGGTGGAGCCGATTCCCAAGATCGGCCGCGGGTCATGAGCGGCCGGTGAACGACTCGTGAAGCCGGGGCTAGCCCGGGCGGCCGGATCGGCGCCGCGAGAGCTCCATCAGCACGCTGGCGAGAATCATGTCGACCCCGACCTGGTTGTGGCCGCCTTCGGAAGGATCACGTCGGCGTAGCGCTTCGACGGCTCGACGAACTCCAGGTGCATCGGCCGCACCGTGTCGAGGTACTGGCGGATCAGGCCCGACACCGATCGCCCGCGCTCGTTGTCCTGGTCGACGAAGGTGGCGTCGAGGCCGAGCCGATCGTAGATGGCCCGGGCCACGGTGGTCTTCCCGGAGCCCGAGCCACCGACCACGCCGATCGTGAGCGGGCCGTCCAGCATTCGGCCCCGCTAGTCCTCGCCCTCGCCGGCCTTCTTGTTGTCGGCCGCCACCTTCGCCGTCACGTCGGAGGGCGCTTCGGCGTAGCCGTGGAACTTCTCGCGGTGGGTGCCGCGGCCGTGCGTCATCGAGTGCAGGGCGGTCGAGTACTTGTAGAGCTCCGCCTGCGGAACCAGCGCGCTGATCTTGGTGAGCCGCCCGACCGACTCCGTCGAGAGGATCTGCCCGCGCCGCGGGCTCAGGTCGCCCAGCACGTCGCCCATCAGCTCGGCCGGCGTGAGGATCTCGACCTTCATGATCGGCTCGAGCAGCACCGGACGCGCCTTGGGGGCGACGTTCCTGAAGGCGAGGATGCCGGCCATCTTGAACGACATCTCGTTCGAGTCGACGTCGTGGTAGCTGCCGTCGAAACACTCGGCTCGGAAATCGACCAGCGGATAGCCCGCCAGGGTGCCCCGGGCGGCCGCCTCCTGAATTCCCCGGTCGACCGCCGGCACGAATTTGCCGGGGATCACGCCGCCCACGATGGAGTCGATGAACTCGTAGCCCGAGCCCCGGGCCAGCGGCGCGAGCCGAATCCAGCAGTCCCCGTATTGACCGCGGCCACCGCTCTGCTTCTTGTGCTTGCCCTGGCCCTCGGCCATCCCCCTGAGCGTCTCGCGGTACGGCACCCGCGGCCGGGCCAACTCGGCGTGGACCCCGAACTTCCGGGCCAGTCGGCCGAGGATGATGTCAAAGTGCCGCTCGCCCATCCCGTGGATCAGCGTCTGGCCGAGCTCCGAATTGTACTCGAAGTGGAAGGTCGGATCCTCCTCGTGGAGTCGATGCAGACCCGCGGCCAGCTTGTCTTCCTCGCCTCGCTGCTTGACCACGACGGCGGAGGTCGCCTCGGCTTCGGGAAAGGTGATCGGCTCGAGGTGCACCGGGGCGTCGCGCCGACAGAAAGTGTCGTTGGTGTGGGTGTCCTTGAGCTTCGCCACCGAGCCGATGTCGCCGGCGTGGAGCTCGGGCACCTCGTAGCGCTCCTTGCCCAGCTGGATCGAGAGATGGTTCAGCTTCTCGGCGACGTTGTGCTCCGAGTTCCAGACCTCGTCGCCGTTCTTGATCGTGCCGCAGTAGACCCGGAACAGGCTGACGTCGCCCACGTGCGGCTCGGATACCGTCTTGAAGACCCGGCCGAGGAGTGGCGCCTCGGTCGGCGGCGCGACCTCCGCGGGACTCGGGAAGAGCTCCACCATCTCGGTCAGCAGGGTCCGGATCCCGTACTGCTGCTCGCCGCTTCCGCAGAAGAGCGGGACGATGTCGCCGGCCATGATGGCCTTCTTCATCGCGGGCACGATCTCCTCCCGAGCGAGCGGCTCGCCCGAGAGGTA
This sequence comes from Gemmatimonadales bacterium, assembly GCA_050184075.1. Taxonomy (GTDB): domain Bacteria; phylum Gemmatimonadota; class Gemmatimonadetes; order Gemmatimonadales; family GWC2-71-9; genus SHZU01. The sequence continues at coordinate 10,414 of JBFXAS010000153.1, forward strand.
CTTCTCGATCAGGTTGTCGTCGGTCGCCGCCACCGCCTCGGCGAACTGGTCGCTGTACTTCGCGTAGGTCTCCTTGAGGTCGGCCGGCACGTCCACCACGTCGAACTCGCCGGTCTTGGAGCCCGCCTTGAAGAGCTGATACTTGCCCGTGAACAGGTTGATGATCCCGCGGAAGTCCGGGCCGTCGCCGACCGGAATCTCGACCGGCAGGACATTGGGTGTCAGATGCTCGCGGACGTCTTCGAAGACCCTCTCGAAATCGGCGTGCTCCTTGTCCATCTGGGTGACGAACAGGATCCGCGGCAGATGGAGCTGATCGCAGTGCTCCCAGACCCGCTCGGTGCCGACCTCGACGCCCGCCGTGCCCGAGAGCACGACGACGGCCGCGTCCGCCACCGAGAGCGCCGCGACGGCCTCGCCGAAAAAGTCGAGGTAGCCGGGGGCGTCGAGCAGGTTGATCTTGGTATCCATCCACTCGGCGTAGCCGACGCCGAGGCTGATCGAGTGCGCCCGCTCGATCTCGTCGGGCGACGTGTCGGTGAGAGTGGAGCCGTCTTTGATGGATCCGTGGCGCCGGCTCGAGCCGGAGACGAAGGCGAGGGCGTCGACCAGGGTGGTCTTTCCTGCGGAACCGTGGCCGACGAAGGCCACGTTCCGAATGGCGTCCGAGCCGTATGTCTTCACGAGTCGCCTCCCTTCCGTTCGGGATGGCGAGATATTGCGACCGCGAACCAGCAGTGTCAAATGACAGCCGACGCGCCCCTGCGATTCGCCTCCACTGGGGCGGCGAGGCGCGAGCCCTGGTCGGCGGGGAGGTCGTTCCGGCCAATCGCCTCCCGGACCCGCGTCGCGCATGCGGCCCCGGACCACGACCTTGGTCGACGGCGGGAGCGACCGGGGGCAACGCCGAACGCGCTCGGCCTCGCCCGCGACCAAGCCGACTGCCCTTCGGTCCCGGGGGCGGAAGCGCCAGCGGCGATCACCGCCCCACGAATGGCCTGCTGCGGCCGGCTCCCGCGCGAGCGGGCGTCGCTTCAAAGTGTTGCATGATCGCAACAGTCTGGGGAGATTCCTCGAACCGAGGCTAAGCAATCCGGTCCCCCGCACGCGGGGGAAGCGCCCGCGACTGGGGCGGTCTGCGCGAAAGGGCCCATGCCCGCGCGGTTGGCTGCCCGGCCCTGCCCGTCCGATCGACCGGGCCCCCGTCCGCGATGGTGGCTCGGCGTTTGCCGATGCTGGCGCCCCGGGACGGTCGGGCGCTCGATCGGGTCGGTGGATCCAGCGTGGGCACCGGACGCGCGCGGGCCGGACCCCCGGCCCCCGGCCATTCCGAATCGGACAGCAGAGGCATTCAGAGGAGCGAATGGCGGACCGCCCGACGCACATTCTTGGGGTCTCGGCCTTCTATCACGACAGCGCGGCGTGCGTGCTTCGGGACGGCGAGATCGTCGCGGCCGCGAGCGAAGAGCGCTTCACCCGGATCAAGGGCGACGCCGCCTTCCCGGTCCGGGCCGTCGAGTTCTGTCTCGCCGAGGCGGGCATCGGGATCGACCAGCTGGACCACGTGGCGTTCTACGACAAGCCGCTGCTCAAGTTCGAGCGGATCCTCGAGACCTATCTCGGCATCGCGCCCAAGGGCTTCACGTCGTTCCTCCTGGCCGGGCCGCTCTGGATCAAGGACAAGCTCTATCAGGATCGTCAGATCAAAGAGGCGCTCGGGTGGGAGCGCGAGGTCCTCTACGCGGAGCATCACGAGTCGCACGCGGCGAGCGCGTTCTATCCATCGCCGTTCGAGGAAGCGGCCATCCTGACGATGGACGGCGTCGGCGAGTGGGCCACCGCGTCGATCGGCATCGGGCGAGGTCACGAGATCGAGCTGCTCAAGGAGCTCCGCTGGCCCGACTCGCTGGGCCTGCTCTACTCCGCGTTCACCTACTACACCGGGTTCAAGGTCAACTCCGGCGAGTACAAGGTGATGGGTCTTGCTCCCTACGGCGAGCCCAAGTACGTCG
>JBFXAS010000154.1:0-12422 GCA_050184075.1 Gemmatimonadales bacterium
ATCTGGTGCCCTCCTTTCCAAACGCCGATGGCAGCACCCCACGGTTGCTCGCCGGCCATCTCGCGGGCATCGGCCACTACCAGCGCGAGGACCAGATCGATCGGCGGCATCAGTATGCCTCGGTCGAGGAGGCGCTCGGCAGCTTCAGCCGGAGCCCGCGGGTCGGCCGGCCCGGGGAGCGCTACGCCTACTCGACCCACGGCTACACCCTGCTCTCGAGAGCGGCGGAGGCGGCCGCCGGAGTGCCGTTTCTCCGATACCTCGCGACGGACGTCTTCGGGCCGCTCGGCATGACGCACTCCGGTCCCGAGATGCGCTCCGACCTGCCGGCCTCGATGGCGACGCTCTACTACCGCCGCGGTCGCGAGCCGCTGCCGATCGCCCAGCCCGAGAACCCCTCGTACAAGTGGGCGGGCGGGGGCCTGCTCTCGACCCCGACCGACCTGGTGCGAATGGGCTCGGGCTATCTCCAGGGCTTCATCGATCCCGCCGTCCGAGAGGTGATGTGGACGGGGCAGCACACCGCCTCGGGTGAGCCCACCGGGGTGGCAGTCGGCTGGCGGGTCGGAGAGGACTTCGAGGGGAGGCGGGTGGTCCACCACGCCGGCTCGATGGGCGGGGCGAGGAGCGTGCTGATCATCTACCCGGACGAGGGCGCCGTGGTCGCCACCACCACCAATACGACCTGGGTCTCGTCCGTGGAGCGGAACGCGCAGGTTCTGCTGGAGGCCCTGCTGCGGTCCGAGCCCGTCGGGGTCGGACGAGTCCGGGCCTCCACCGTGACCACCGTCGACACCGTCTCGGCGACCGGCAGCGTCCGGATCGACGGCGCGACGGGCTGGGTGAGCACCCCGCCGGCCCTGGCGCAGCTCTTCAGCCAGGCCAGCGTCGACTCGCTCCGGATCTTCCAGCTCCGCGGCGAGCTCTGGGCGGTGGTGACCCCGGTCGGCACGACCGCCCTCACCCTGGGGGTCTCGGCGGACTCGGTTCGCGGCGAGGCGTCGTTAGGCAGCCGCCGCTGGCGGTTTCAGGGCCGCCGCCGGCCCTGACGCCGCTCCAGACGGGCCCCGCCGCGGATCAGGGCGTCGCCGAGCCGGCGAGGCGGCGGATCACGGCGTGCCAGAACTCGAGCGCGTCGTAGAACGAGCGCACGGGCACCCGCTCGTCGAGCCCATGGGCGAACTGATCGCTGTCCTTCATGAAGACGCCCATGACCCCGTAGGTCGGGATCCCGGCCGCCCGGATCTCCTTCCCGTCGGTGCCGTACGGCGCCATGTAGGGCAGAATCGGGGTGCCCGGCCGGATCCTGGCGACGCCCCGGGCCACCGCGTCCAGCACGTCGTCCCGGAGCGGCGACGCGGGGCTCGCCTTGGGGTCGTCCAACACCTCGAGCTGGACGGCCGGGTTGCCGCCGACCTCGAGCAGGGTCTTCCCAACGTCGGCCACCGCGACGCCCGGGAAGATCCGGCAGTTCACCGTCGCCGTCGCCGACTGGGGCAGGGCGTTCTCGGCGTGGCCCGCCCGGAGCATGGTCGCGACGCAGGTGGTCCGGGTGATGCCCACGTGCTCCGGCTCGTGCCAGAGCACCTCGGCGGCTTCCGCGTCGTTCGGGTCCCGCGCCAGCCGGCCCATGGCGTCGCCCACCTTGCCGGGGTTGAGCTTCGAAACGGCCTCGAAGTAGCGCCGGGTCACCTCGTTCACCCGCACCGGGAAGCGGTGCGCCTGGATCTTCCGAAGGACCGAGGCGAGCTCGTAGATGGCGTTGTCGTCGCGCGGGGTGGAGGAGTGGCCGCCGGGGTTGGTCACCGTCAGCTCGAAGGTCGCGTAGGTCTTTTCCGCCGTCTGCACCAGATAGCGCTCGGGCTCCCCGGCCTCGTTGAGCACCCCGCCGCCGCCGTCGGCGTTCAGCGCGAATTCCGCGTCGGTCAGCGCCCGATGGGTGGTGACCAGGCCACGGGCGGTCAGCATCCCGGTTTCCTCGTCGCCGGTGAAGGCGATGATCAGGTCGCGGTTCGGGACGAAGCCCTCGCGCTTCAGCCGAAGGAAGGTCGTCGTGAGGGTGGTCACCCCGAACTTGTCGTCCAGGATCCCGCGCCCGTAGAAGTAGCCGTTCTCCTCGTTCAGGGTGAACGGGTCGCGCTCCCAGTCCTCCGGCAGCGCGTCGACCACGTCCATGTGTCCGACGAAGAGGATCGGCTTCTGGGTGGACGAGGGCTCGCCCCGGTAGCGGACCACCAGGCTGGCCGTCTGCTCGCCGCTGGGCAGCGTGAGGGGAAGGACCCGCACGTCCTCCTCGCGAAAGCCGCCCGCCTTGAAGTGCTCCGCCTGGTAGTGGGCCACCTTGGGGACGTTCCCATGGGAGGCGGCGCTCCGCTCCGAGATGATCTGCCGGAAAATCTCGAGCGCCTGTCGCTGGTAGGGCTGGGTGTAGTCCGCGCTCGACGTCTGCGCGGCGAGCGCGGACGCCGTCAGGGTCGCGAGCGCCGCGGCCAGCATGGGCCACCGACGGGTTGGGCGTCGGGGCGGGGTTGGCGCGACGATCGGGGTCGGTCGACGGAGCATGGCATCCTCGTGGGTGACTGCCGGGCCCGAAGGGTAGGTCCGGATCCCATCCCTGGAAAGCCTCGAGATTGGCTGCTTCGCTAACCCTTCCTCTCGCGCCCGGCCAGCCGCAACGCCGCGTCGATGAAGGCCCGGTCGCGCGCCACCGAGGACGCGGAGCCCGGCACCGTGCCCGAGTGCATCGTGCCGACGTTGGCCACGACCGTGATCACGACGTCGGTGCCCTCCACCCAGTAGAGCGCGCCCGTGAAGCCGAGCACGCTCCCGCTGTGTCCGATGACGGCCAGGCCGTCCGGGTACTCGGAGCGGAAGACGTTGTGCCCCACCTGCGTTCGCTCGCCCACCGGGAACCAGTCGGTCAAGAAGCGCATGCGGGTCGAGTCGAGCAGCCGCCCCGAGCGGAGCGCGGAGCCGTAGAGCGCCAGGTCGCGCGCGGTCGCCACCATCCCGCCCGCGGTCCACTCGACCGAGAGGTTGGAGGCGCTGGCGTCGATCAGGTCGCGTCGGATCTCCTCGAACGCGGCGTTCACCCCGGCATCGCGCCGGAAGTCCGGCGTGGCCCAGTGGTAGCGCTGAGGGAGCGCTGCCGCCGGCACCGGCTCGAACCCCTCGAGGTGGATGTCCTCGAGACCGAGCGGGTCGAGGATTCGCCGATGGATCTCTGCCACGGCGTCCTGTCCCGTCAGCTGCTCGATGATCATGCCGAGCAGGGTGTAGTTGGTGTTGGCGTAGCTGTAGGCGGCGCCCGGCGGCGCGAGCGAGTCATGGCCCACGATGTAGGGCAGGGTCTCCGTCTTGCCCCAGATCCGCGCCACGTCGAGATCCGCGCCCCGGCCTTCCCGAATCCACTGGGGATCGTCCTCCCAGCTCGGGACCCCGCCCGTATGGTTGAGGAGCTGGGCGATGGTGGCCTTGTCGGCGTTGGGGATCCCGGCCACCGCGTCGCCGAGCACGGCGGCGGCGGTGGCATCGAGGTCGAGCGTGCCCTCTTCGGCGAGCTGGAGGATCACCACCGCCACGAAGGTCTTGGTGATGCTGCCGATCCCGAAGAGCATCTCGGGCTCGACCGGGGTTCCGGCCCGAACGTCGGCCAGGCCGGCCACGCCGCTCCAGAGGATGCCGTCCTCGGTCGCGACGGCGGCCGAGAGCCCGGGCAGTCCGCGGGCTATGCCCTCGTCGAGCAGCCGCTCGAGCTCGGCCGCGGGTTCGCCGCCGGTGGCGGGAGGGGTCCGCTCGGCGCCGCATCCGGCCAGCAGCAGGGCGCCGATCAGCGCGGTTCGGTGCGCGAGCGGGACGAGCCTCGGGTGCGCGGTCATCGATGCTCCGGAATGGTGGGCGACCCGCTCAGCGGGGCCGATCGTGCCAGTCGGTGCCACGGGCGTCGCTCCGGAGCGCGGCCTCGTCGATCCAGGGCCGCGCGCCGTAGGGGCGCGCCCGGGGCCAGATCTCGTCGAGGGTGGTGCCGTCGTAGAGCACGCCGCCCTTCATCACCGAGTGGATCTCGGCCGTGTTCCGGATATTCTCGAGCGGATTCTGATTCAGCACGATCAGGTCGGCCAGCTTGCCCTGCCGGATCGAGCCGATGTCCTCGCTCGCGCCGAGGAAGCGGGCTCCTTCCAGCGAAGCCAGCTCCAGCGCGCCGTGGGCGCCCAAAGCGGAGGCATACATCCAGACCTCCCAGTGCGAGCCGATGCCGTGCTGCTGGCCGTGGGCCCCGATCGCGGCGTGCCCGCCCGCCGCCAGCAGGTCCGCCACCGATTGCGCGATCATCGGATAGCTGTAGTCGGTGGCTGGCCGGAGCATCCGCCGCCGGCTGTGCGGGATCAGCTGCCTCCACGGCATCCAGAGCCGGAGCTTGGGGTCTTTCCAGACCTCCCGCTCGGCGAAGAAGAACTCGTCGTTCCACGGACCCGCTCCTCCGACCACCGCCGTCGGCGAGTAGGTGGCGTTCGCCTGGCCGAAGAAGGTGGTCACGTCGCCGTAGATCGGGGCATAGGACATCGGGTGCTCCCAGCCCGTCTGTCCGTCCATGATCATCCCCAGGTTGTAGGCGAGGTCGCCACCCTCGGCCGTCACCATCAGGCCGCGCTTCCGGGCCACGTCGCTGACCCACTGTCGCTGCCGCCGCTCGGGCTGCATGTACTGCTTGAGGGAGACCGCGCCCCACGATTGCAGCCGGTCGATGTTGTCTTCGGCCACGCGGTAGCTGGTCAGCGCGTTTTGCCGGAACCGGTCGCCGGCGTAGAGCGGGTCGCCGGTGCTGTAGGTCCGCGGGCCGATCACCTCGCCGGCCTCGATCATCTCGATCACCGGAAAGATGTCCTGGCTCCACATCGAGTTGTCGAGGTTGGTGGTGACCCCGTAGGCCAGCGCCACGCCGCTCTCGAACATGTGCTTCGGGAACATGCCCCGATACTCCCGGTAGAAGTGGGAGTGCATGTCCACGAAGCCGGGGATGATGGTCTTGCCCGTGGCGTCGATCACCCGCGCGCCGCCGGTGGCGCACTCGCCGACGCAGGCGATCCGGGCGCCGTCGATCACGATGGTGCCCCGCTCGATGACCCGCCGATCCTCGAGGGTCACGATCCGCGCGTTGGTGAGCGCGACCCGCCCGGTTGGCAGGGCGCGCGGCACCGCGAGCGTGACCGTGACGGTGTCGGTCCGTCCGCTTACGGGGTCGTGGGCGAAGTACCGGTTGCCGCTCCCGAACTCGAGCAGCGCGCCGCGCCAGCGCGGATAGAGGCCGCCCTCGGTGCTCACCGCGGTGACCGGGAGGCTTCCGTTTTTCTTGTCGATCGCGATCGGCTCGGTCGCAGCGCCCAGCGGCGGGATCGGCACCCGATAGACGTTGTCGCCCTCGTTGAAGGCCGCGGCGCGTCCGTCCGGCGCCACCACGATCTCGTCGGCGTACGGGAAGGAGAGCACCTCCCGCCGATCCGTGCCGTCGGCCGCCACCGACACCAGGACCGAGCGGACCCCGTCGCCCTGGATCTGATGATCGGGAAACCAGACCCGGCCGTCGCGGCTGACGCTCGCCCGAGGTGTCTGGCTCCGGAAGGTCGAGAAGAAGCTGCCCTCCGGCATCGGTGCGCGGGCCAGCCGCGTGAAGGCGCCGCCCTGGGCCGGCACCCGCACGATGTCGTACCAGGGATCGTGCACCATCGACCAGTGGTTGAGACTCGCGCCCGCGCCGCGGGTCGCCACGACGGAGGCGCCGTCCGGAGCCCAGACCGGGTGCTGGTACTCGCCCGGCTCGGTGGTGAGCCGGGTCGGTGCGCCGCCCGCCGCGGGCGCCTTCCAGAGGTGCCCGACCGCGCTCTCGTCCATGCTGGTGAAGGCGATCCACTGCCCGTCGGGCGACCACGCCGGACCGTACTCGAGCGGGCCGGTGCCCGTGGGGGTGAGCCGCCGGGGTGTCCCGTCAGGCAGGTCCATCACCCAGATCCGCCCCGTCGACTCGAAGGCGAGCCGCCGCCCGTCGGGCGAGGCCGTCTGCCAGCGGTGGAACTTGGTGGCGAGCGGCCCGTCGTCGATCCGGAACGGCCGGTAGGCCATTTCCGAGATGGTCCGCTCGACGGGGGCCCGGAAGCCGATCGTGCTCACCGCGCCGGTGGCCACGTCCACCCGGCGGAGCTTCCCGCCCTGGCTCAGGATCAGCGAGCGACCGTCCGCCGCCCAGCGGTACCCGGGCAGCACCCTGAGCACCTTGATCGCCTCGGTCATGTCGAGCTCGATCGGATCGACCAGAAGCCGCTCGACGCCGGTGCGCAGATCGAGCAGCCAGAGCGCGGTCCGAGGGCCGAGCTCGTGGCCCTTGTAGGCGATCCGCCCGTCCGGGATCCGCCGGGCGAAGGCCAGCCAGCGCCCGTCGGGCGACACCTCGGGCGCGTAGGCGCCGCCGCTCGAGATCCGGAATTGCCGGGTCGGTGAGCCGGTGGTGATCGGCTCGAGCCGTCCGGTCTCGAGATCGAGCCGGCGGAGCTGGAAGGCGCCCTGCAACACGTCGGCGGTGGTGAGCTCGCGGAACGGATCCTCCTCGTCGCCGTGGGTCCAGGAGACGGTCTCGCCCGTCGTCGGCACCTGGAAGTACAGGTAGCGGCCGTCCGTGCTCGGCGCCGGCCAGGTCGCGCCGCGCGCCAGCTCCTGGCTCACGATCGGGACGCCCTTCCCGCCACTGCGGTGATACATCCAGATCCCGCTGCCGCCGGCTCCGCCTGGCAGTTGGCGGCGCTCCACCAGGACGTACTCGCCGTCGGGCGTCCAGACCGGATCGTTGTGGCGCGCCTTGAGGTCGTCGATCACCTGGCGGGGATTGCCGCCGTCGGCGTCCATCAGCCAGAGGTTGTTCTGTCCCTTGCGGTCGGAAATGAAGGCGATGGTCGCGCCATCGGGCGAGACGGCCGGATGGTAGTTCACCGCGACCCCGCTCGTTTGGGTCAGGCTCACGGCGTCGCCACCGGCGGCCGGGACCCGATAGACATGCCCCAGCAGGTCGAAGTAGACCCACCGTCCGTCCGGGGAAACGTCCACCGTCATCCAGGTGCCTTCGGTGGCGGTGAAGCGAACCTCGCGGGTCTGTCCGCGTGCCAGCGTCACGTCCCACTCCGCGGTGTCGCGGGCGGCCGATTGGGCGTGAGCCGGCTGGATCAGCAGCAGCAGGGAACCGACGATGAGCGCGGGGCGCAGGCCTCGGGACATGCTGATGACCTCGGGTCGTGGGATGGCGCGACGGGCGTTATGGTGCTCGCGAATCGAAGGTAACGTACATCCCGTACGGTGGCCCGCGACTCTGGCGACGGCCTCGCAAACGGCGGACGCGCTGCCCCCGCGGTGGAGGGCGAGGGCCGACGCCCGGCTCAGCGGGTCATGACCCAGTCCCACTGCGCCGCCGCTCGCCCGACCACCCGATCGACGTCGTCGGCGAGCAGCACCCGCTCGCGCACCAGCCGCTCGGCCACGCTCCGCGCCCGCGCCAGGAACGCCTCCCGGCTCGGATAGAGGCTCGCGATGCTCGGCCGCGGGTCCCGCGCGGCCTTCCGCTCCGCTTCGGTTCGGGGCAGCGGGAGATAGCTCCCCAGGATCCGGGTGAGCTCCCTGGTGTCGCCTGGCAGGCCGACCCTGAGATTCCAGGTCGGATAGCTCGCGAGCGGCACTTCGAGCTCGACGGTCCGCACCCCGCCCAGCTCGTTGCCGAGGCTGTCGACCTGCGGCACCAGCGCGGGATAGGGCTCGCCCAGCTTGGGTGGCTGATTGGTGATCAGGCCTCGGGGCCAGTCCGGGCCGAAGTCGAGCCGATCGGCTTGGTGGACCACGGTGGGCGCGGCGAGATCGGAAATCGTCGGAAAGCGGTAGCGCTCGAGCGGAACCAGGGTGCCGTCGGCGAGCTGGGGATACGCGCTCGGCGGGGGCGTTACTCCGTCGCGCACCCACTCGATCATCCGCACCAGCAGCGCTCGCATCGGGGCCACGTAGTCGACCGGGTTGCCGCGGTAGGCGCGAGAGCCGGGGTGCCGGGCCGCCTGCGGTGGCGGAAACGACCCCGGGGCGTGTTGCGCGCCGGCCAGGAGATAGATCCGCTCGTTCGGATGGGGTGCGAGATCGGCGGAGCCGTCCACCGTGGTGTGGATCAGCGATGCCGCCCGCCCCCAATACTCATAGCCCGAGTTGGTCTGGAAGACCTTGGGCAGGTTGGTCTCGACCAGCTGGTGCGCGAAGAGGCCGTCCCGCAGACCGGTGATCGGATCGGTCTGGGTCGCCGAGCTGAAGGGGTAGACGTCCGTCGGATAGAAGAAGGTGTCGTAGCGGTGCGCGTCGCGCGACGGCTGGGCGAACCGGTGGTTGAAGCTGCCGCGTCCCCCGCCGGCGACGTGCACCATCACCCCGTCGTAGGCCGGTCGACCGGCCTCGTCGGTGTTGAACCCCTGGTAGAGGAAGTGCCGCAGGAAGCGCCCGCTCTGGGAGATGCCGTAGACGATTCCGTAGCGGACCGGGAAGAGCGCGCTCGGGTCGTGCCGCGCGTACGAGATCACGTCGCGGATCACGGCCAGCCCGAGCCCGGCGACCCTTGGGTTTCGACTCCGGTAGACCAGCTCGTAGATCCGCCCCGGCTCGAAGCCGCTCGCCAGATAGAGGCGCGTGGGGTCCGGCACCACCCGACCAGCTTCCTCGCGGGCGAACCGCCAGGCCGAGCGCGGCACCACGGTGCGCTCGGCGTAGCGGCCGTCGCGCACCGTCAGCTGGTTCTCGACCGCGCTCGTGTCCGCCGGGTAGGCTACGTGGTTGGCGTGGGCGATCGAGAGGCTCTTTGCCGGCCTCGGGACCACCCAATCCGCTCGGAGCAGCCCGGAGAGCTCCTCGCCACCAGGCCCGGTTGCCACCGGCGCGTGCAGGCGGATCAGGTCCGGGTCGAGCGGCACGTCGTGCTGCCAGCCAACCCAGATCACGGTGAGGCCGAGCCGCATCAGGAGTCCGTCGCCGAAGTCCGCCTCGGCGGTCGGGTGCAGGGCCCCGGTGGCGTAGTCCAGGAATTGGAGGCCGAGCTTGAGGCCCCGGTTGCTCACTTCCACCAGTGCGACCCCGTCCGGGAGCGGTGTCTTGGGCCTGAGCACCGCGAAGTCGGCCCAGGCCTCGACCTTGCCATCCGGGTTCCGCGGGGCCAGGCCCAGGTCGACGATCCGGGCGTTGGCGCGATTGGCCGGGTCGAATGCGAAGAGGATCCGCCCCTCCAGCCATTCGTAGGCCCCGGCGGCGCCGAAGCTCCTGCCGCCGAGCACGTCGACCCGCCGGGTGACTTCGACCTTGACGACTTCCGCGAGCGCCGGGGCCGGTGCGACGAGGCAGAGCGCGGCGGAGACACGGAAGACGGCGAGTCGGGACATGGAGCGAGTCGGGTGAAGGTTGCTGTCATGGTACCCCGGGATCGGGGCCTTGCTCAAGCGCCCGATGTCGGTGGGGCCGCCGCCGCGGCGCGAGGGGGCCCATCGGGCTCCGTCGCTCTCAGGGTGTCGGAACGTTCGCTTGCCGGGATCGAGCCGGTTGACGCCTCGACGAATCGAGGCGCAGATTAGCCAAACAGAGTGCTGACGTGACATCGAATCGCGATCCCTTCACCGCTGCCACCGGCCGTCGTCATCGGCTCCGGGTCCATCCGGCCGTGATTCACGCGCAGCTGGTCGATCGGCGCTCGCGGGCCGTCCGTCCCGCGACGCCCTATCGAATCCGAGTCGGCGACCGGGTGATCAGGGGCACGACCGACGGCGACGGCGTGCTGTTCCACGCGGGAGTGCCGATCGGCTGGTTCGAGCTCGAGGTGCCCGGCGAGACGTCGTTCGTCGACTCCTTCCTGGGCTCCCGGGCCGATCCGCCCAGTCGGGTCTGGCTCGACGGCGGCGACACCGCGGCGCTCGACACCGACGCGTCCGGGCCCGCCGAGGCCTGACGCGATGGCCCGCCTCTTCCGACTGGTCCAGCCCGGAGCCGATCCCTACACGGTCGACGTCCTGATCACCGACTGGGATGGCGCCCACGACGCGCGGATGGCCCGCTCGGGTCCGCTGCCGCGCGTCTACCTGCAGCTCTACGAGCTCGACCGCGACGGCGCCAACGACGACCTCGGCCGGATCGAGCTCTCCATCCTCGGCACCTGGGATTTCGACGACGCGCGCCAGGTCCGCGCGCGCTATTTCGTCGAGGACCCGCGCTACATCCCGCCGAGCGGTGACCGCGAGACCGGCGACTTCCTCCGGGTGCGGTTGCCGCTCTCCGACCCCGACCGGACGCCGACGACCTGGTTCGAGCAGTGGATTCCGCTCCGCGCGGACGAGGGTGAGGCGGGTGAGCGCACCTACCAGGTGGACTTCACGATCAAGCAGGGGCGCCAGGGTGAGCTCCTCGCCCCGCTCGCGCCCGGGGGTGGGGGGCGTGCGCGCCAGCTCCGTCATCGCCGCGTCGCCGCGATTCCGCCGGGAGGTCGCCCCGACTATGGCCCCCATCCCGGCTGCCTGGTCCCGGCGCTCCGTCGGACGATCGAGGAGTTCCGGGGGCAGGTGGAGAGCCTCCGGGCCGCGATCCGGGAGAATCACCAGCGGGTCGCGCTCTGTGAGTACGTCGTGCAGCTCGCGACCCAGGGGGTCGACGACCTCTGGGACCATTTCCAGACCTTCCGCTCGGCGGCAGACGCGCGTCGCGAAGCAGCGGCCCGGCGACGGCAGATCGAGGACTCGGCACGAGCCGTCGAATCCGCCGCCGACGTCCTCCGCCGCCGCTGGACCGACGCCGAGAACGATCTGCTCAATCATCACGACGTCGCGGAGCGGATGGAGCTCGGCGCCCTGCTCGCCGAGTCGGGCTTCCTGGCAACCGACGCCGGTACCGACTGGGCCGTCTCGAGCCGCGGTGCCCATCCCACCGAAGGCCGGCTCTGGGAGCTGCTCTCCTGGGGCAGCGTCCGGCGCTTCCCGACCTTCGGCAGCAAGATCATGGACCAGGTTTACCCGGCCTGGGTCCGGCTCTCGCCCTCCGACGTCGTCACCGGGACCCGGCTCAGGGTGGGCTCGTTCTTCGAGGGCGACGCGGGGCCTGCCGGCGGATTGGGGCCCGGCGTCGAGCTGATCGAGGAGATCCGGAGCGAGCACTGGGAGGTCCACACCTACCGGATCAACCCGTCGATCCGCGGCCTCTATCGAGGCCTGCAGCACGTCAACGCGCTGCTCAGGGTCGCCGCGCTGGTGGCGACCCTCGCCAAGCTGCGCGAATCCGGCGCGGGCGCCAATCGCCAGACCGTCGACGCCGCAGGACAGACCATCGGCACCGCCGGGTCGCTCTACTCCTACGCCAGGTTTCTGCGCTTGTCCGCGACCGCCCGCGAAGCCGGCGCGTCGGTCGCGACCAGCACCGCGCTCACCCGGGCGTGCAGTCGGGTCTCGACCGCCGTCGGGGTCGGGCTCGCGCTCTGGGACGGCTATGACAACCTCCGGGAGGACGACGTCGACGCGGCCTGGTGCAACGTGCTGATGGCCGTGGGCGTCGTCTGCATGGAGGTGCCCCATCCCTATGCGATCGTCGCCGGCCTGGTGCTGTGCGCGGCCGCGGCGGTCGGTGGCGTGTTGCTCGAAGACTCCGAGCTGCAACAGTGGGCTCTGCACGGTCCCTATGGGCGCTCGCCCCGCCACGATCCGGCGCGGTCGCTCCGCGACGTGCAGGTCTGGATCGTCTCCCGCACCCTGAGCGTCAGGGCCGTCGTCGAGCACGCCGACGGCAACGGCGCGGCGGTGGTGATCGCGGCGCACGCGGCGCGCGACGTGACGGAGGTGGAGCTGACCCTCGAGGCCAGAGCCACCGACGGCGGCTGGCGCGCGACCCGAACCGTCGATCTGACCGGACGCGAGCCGGCGGGCACCTCCGTCTCCTGGCGTGACGACGGCGACCTCCGTGTCGTAATGCGGCTCGAGCATCCCGCGGGCGGCGGGCAGACGCCCTACTCGGTCCAGGGTACCCTGCGCCTGATCGCGGGCAACCTCGAAGATCCGGAGACCGGCCGCCCCACGGTGCTCCGCGACGACTCCTATTTCCAGGCCACCGGCTCCGAAGTCGGCACCCCGGAGCTGCCGGATGGCGGCGTGGGGGGCCGCTAGCGATGCGACCTGCCGCGCGGGTGACCGACCTCCACACCTGTCCCGCGGCGAGCGGGACCGTGCCGCACGTCGGCGGCCCGCTCCTGCCGAGCGGCCCGCGAAAGGTGCTGATCGCCGGCCTCCCGGCGGCCACGATGGGCGATCCGGCGTTCTGCGCCGGGGGCCCCGCCACGGTGCTGATGGGGTCGCCCACCGTGCTGGTCGAGGGCCGGCAGGCCGCGCGACTCG
>JBFXAS010000155.1:0-12335 GCA_050184075.1 Gemmatimonadales bacterium
GGAACCGGCAGATCCCGATGGCCAACGTCCGATTTGCCGCCGTCATCGGCGGCATTCCCGGCTCTCCGGTGGTTCGCGGGCGCACCACCGCGGACGGCGTGGTGTTCCTCCCGTTCTTCGATCCGGAGGGCAGCGTGACGCTCAAGGTCGACGCGTGGGGCCCCCGGATCGGGCCCCAGGATCCGGCGATCGCCCCGGACCAGCCACCGCCAAGTGAAGACGACGCGCTGCCTCGGACCGAGCCCTGGCCCGGAGAAGAGCGATTCCTGCGCATGCCGTTTCAGGGCACCCTGGTGCACGTGCGCAAGGGCCCGGCGGACGACGACGACGCGCCGCCGCCGAGCGACGAGGAGCGCGATCTCGGCGTCCGCCAGCGACTGTACGACCTCGGGTACGGCGGTGGCGACCCCAAGCTATGGACCGACCGCGAGCAGACCGACGCCGTGCGCCACTTCCAGGAAAACCACGCGCCGCCCCTGAGCGACACGCGCCGGATCGACGACCCGACCGTCACCGAGCTGATCCAGACGACCGGCGAGTTCGCCCGGGCCCCGAGCCCAACCCCGATCGCGCCCTCCGGTGGCTGACTTCGACTTCAGCGACCCGCGCTGGCTCAGGGACCAGACGAAGCCCTTCGACCGGCTGATGCCCTTCCGGCGGATTCGGGTTCCTCCGGGACACCGCTTCGTCGAGGCCCCGTCGCAGACCGCTCCGAACGGACCGTTCCTGCGGCCGGACGGCAAGGGCTACGACTGCGGCTGTCGCTCCACCAAGGACTACGACGGCGCGATCGGCAAGGAGATCGGCCGCGCCATCGGCGACTTCATCTCGGCCTTCACCGGTCGGCTGGTCGACGCCGCGAAGAACGGCCTCAAGGGATTGATCAGCGTGGCCCAGAACATCCCGGTGCTGAGCCAGGCCGCGAAGAAGGTGATCGAGGCCATCGACGAGGTCGACGATCCGTTCCGAGCGCTCTTCGGCGAGCTCGGCAAGCTGCTCGACGCGCTGCTGATCGACTCGATCATCCGCTCGCTGCCCTCCTGGGTGCCGGCGCTCCGGCGGGAGCGCGGATTCGAGCGGCACGAGGAGCAGGAGGTCGACGGTGTCCTCCTCTTCAGTCGGATCCGGCATGACAGCATTCCGTTTGCCCAGTGGCACCATTGGTATGATTGGAGCTTCGTTCTGGTGCCGTCGCCCTTCTTCCAGGGCGTCGTCGGGTTTGGCAACACCAAACGGGACGAGAACGACAACTCGATCATCGCCGACCTCCTCCGGGAGCGCCCCTCGGTGCGGCGATACGAGGTCGGGCATCAGCTGTTCCGGGCGGGTCGCAGCATCAACGCCCACGTCGAGTGCGAGGTCGACCTCGGGGCGTTCACCGACTTCGACGTCACCGAACGGGGCCGGCCGGAGAGCCCGGTGCTCAACCCACTGCCGGCGAGCGGGGGACGGTTCTGGAGGGTGGACTGGGGTTGGCCGCTCGCCGGACAGTACTTCTGGGCCTCCGGCCGCTCGGTCTACGACTGCAGCCACGCCACCGACGACAACAAGCTCACCGGTCTTCACCTCAACCAGCTCCATCCCTGCAAGGCGATCGCGAGCGCCCGCTGGGAAGGGTTCCAGTTCCTCGAGAACGAGCGGGCCGTGCCGGCGATCCAGTTCACCTTCTTCGCCTCGAACGTCCGGCGCTCCGGTGGCAACTTTCTCTTCGGGCTCGCCGACGTGGCCGACCCGACCGACCAGGGTCGACTCGATCAGGCGGACTACGACTTCATCGTCGACCTCCCCGACCCGCCACCGGCCGAGGACCCGGATCCGCCGAGCAGTCAGATTCCCGGCACGCCCTTTCCGATCGGCGCCGCCCCGACGTTCATGCGCAACACCGCGGTGCTCCGCCCCCGGCTGCTGATCGATGTCAACTTCAACCGGTTCGATCAGCGGGCCGGCAGCATCGCGCGATCGCCCCGTCCGCTGATCGAGCCGGTGCCGCCCGACACGCCGGACCAGGCCCCGCGTCAGGTGCGGGTCCGGATCCCGCTCAAGCAGCTGCAGCTGAGCGCGGCGTTCAACACCTACGCCGTGATGATCACGATGGGGTGGCACGACCCGAAGGTCGTGCTCGCCAAGAGGGTGCGAAAGGTCACCGTTCGCCTCCAGCGGCTGACCTACGGCGACCCGGACGCCGTCAAGAGCGAGCGCTGGCTCGTCAACGTCGGCATCAACGGTCGCTGGATGAACTTCGCCTTCGACCCGATCATCCTGCCCACCGACCCGGTGCCGGTGGCGCGCTCGGGGCAGGACTTCGCGGTGGCGCCGCTGGTGCTGTTCCTGGCCGACGACGACAACCTGATGGTGAGCGTCAACGGGTTCGCGGAGAGCGCGGTGGGCACGATCTTCAACAAGCCCGAGATCGCCAAGGACTCCGCCGGCCGCCCGATCGGCGACGGTGGCGAGACCCCGCCACCCGACACGCCGGTCTCGGTGCTGACCAACCTGCAGGAGCGCTTCCTCACCGACCGCCGGCTGCGCTTCTCGCACCAGGTGAAGCCGCCCAGGCAGACCGCGCAGGGCTTCGAGCAGGGGCTCGTGGCGCCCTTCATCGGCCGAGTGGCCCAGTGGGATCGCAAGCGGCTCGCGACGGGCGAGACGGCCGGTCCCGACATCGATCAAACCGCCCGGGTCGAGGACGAGAAGCTGAAGACCGCGCGGGCGTCGGAGCTGGCGCGACAACTCTTCCTCCGGATCGGGGTGGAGGGCGGTTTCGGCGCCAACCGACCGCTGGGCCTGATCGACCCGATGGTGCCCGACCCGACCCGCACCACGCCCTCCCTCGCCCGACGCTTCGATCGAACCGATACCGCCAATCCCCTCCGCATCGGGGACATCCCGATCAACCAGCGCACCGGCCGGCGCGAGGTCGCCGGACGCCTGTCGGCTTACCGGACCGAGCCGATCGGGAGGCTGGGACCGTTGGGGTACGACTCGGACAAGATGGAGTACCAGATCACCTATTCGGTGACCGTCGAGGACCAGCTGCCGGTCGATCCGGGCGTGCCGCTCCGCTAACCGCGGCGCGGTCGCCCGGGCCTAGACGCCGGACGGATCCGAGGTCGGGCCGATCTGGAAGTGCATGTGGGTGAAGTGGGCCTCGCGCCCGTTCTTCTTGCTGGAGCCGTCGGCGTTCTTGCCATCGGGCTTGGGATAGTCCGCGTGCATGATCGCCTCGGCGGTGTCCATCCGGGGGCTGATCGGCACCGGGCCGTCGGCGAAGCAGCTCGGTCCACAACTGTCGCCACCCGCCGTTCCCGAGTACTCGGCCGTCGCGAACTCGAACACGAACCGGAACAGCTGACGGGCCCGATCGAGCACGGCCTTCCGGCGGCCGAAGTCCTCCTGCTGAATCGGCGTGGCGTCGAGGGGTAGCGGCGCGATGATCAGCGAGTCGAGCCGGAACTCGGTGGACCGCTGCGCCTCCGCCCACTGCTCGGGCCGGTCGACCAGGTCCCGCTTGCCCGTGGGAGTGAAGCCGGAACTCGGTGGCGTCGGTTGGCCCGCGGCCTTGGCCGCGTCGATCTTCGCCTGGCTCGGCACCGACTGCTGGGCCCAGTCCTCGAAGACGTAGATCAGAAACGGCTCGTCGAGGAGGGGATGCACCGATCGCGCCGGCATCCGTACGCCGGAGAAGTCGATCGCGGTGCCGATGTTGTGGCAGTTCGAGCCGCCGCCCGAGCCGGCGCCGATGCCGCTGTGGTGGAGCTCGGTCACGCCGAACCGGGTCCGGAGCTGCCCGCACAGCCGGTAGAGACCGATCGCGCTGCGCAGGTCGAGGTTGGAGAGCAGGTCGGTCGGAAAGAACTTGTCGTCGCGCTCGTAGTCCGGAGGCCGACCCGGGACCCGCTTGATCTTGATCGTGGCCTTGCTGCCCCAGTTGTTGAACAGCCGGACCCCGGCGATTGGTCCCTTCAGGGTGATCCGCTGTGACCTCGAGGTTGGTGCTACCAGGGCGTTGCCGTTGAATTGCGGCTCCCTCGCCAGGGTGATCTCGCCGACTTTGTGCAGGAACGCGAGCCGGGTGAACGCTGCGGTGAAGTCGGGCTTGGCGCCGGTCGAGAGGTCGCCGAAGAGCGCCCGGGCGCGGACGTCGAGCAGCAGCTCGTTGGTCCAGTCGGCGCTGGCGTGCGGGTCGGGCAGGCGGCCAAGTCGGACGTCCATCAGCACCAGCTCGACGGTCTGATCGATACCCTGGATCAGATCACGCACCACCCGCGCCTCGGCCGTGGTGAAGGTGCTGTGGTCCTTCTTCGAGCCGGGGCGCTCCGGTGGCGGGGGCGGGGCAAAGCCGTCCTTGCGCACCTTGACGTCCAGGGTCCGCTTGAGCGCCACGATCGGCTTGCCCGTCTTGTCGCGAGAGGGCACCTCCGTGCCCGTGGCGAAATCGTCGGCGCGGATCTCCCAGACCAGGTGATGGGTGTAGCGCCCGTTCGCGTCCATCTGGGGCTTGACCACCGCGGCGCGCTGTTGTGCGGAGTCGCGCAGGCGCTCCGCGAAGATGGTCACGTCCGGCACCGGCTCACCGCTCCGGAACACGACCCGGACGAACACCTTGGTCGGCGGCTGGGCGGGCTTGACGATCCCGCGCTGTCCGCCCGCCGGTACGCCGACCGTGCTCCCGTTCGCCATCAGGCGTCACCCTTCGAGCGGAGGTCCTCGACGGCCACCCGCGAATGGGCGTCGTCGATCGCCGCTTCCGTCGCCGGGTCGAGAATGCCGGTGACCGGGAGCCTGAAGCGATCCTGGAAGTCCCGCTGGAACGCCTTGACCTTGTTCTCGATCGAGGCTTCGCCGGAATACCCCAGGTTCACCAGCTGTTGGGCGACGCGAGTCGACGGGCTGGTGGAGAGATTGAGGTGGATGACGTCGGCGAACGGAAAGGTCGGCTTCCCACCGGCCGGAACGGTCGGACCCCACTCGATCAGGAATCCGTCGGCCGACGGGAAGTTGCGGACCCGAAAGAAGCCGCCGCTGTCGGCGACGGCATCCATCAGCGTCTGGCCGTCGGACGAGAGCCGGAACGGCGCTCGCGGGATCGGCTTGCCGTTGGGGTCGTACAGCCGAACGGTCACGGGCCGGCTCACCACCTCGCAGGGTGAGTCGCCCGCCAGACGATCGTAGAATCGGCACGCGAAGGTGGAGCGATCGGCGGGGTGCTCCCGGCGGCTGGCTTGCGGGGTGCGCCGGGCATCGGCGTCGGAGAAGAAGCGTCGGCGGCAGCCGGTGACGCCCTCGGTCGCGCGGGGGCAGGGCCATTTCTCCGGGGCGACCACGCTCCCCGGGGTGAAGAACAGGACCAGGACGCGACGATTCGGATCCTGCTCGACGTCGCGCTCCGCCTTGTTCTCCGGGCGCGCGAGCCTGGCGGTCTCGGCGGCCGAGAGCATCAGCACCGGGTTGAACTCGCCGCAGCCCTGCACGTCTCCCTTGCCGCCGGGGTCCGCGCCTCCGGCCAGGAAGTCGGTGGCGGCGAACCGCACCTCGGCGCCAGCCCGGTCGCGGCAGATCGCGCTCATGTAGGCGAGAAACAGGGCGCGGCGCTCGGTCGGCACGGTCGCTCCGGGCTGACCGCTCGACTCGAGATGCTGGCGCATCATCGCCAGGCCGCGCGGCCGCCAGTCGTCGCCGCCGAAGGGATTCGCGAAGAGGCGGTCCCACAACTCCACCCGCCGGGTCAGCAGCCCGAACAGCGCCACCGCGCGCCGGCCGCTCAGCTGCTTGTTGTAGGCGTCGTTGCCCACCGGATCGGCGTGGGCGAACACCGTCGCCGGCCCGCCGGGATTCGCGGCCCGCACCTCCTGGAGCCGGGGGATCTCGTCGGCGATCTCGGGCAGGATCAGCGAGGAGTCGAACTCGACATGGGCGATCGACGCGGTCCAGCACCCGACGGCGCGGAGGGACTCTCGACTCGTGTTGCGATCCGCGCCGTCGGACGGGGCGACCTGACGCTCCCCCGGCGCCAGCGGGAGCGCCACCCCGGTCGCCCCGCTCGGGGTGATCGACAACACCCTCCCGCGGGCTGGGGCGGGAGTCGCGGCCCGCCGTTGCTCCCGCGCGTCGTCCGGCGGCGCCCCCGACTGCTCCACCGGGGGCGGGGCGGGCAGCCTGGCCTCGTCGTGGCGGAAGCAGCCGCCTCCGGGCCGGCTCCCGACATCGGCGTCCGCGGTCATGGCGACCGATGCCGGGGGGCCCGGCGCGGGGCCCTCAGCATCCGTAGACCGTGGCGAGCCGGCGCCGGGTCTCCGGGCCGCAGACCCCGTCGACCTTCAGTCCCTGGTCGCATTGGAACTCCTCGACGGCCGAGCGCAGCTGGCGGTCGGCGGGGTCATCGCCGTCACCGGCGTCGTATCCCAGGTTGGTGAGTCGCTCGCGATAGCCGGCGACGACGTCGATCGACTGGAGAAAGCCGATCCGGACCACCAGCTCGTCGGCTCCGAGCGTGAGGCGACACCGGTCGGTGACCGTTTCGATGGGGATGGTCAGCTCGCCCGGCGGTCCGCCGCGGTACCCGGCCGGCTTGCCGTCCAGCAGCACGGCCGTCGGCGGGGTGACGTTAGGCGACCCGTCGGCTCGTTGAAGGGCCAGTCTGAGCACCAGCGGTCGCAGCTCCGCGCGGAACCGGTGCCGCTGCTCGGTCGGGCGATCGAACACCTGGAGGGTGAGCTCCGGGACGTAGACCGAGTCGCCCACCGCGAGCAGGTGCGGGCTCGCCCGCCGGCGACGTAAGGAGGCGTTGTTGGGATCGTTCCAGAGCACCGCCGAGGAGCGCAGGCCCCAAGCGGTCGCGATCCGGCCCAGGTGGTCGCCGGGGCGGGCCAGATGCTCGGCCGGGCCGCCAGGCCCCGGGGGAGGGTCGTCGCTCGGCTCGGGCGGCTCGCTCACCGGCCGGCCCCCTGGTCGGGTTGCCAGCTCGCGCGGTCCAGGTTGGGAAAGGTGACCGCGCATTGGCCGGGCTCGATCCCGCCCACCCGGGCAAACCCCTTCGCGTCGAGAAACCCCTCGATCGGCTTCCCCCCGGGGGGCGTGACCCGATACCGCTCGTGGGCGACCGGCTGACCGTCCTGGTCCACCAGCTCGATCTCGATCCAGCTCGACTTCGTCGGATCGCCACCGGCCAGCAACGGCGACTGCGAAACCGAGGCCACGGCGCCTTCCGCGAGACAGCTCGTGCTGGTGAAGGCGGCGCCGCTGGCCCGGGCGCTCGCCATGGTGAATCCCGCGGGGCTGCCGGCCCCGGCGCCCAGATCGCCGATGAGCACCGTTGGAAACCCGCCGACGATCGTTCCACCGTGCGCGGTCAGATCGCCCATTCGGGCGGCCGGCTTGCCACCGATCAAGACGGTGAACGATCCCATGGCGATGACGTCCGGGGGGCCGACGCAGATGCAGAAATCTCCCACCCGCGCGGCCGGGAGGCCGCCGATCAGCACCCGCGGCTCGCCGGGAAAGGAGATCGGGCCGCCGACATGGGGCACCAGCACCGTCACCATCGGACACACGTGCAGATCGGTGAGCCGGGCGGCCGGTTTGGACATTCCTCAAATCTCCAGCCGCCGCCGCGGTTCGTCCAGAGCCTCGCGAACGGCGCCGGGACCGGCTTGCCAACCGCTCTCCGCCCGGTCAAGATCGAGCCCATGTTTCCGGTCCTCGAACGGATCCTTCCCGTGTTCCAGACGGCGAGATCGATGGCGATCGGCCAAGCGCCGATCGCGAACGCGAGCAGCTTCGGGGTCAGGGTCACGGCCCGTGCCCAGCACCGGTCACCGGCACCGGCCCTGCCGATCACGGCCACCCGCCGATGAAGCTCCGCCCGGGTCACGTCGACGCGCTGGGTGGCTGTGCCCCTTGTCGTTTCACCCCGCTCGACAACGAACAGGCGCCACCCCCGGCAAGTGAGAGACCCCCGGGGCCCTCGGTTCGGCAGGTCGGAGAGAACCCGGACGCCTGGATCGGGATCGAGCTGCTCGAGCCGAGCGGAGCGGGCGAAGGCAGGCGGCCGGTCGCGGGCGAGGCCTACGAGGTCATCCTCCCGGACGGCACCCCGGTATCGGGAAACCTCGACGCGAAGGGCAAGGTGTTGCTGGTCGGTTTCGAGCCGGGCAACCTCGAGTGCGTCGTCACCTTTCCGAATCTCGATCGGCGGGACTTTCTCTCTTAGGAGCTTCGGCCTCTCCATCTGCCGCGCCCATCGGGGCTCGGGCCGCCGTTCCCGGCGACCCGGATCGAGGGCCCAGCAGCGGCGCAGGTCGCCTGCGACCGAGGGGTGTAGTGCAGGGGTCGGGCACCCGCCCGACCCGGCAGGAGACTCCCGGCGATCCGTTCGTCACGATCGGCGCCGTGAAGACCGAGGGCGATCGGGAGAAGGGGTTCTGCCGGGCTACGGGTAGACGACCTCCCACATGTCGCCCGAGACGTGGGTCAGGGCGACCACTGTCGGCACCGAGTGGGTCGAGGCCAGCCGACTCTTGATGCCGGTGGTGATCGCGGCCCGCACCGGGCTCGAGCTGAGCGCCTTGCCGATCTCGGACTCCAGCTGCTGCATCCGGGCCTGCGCGTGCTGCTCCATCTTGCTCTCCACCGAGTTTGGGCCGAGGAAGACGCTCGACCACCAGCGCTTGGAGTACTTCAAGCTGGTCTGCACCGAGCTGTACTTGATCACGCCGCCAGACGCAGTGAAACGGAGCCGCGCGTCAATCTGCGGCGAGGTGTACTCGAGGTCGGGCAGCTCGGCGTCGGTGATGACGTTGCCCCAGCCGATGCCGACGGCGAGCGCCTCGATCTGGAGCAGGTGGTGGACCGGCATGGCCCGGGCGCGGAAGAGCACCTTCGGGTACTTCACGCTGACGACGACCTCGACCTCGCTTCCCTGCGGGTGCACACCGGTCACCTTCCAGTTGCCGGCGCTCATGGTCGGCACGACGCAGAGCCGGACCGAGCTGACCGAGTGGGGCACGGGTGACGGATGCGCGTTCTTGGGCAGGGAGAGAAAGTCCTGCGGTGAGAAAGCGTCGGTCGGGTCGAGGCTGTGCTGCTCCAGGAAGATGAGTCGCTCGGCGGTGGTCACGGCGTACTCGAAGCGCGGCACGGCCACGTCGGATTGGTAGCCGGCGACGTTGTTGAGCTTGAGCCTCCGCACCCCCGCGGTCGGACCGCAGGAGACGAACGAGGTCGAGGCGGCCGCGAGGGCCGTGTTGATCGGCCCGAACAGGTCGTCCTCGTGGACTCGAACGGCGTTGCCGGTGAGCGAGAGCTGGAGCTGCACCTGGGTCGTGGTGGTGGGCGGCGGGCCGGACACCAGTAGCGCGAGCGGCGCTCCGATCGGAACACTCGGGATCTGGGTCGAGGTGATCTCGACCTTGCGGCTGCCGTTGGCCGAGGTCGGCTCGAGGGTCGCGGTGATCCCGTTGGCCGGGCCGCCGCCAGTCAGCTTCACGACGGCCGAGTTGAGCAGGTCGAGGTGACTGCCGCTCAGGACGACCGCCGCCGTGCCGCCGAGCGGCACCTGGAGGGAGGCCGGCTGGGCGCTGGTGACCGAGGCCGCGGGCACCGGGACCACGGCGAGGCTCTTCGGGAGCGCGATCTCGTCGTGCCCGACCGCGAGCTTGAGCGCGTAGGTCTTGCCGGTGTTGGCCGAGGGGCCGGCCACGATCTTGACGGTGACCTGGGTGTTGCCGGGGCTCAGGATCTGGGCCTGGATCGCGGGGTCGTTCAGCTGGTGGGTGCCGACGTAGAAACGGAGCGCGGACGCCAGGGAGAGGCCGGAGCCCAGGACCTTGAACTGGATCGACGAGCCCGGGTGAACCTCCAGGGTCTGGAGGTCGATTCCGGTGACGGTGGGCCCCGAGGTGGTGCCTCGGAGTGGGGTGACCGAGCGTTGCCCGGCCGCGGCTCCACCCAAGAGGCAGGAAAGTCCGAGACCGACGAGGCTGGTTCTCACGGTGGTCGTGTACATGGTGCCTCCTGTTCGGCGGTTCCGAGCCCGTGACCGGGCCCCGTCCCGCCATCGGGACGTGGGGGTCTCAACAGGAGGCACGCAGTCGGGGTCCGATTCCGATCATCCAGGCGGGGCGCGCGGTGAATCGGTCGCGGACCCAAGGCCGTCTTGATGCCTGGGAGGCGCTCGGGCGGCCGGTTCCATCGGCTTGCCTCGGGGCTCCGCGGCAGACATACTGAAAGGCTCGACGAGCCGGTTTCCGCGATTTCTCACTTGCTCCTGGAGGTCCGATGCGCCGATTTCTGATGGCGGCCCTGTGCACTGCTTCGACCACGGCCGCGCTGGCCCAGGATCCGGGCATGGCCCCGCCCCCCTTCGACCAGAAGAAGGGCGGCAGCGAGAAGGTGAAGATGGTCAATCACGTGGCGAACAACCCGGGGGCCTGGAAGGCGTCCGACGTCGAGATCGAGCAGGATCGCAACCGTCCGTATGTGTACGTCTCCGGTTTCGTCAATTACGACAGCCAGATCTACGACATCAGCAACCCCTCGTCGCCGAAGAAGATCTGGTCCTGGAAGATCGAGAATCCCGAGCTCCATCGCGGCATCGGCGCGATGGACGGGAAGTACTTCAAGATCGGGGGTCGCTACTACTACGCGCAGTCGTTCCAGTTCCAGCAGGGCACGCCCGATCAAGACCTGGGCGCGGTGATCTTCGACGTGACCGGGCTGCCCGACGCGAGCAAGGTGAAGGAAGTGGCCCGGATCAAGTACGCGGCCTCGCCGGGTGGCTTCCACAACATGTTCGCCTACAAGCACTCGACCGGGCGGGCGGTGCTGTTCACCACGATCAACGGCAACATGGCCCTGATCTGGGACCTCGATAAGATCGTCAAAGGCGATCCGGAGAGCGGCTGGCTGATCGGCGAGGTGCCGAACCCGACGCCGATGCGGCAGATGGGCGCGGGCGGCTATCACGACTTCTACATCGGGTACGATCCCGCGAGCCGCCAGGACAAGTTCTACGGCGCGGGGCTGGGCGGCTATTCCGTCTGGGACGTGACCACCCCCGAGACGCCGAAGCAGATGTTCACCATCACCAGCCTCGGGATGGACCTGGCCCACACATTCACACCGGGTCCTGACGGCCGGTACGCCGTCACCGAGACCGAGTACCAGTACACCCCGCTCCGGATCTGGGATCTCGCGCCCGGACAGTCGGGCCAGGTTCAGAACATCGATCAGCCGATCAGCGCCTGGGCGGCTGATTGGCGGGCGCTCTCGCACAATCACGAGGTGCGCTGGCCCTACGTCTTTGTCTCGGCCTACGAAGATGGCTTCCAGGTGTTCAGCCTCGAGGATCCCAAGAACCCGGTCACGGTGGGGCGGTGGTACACCTGTGAGTGCACCCACGAGAAGGGCTTCGGCGGCTCGGTCGAGAACGGCTGGCAGGGCGACCACAGCGTGATGCAGGGCGCCTTCGGGGTCGACGTGCGGAACTACGACGGCCTGGTCGTGATCAGCGACATGCGGACCGGGCTCTGGACCTTCAAGGTCGACGGGTTCGATGGCTGGAACGGCCGCGATCACGGCGTCCCGAACATCTCGAGCGTCCAGGACTGGGATCGCGGGCCGGCCACCCAGCCGGTTCCGTAGAGGAGCGCGATGGTACGATTGGGCTGGCTTGCCGGGCTCCTCCTGATCGGAGGAGCCACGAGCACCTGGGACATCCCGCTCCGCAACACCGAGACCGCGCCGACCGCCAAGGGGACGGCGCGGCTGGTGTATGCGGCCTCGCCGTTCGGCGTGGCGGTCACGGCCGACGGCGTGGCGAGCTACGACGTCCAGCTCGAGCTGTCCGGGCTCCCCGCTCCGGCGAGCCTGGGCGATTACCGCGCCTACGTGGCCTGGGCGGCCTCGATCGATCTCAAGGACTGGCACCGGCTCGGCACGGTCCGGAACGGCTCCTCCACGGTGGGGCAGGCCGAGCTCAACAAGTTCCTGCTGGTGATCACGGCCGAGGCGGATTCGCAGGCCGCCACCCGGACCGGGCCCACGATCCTCCACGGGCCGTCGCCGAGCACCTGGCTGCAGTCGTTCCTGAGCCATCCGTTGTTCCGCGGGATCCCGCCCGGATGAGCGTCTTTTTCCGCGCCGCGTTGGTGCTGGGTCTCACCCTGGCGCCCGCCACGAGCGTCCTCGGGCAGCGGCCCAGGCCGGCCGACTCCGGAGGCCACGCGGGCCACCAGGGCCACGATGGCCCGGGCATGCCGATCCCGATGCCCAAGGGCATGATCATGATGCCGGGGCTGGTCGGCCTGACGCCCGACGTCACCCCGTTCCTGCCGGGC
>JBFXAS010000156.1:0-12238 GCA_050184075.1 Gemmatimonadales bacterium
GGGACGAGGGGTACGTGCGGGTGTTCCGCTGTCTCCAGGTGGAAGACTCGTCGCTGGCCTATGTGAATGCCAGGCGGTGGCCGGCCCTCCCCAACCCCGCGCCGACCGGCACGACCTATACGAACGATCCGAACCTGATCACCCCGAACTGCGGTCAGTTCGCCGGCGGCGTGTTCGTTTCCGCTCGTACCCAGTACTACGCCTTCGGCACCGGCACGGTCGGCCGGGATTCGGCGCGGGCCGCGCTGCTGAACGCGAACCACCGCTGCTTCCTGGGCGGTGATCCCCGCCTCTTTACCGCGGTCACCGGCGACACCTTGTTGGCCGACTCCGCCACCGTCAACGCAGGTCTGACCGCCGGGTACGGCGGCAGGTGGATTCCGCGGCGCCTGGGCGCCCACGCGTCGGTGACGGCCGTCCGAAACGCGATCGCCGCGGGCGGCGACGCCGAGTACTGGATCCCGCTCGGCAAGAATCCGAACTTCAAAGGCGTGCTGTACGTGACGGGCGACGTTGCCATCAGCGGGCGGCTCCGCGGGCGGGTCTCCGTCGTGGCCACCGGCAACCTGGTGCTCCAGGACGACTTCCAGTACTGGACCACGCCGGGCACCGACTGCTCCGAGACGGGCGACATCTTCGGCGCCATGGCCGTCGGCAACCTCGTCATCCAGGACAACAACCTGCAGACCCCGTTCCGGGTCCGCAACGTCGGCCAGACGACCGGCTCCGGCTCCTACCGGGGCCTCTACGACGATACGCCGGCCGACGAGAGCTATCACATGTTCCTGCTCGCGCTGGGCAATTACGGAGGCGACATCCCCGGCATTCCGGTGTACTCCGGGCCGTCGAGCCCGGCCATCCCGACGATCACGGGGGAGCGGTGCGCGGGTGCCCCGTCCGGCTGCATCCGCATCAGCGGAGGCATGGCACTCGGACGGATCGACTGGTGGACCTACTGGCCGGTCGGGTACTCCAATGCCTCCGGCTGGGCCGAAGCCCACGCCTACGACCCCTGCGGGGCCAGCAACCCGCCACCCTACTTCCCGACCACGGGCCGCTACGTGAAGAGCCGATACTACGAGCTCGATCCGGTGTGGCTCAACCAGGTCGGAATCGGCAGCTATTTCGCCGAGCTCCAGTCCCGGTAGGGGCCACGGCCACACCCGCCGCCGCGGCTTGCGGGTTCAGCCCAGGTCGATGATCTGATCCCGCCGGGTCCCGACGCTCACGTAGCGAATCGGGACCTGCGCGAGCTCCTGGAGGCGGTCCAGGTAGGCTCGGGCCGCCTTCGGGAGCTCGGCCAGCGAGCGGGCCTTGGCCGTGCTCGCCTGCCAGCCCTTGGCCGATTCGTACACCGGCTTCAATCGCTCGAGGCCCGACACCTCCGAAGGCAGCCGGTCGGTCTGCTCGCCGTCGACCTCGTATCCCACCCCGACGGGGATCTCCGCGAACCCGTCGAGCACATCGAGCTTGGTCACCGCGAGGGCCGTGAGACCGTTCACCCGGGCGGCGTAGCGCACCACGGCCGCGTCGAACCAGCCGCAGCGGCGCGGCCGGCCGGTCACCGCGCCGAACTCGTGGCCGACCTTGCGGAGCTCCTCCTCGAGGGCCGGCTCCGCCAGCGTCGGCAGCGGGCCGTTCCCGACCCTGGTGGTGTATGCCTTCACCACGCCCAGCACGCCGTCGATCGAGGTCGGCCCGATCCCCGCACCGACGGCCGCGCCGCCGGCGGTCGTGTTGGAGGAGGTGACGAAGGGGTAGGTCCCGTGATCGACGTCGAGCAGCGCGCCCTGGGCGCCTTCCAGGAGCACCTGGCGACCCTGCTTCAGCTCACCCGCGAGGTGGTGTCCGGTGTCCGTGACCATCGGCAGCAGGCGGGGGGCGATCCGTCTCACCAGGGCGAGGTGCTCGTCGAGCGAGGCCCGCTCGCTCATCCCGGCGGCCGCCAGCTGCTCGTTGGCTCGCTCGATCCGGGTCGCCAGGGCCGCCTCGAACCCGCCGAGGTCGCGCAAGAACCCGGTGCGGAGCCCGCGGCGGCCGTACTTGTCCTCGTACGCGGGGCCGATCCCCCGGCGCGTGGTCCCGATGTTCTGGCGCCGCTCCGACGCTTCGTCGAGCAGCTTGTGATAGGGCAGCACCAGGTGGGCCCGGTCGGAGACCAGCACCCTGCCCTCGTGCGCGATGCCCCGCTCGGCCAGGCCGTCCAGCTCCCCGAAGAAGCCCTCGAGATCGAGCACCACGCCGTTGCCGAGAAGACAGATCACCTTCGGGTGGAGGATGCCGCTCGGAATCTGTCTGACGATGAACTGCGAGTCGCCGATCACCACCGTGTGGCCCGCGTTGGCGCCACCCTGGTAGCGAACCACCAGATCGGCGCGCTCGGAGAGGACGTCGACCAGCTTGCCCTTGCCTTCGTCGCCCCACTGGGAGCCGACCACCACCAGACAGCGGATCTCGCTGCTGAACATCAACGCCTCCCTCGGCGGCCGCGTCGTGGCGCTGGCGCCGGCGGCGTGATCTCGTCGATGACACCCTCGCCCGCCAGTCGCTCGGCCTCCGCGGCGAAGGTCTGCATCGGGCTCCCGCCCGCGTCCATCAGCTTGGGCAGCTCGGCCAGCCCATCGGCCCGCTTGATCGCGGCCCGCACCTCCGGCGTGGCGAGCAGGAGCTCGACCAGGGGCACCCGCCCCTCCCCGTCCGCGCGCGGTGCGAGCCGGAGCGCGACCACGCCCTGCAGCGCCTCCGCCACCCGCTCCCGGCCGTTGTCTCGGGCCGAGCCGAGGTAGGCGATCACCTGGGTGAGCGCGGCCACCGAGTCCGCGGCGTGGATCGCGCCGATCACCAGCACGCCCCGCTCGGCCGCCTGCATCGCGGTCTCCATCGCGACGGCGTCGCCGATCTCGCCGATCACGATCACGTCGGGGTCGTGCCGCATCGCCGCCCGCACCCCGGCCACGACCGAGCCGGTGTCGATCCCCACCTCGCGCTGGGTCACCGAGCTCTTGAGGTCGCGGTGGAGGAACTCGATCGGATCTTCGACCGTGACGATGTGTCGCTCGACCGTCTGGTTGAGGTGGGCGAGCAACGCGGCGATGGCCGAGCTCTTGCCGCTCCCCGCCGGGCCGGTCACCAGGAGCAGCCCCGCCGACGACTCCGCCAGGTCCGCCACCGCCTCGGGCAGACCCAGCTCCTCGATGGTGGGGATCGCGAACGGGATCACCCGCATCACGATCATCACCGAGCTCCGCTGCCGGAGCAGACTCACCCGGAAGCGACCGGAGCCGGGCAGCCCCCACGAGCAGTCGTAGTCGGTCAACTCGTCGAGCCGCTTCCGGTCCTCTTCGCTCGGGATCAGCTTGAGGGCGATGGCCCGGGTTTGCGCGGGGGTCAGCCGCTGCTTGGTGAGCGGCACCAGGCGGCCGTCGATCCGGGCCCGGAACAGGTCACCCGCCTTGATGTGAATGTCCGAGGCGCCGCGCTCGACGGCCGCCTTGATGATCCGCTCGATGGGAGCGGTCGACACCTAACGTCCGGCCCGCGGCAGGAACCCCATCCGATCCTCCACCTCGCGCATCGTCTCCCCCGCCAGCTTGCCGGCCCGCTCGGCGCCCTCGGCGATCACCCGATCCACCCGGGCGGGGGCGGCCTTCAGCTCCGCGCCGCGCAAGCGCATCGGCGCCAGCGTCGCGGTCATGTTGTCCGCCAGGACCCGCTTGCAGTCGAGACAGCCCCAACCGGCGGTCCGGCACTTGGTCGCCACCTCGGCCACCGTCTCCGGCGGGGAAAAGTACTTGTGGTAATCGTAAAGGTTGCAGAGCTCCGGCGTGCCGGGGTCCTTCTTCGTCTTTCTCGCCGGGTCGGTCTTGGCCGGCCGGAGCTTCTCCCAGATCGTTTCCGGTGAGTCGAAGATCCCGATCGTGTTGTCGAGGCTCTTGGACATCTTGGCCGAGCCGTCGAGACCGAGGATCCGCTTGGCCGGGGTGAGCAGCGCCTGCGGCTCCGGAAAGACCGGCGCGTCGGGCGAGTAGGCCGCGTTCCAGCTCCGGGCAATCTCCCGCGAGAGCTCGAGATGCTGGACCTGGTCCTCTCCAACCGGCACCTTCTTGGCTCGGTAGAGCAGGATGTCGGCCGCCTGGAGCACCGGGTACATCAACAGGCCCGCCGGCACGCTCTCCATCCGCTGGGACTTGTCCTTGAACTGGGTCATCCGCTCCAGCGCGCCGATCCCGACCACGTTGGTGAAGAACCACTGCAGCCGGGCGTGCTCGGGAACGTGCGACTGCACGAACACGATCGACCGCTCGGGATCGATCCCGGCCGCCAGGAGCCCGATGATCATCTCCCGCGTGCGCTCGGCCAGCACGGACGGGTCGTACCGCACGGTGAGGACGTGAAGGTCCACCGCGCAGTACAGGCACTCGTAGCTGTCCTGCAGCTCAGCCCAGTTCTTCACCGCACCGAGCCAATTGCCGATGTGGAGCTCGCCAGTCGGCTGAATCCCCGAGAATACCCGATCCATGTTTGATACGGTTGAGACAGGGGGCAAGGTAGCCGCCTCGGCCCGAACCGGCAAGCTCAAGCCACTCTTGGACTTAAGGCGTCCGCCTCGGCTATGATTCCAGCCATGAGCGATGCGATCAGACTGGCCGGCCTGGCCCGCAAGGCGGCCCTCGAGGCGGCCCGCTACCTGGCCCAGGCGGCCGCGCCCACCGATCCGGCGGCGTGGGCCCCCAAGGGCCGCAACGACTTCGTGACCGACTGCGACCGGCGGGCCGAGTCCCTGGTGGCCGAGGTGCTGTTAGGCGGCGAGTCCGGCTCGACGATCGTCGGCGAGGAGCTCTCCCCAGAGCTCACCCGGGGCGGCCTGGTCTGGATCGTCGACCCGATCGACGGCACCACCAACTTCCTCCATCGCTTTCCATTCTATGCGGTCTCGATCGCGGCGGCGGTGGACGGCGAGCTCATGGCCGGCGTCGTCCACGACGTCGATCGCCGGCACGCGTACTGGGCCGCGCGGCAAGCCGGCGCCTGGCTCGACGCGGAGCGGCTCTCGATCTCCACCATCACCGACCCCGCACACGCGCTGATCGGCACCGGCTTTCCGTTCAAGCACCTCGACCTGCTCGAGCGGTATCAGCGGCAGTTCGCCGGGATCACCCGGGCGACGGCGGGGATCCGACGAGCGGGCTCCGCGGCGCTCGACCTGGGTTGGGTGGCGAGCGGACGCTTCGACGGCTTTTGGGAGCTGGTGCTGGCGCCCTGGGACATGGCCGCCGGGATCCTGCTGGTGCGGGAAGCGGGCGGGGTGGTCACCGACCTCGCCGGCGCGCCGATCGGCCCGTCCCACGGACCGGTCGTGGCCGGGAACCCGCGAATCCACGAATGGCTGCTGCGGAGGATCGAGGAGGCCGGCTGACGCCGGCGCTCAGGCGGCCAGGGTCAGGATCCTGGGCCCGTTCTTGGTGACCGCGATGGTGTGCTCGAAGTGGGCCGCCATGGAGCCGTCCGCGGTCACCACGGTCCATTTGTCGGGCAGCACCCGGGTCTTGGCGGCGCCCATCGTGATCATCGGCTCGATCGCGATGGTCATGCCCTCGAGCAGCCGCTCGCCCCGCTTCGGCTTGCCGTGGTTGGGCACCTGGGGATCCTCGTGCATCCGGGTCCCGACGCCGTGCCCCACCAGCTCCCGAATCACGCCGTAGCCCTCCCGCTCGACCACGGCCTGGATCGCGTGCCCGATGTCCCCGACGTGGTTGCCGAGCCGAGCCTGCTCGATCCCCGCCGCCAGCGCCCGCTTCGTGGTCTCCAAGAAACGCTCGCTCTCGGGGTCCGTCGCGCCGACCGGCACGGTGATCGCCGAGTCGGCATGGAAGCCCTCGATGCAGACCCCGCAGTCGATGCTGACCAGATTGCCCTCCCGGAGCACCCGCTTCGGCGAGGGGATCCCGTGCACCACCTCGTCGTTGACCGAGATGCAGAGGCTCTTGGGAAAGCCGTAGAGGCCCTTGAAGGAGGGGGTCGCGCCCGGATGGGAACGGATGAACGCCTCCGCCTCGCGATCGAGGTCCTCGGTGGTGACGCCCGGCCGGACCATCTCCCGACAGAGCCCGAGGGTGCGATTCACGATCGCGCCCGCCCGGGCCATGATGTCGATCTCGCGAGGAGACTTCAAGGTGACCATGGTCGAAATCTACACGCGCCGCTCGGCCCGCGTCGACCTCGGCCGGAGCGTCACTTTCCCGCCACGCCGCCCATCAGGAACCCCCGACCTTCGCGGCGATCGCGTCGAGGCGCTGCTGGATCTCCTGCTTGGGCAGCCACCGCCCGCGGACCATCACGCCCGCTTGCCGGTGCAGGTTGGCGATGTCCTCGAGCGGGTTCCCCTCGGCCAGGATCAGATCGGCCCGCTTGCCCGTCTCCACGGTCCCGAACTCCGCCTGGTGCCCGAAGTACTCGGCCGAGTTCCTGGTCGCGGCCTCGAGCACGGCGTAGGGCGAGAGCCCGGCCCCCACCATGGCCTTGACCTCATGCACCAGCGAGAAGCCCGGCACGCTGAAGATCTGGGGCGAGTCGGAGCCAAGCAGCAGCTTCGCCCCGGCGCCGTGGAGGGCCACCAGCATCCGGTCCCGCGCGGCGATCTCCGCCTGGGCGGCCGCGGGATCCTGGCTGGCGGCGGCAACCATCTGGGTGGTCTGCTGGGCCCACTGCTCGACCAGCGCCGGCAGCAGGTAGCGCAGCTCGGGCCGGGCCCGGAGCTGCTCGACGGTGTAGCCTCCGAGGAGCGTCTTCCAGAGGTCCATCGTCGGCGCGTTGTAGACGCCCTGGGCCGCCGTGTATCGGGCCAGCTCGGCCATCTTGGCGTCGTCGCTCCCGGTACCGATGTAGTAGCCGTCGAGGTGGTCGACGCCTTGCTTGGCCTCGAGCGCCCGCTGGATACCGACGTCGGCCGGCACGTGGCCCGCGACCCGGATACCGAGCTCGGCCGCCGCGGCGACGATCGCGTCGTACGAGGCACGGGTGAGGCCGGGGTGCACCTTGAGCAGGTCGTAGCCGGCGGCATGGTGGGCGCGCACCAGCGAGTCGCCGTGCGCCGCGTCCCGGACGCTCTGGCCGTTGAGGGAGGGGCTCGCGGTATAGAGTGTGGGACCCAGGATCCGGCCGGAATCGATCGCGGCCTTGAGCTCGAATTGCCAGGGCGTGCCGGCCATGGTCCGGACCGTGGTGACCCCAGTCAGCACGTAGAGCTCGGGAAAGGTCTCGGCGATCTCGACGGTGATCGTCGGCGTGGTGAAGACGTGGCCGTGCATCTCGGCGATGCCCGGCAGGAGGAACTTCCCAGCGCCGTCGATGCGGGTGGCCCCCTCGGGCACCCTCACGTCGGCCGACGGGGCCACGGCGACGATCCGATCACCCTTGACCAGGACGGTCTGATCGGCGAGGACCCGCTCGCCGTCCATCGGAATCACGCTCACGCCGACGAAGGCGACGTCGGCGTCGGCGGTGACGGAGGGGCCGCCGCCGCACCCGGCGAGGGCGCCGGCGGCGAGGGTGGAGAGCATGCAGTTCGCGAAGAGCGACGGACTGGCCATCGGAGGTGACCTCTCTCGGGTGCTGGTCGGGTCGGTGCCGGAGAACTGACAAGTGTAGCGCCGAGGGTCGAGCGTCGCGACGCCTTCGAGCACGACGGTCCGGCCGGGAGGAACGTTTCGCGGCCGGCTTGCCGACTGCTCGAGCCCGGCGCATCTTCGTCTCGGAGCACCTCCATCAGGACCAAGCCGCGGACCGTGACCTCGATCCGGTTGTTCCGATGACTCACTCACTCGATCAGGACGGCGCGCTGCTGCGTCGGATCCGGACGGGCGACCGGTCCGCGTTCGGTACCCTGGTGACACGATACTGGCCCCTGCTCGTCGAGCATGCGGTCCGACTCGGCGCCAGCGCCGACGATGCGGACGACGCCGTGCAGGGCGTGCTGATCCGGATCTGGGCGAAGCGCGAGACGTGGGAGACGGCGGGTTCGGTGCGAGCCCTGCTCTATCGTATGACCCGGGACGCGATCCTGGACCAGTCGAAGGCGGCCCTCCGCCGGCTTCGTCGCCACGAGACGCAGGCGGCCGTCGGTGCGCCGGTGCCCACACCGTCCGAGGAGTTGGATCGGTCGGACCTCGAGGCGGCCCTGGCGGCCGCGGTCGCCGATCTCTCCGAGCGGCGCCGGGCGATCTACGAGCTGACCCGAATCGACGGCCTCACCTATCGCGAGGCGGCGGAGGTGCTGGGCATCGCTCCCCAGACCGCCGCCAACCATCTGACCGCGGCGCTCCGCCAGATCCACGATTCGGTCCGGGCCCACCTCGATCCTCCGCGCGCATCCCACCCCACCGACCGCCGCCGCTCCCGCGGCTGATCTCGTAGTGCCAGCAGGATTGGTAAAGCCCGCCCGCGGCGTCGGGTGAGGGACGTTCGCGCACGACAGTCACCTCGTCTCCAGCCGCGTTCCACATGCACGAACCGTCACTCGATGATCTGATCCTGCGCTCCCTCACCGATCAGTTGAGCGAGCTGGAGGAGCGGCAGCTCCGCAAGTGGCTCCAGGCCGATCCCGCGAACGAGCGGCGCTACGAGGAGCTGACCGCGGCGTGGCGCCTCGAGCCGGCCCGGCGCCGGCCGCTTCGGCCGCCGCCGAACCCGGACGGCCTCATCCGCAGTGCCGAGCGGCGCCGGGCCGCGACTCGGGCAGCTCCCTCGCTCGGCCGCGGACAGCGGCGGTGGTTGGTCGGGCTGGCGGCGGCAGCGCTGGTGGCGGCGGCCGGCTGGCAGGCGCTGGAGCGGCGGGGCAACGCCCCGATCCCGGAGCCATTCCGGGCCGAAGAGTTCACGACCCGCCCCAACGAAACCGTGACGGTGCGGCTCAGCGACGGGAGCTACGTGCGGCTCGCGCCGAGCAGCACGGTTCGGATCGAGCCCGGCTATTACGCGCGCGAGGTGGTGCTCCGCGGGCGCGCGTTCTTCGCCGTGGCGTCGGATCCGGCTCGCCCGTTCCTGGTGCGCACCGCGCTCGGGACGGCGCGGGCGCTCGGCACCCAGTTCGAGGTCCGGACCGAGGGCGATCGACTGCGGCTGGCGGTGGTGGAAGGGCGGGTGGCCCTCACCAGCGGCCAGTCGACCGTGGAGGTGGGCGAGTCCGAGGTCGGACACGCGCGGGCCGGCGGCGCTCCCAACGTGATGACGGTCGAGAACATCTACGACCTGCTCCGCTTCCCCGGCGGGCTCCTGGTGTACCAGACGATGCCGCTCACGGCCGTCGCGCGGGAGTTGGAGTACCACTTCCGGGTTCGCATCACCATCGCCGACAGCGGCCTCGCGCGGCGGGAGTTCACCGGCTCGTTCGCCAACGAGTCGTTCGACGAGGTGCTCACCTCGATCTGCCGCGCAGTGGGCGCGGACTGCTCCGTCTCGGACGATAGGGCGGTCATCGCGCCCCGGACGTCTACAGGGAGATGACCATGAACGCCACGATGATGCTGGTCGGGCTCGCCACGGTTGGCGCCGCGCTCCCGGCCGCCGGAGCGCCGGCGGCCCAGGCCCAGGTGGACCGGGTGGCGGCCAACCCGTCCCGGGCCGGACGTCGCCTGCTGCTCGAGGCGGCGAAGCTCAGCGTCCGCAACCAGCCGCTCAAGGTCGCGCTCCAGCTCCTGGGTCGCACCTCGGGCGTGCCGCTCAACTACAGCGACTACTTCCTCCCGGACGACCTCCGGGTCAGCTGCGACTGCCTGGAGGTCTCGGTCGGGGCCGCGCTCGAGCGCCTGCTCGCCTCCACGATGCTGCGCGTGGTGGAGATGAAGAGCCACGTGCTGATCGAGCCGATCGATGAGCGCTCCCGACCGGCCCCGGTTCTGGCACTGCACGCCGCCGTCGTCGTGGACTCGCCCAGCGCTTTCGACGGCGCGGTGCCCCCGATGAGCGATCCGCCGCAGGCACCCGTCACCGGCACCGTTCGCGACGCGCAGACCGAGCGCGCCCTGCCCGGGGCACGCCTCACCGTGGTGGGCACCTCGCTGAGCGCGACGACGGATGCGGCGGGACGGTATACGATCGATGGTGTGCAGCCGGGAACGCATCGGGTGCGGGCCATCCTGATCGGGTACGGTGCCGCGGAGCAGAGCGTGACGGTGCGAGCCGGGGCGAGCACGGTGCTCGACTTCGGGCTCCGGCCCCTGCCCTTCCAGCTGTCCGAGATCGTGACGACGGCCACGGGCCAGCAGAACCGGCTAGAGCTCGGCAACACGGTGTCGACGATCGACGCGGCGGCAACGGTCGCCGAGTCGCCGGTGGTGAGTGTGCAGGACCTGCTCAACAGCCGAGCCACCGGGGTGAGCGTGCTCTCCGACAACGGGGTGCTGGGCGGCGGGCACCGGATCCGGGTGCGAGGTCTCTCGAGCGCGTCGCTCTCCAACGATCCGCTGGTCTATCTGGACGGGGTGCGGATCGAGGCGTCGGCGCCGGCGCCCGCGGGGGGCACGGGCGGGCCCGCTTCGCTGGGCGGGCCCCGCATCTCGCTGCTCAACGACATCAACCCCGAGGAGATCGAGAGCATCGAGGTGGTGAAAGGCCCGTCGGCAGCGACACTCTACGGAACGGAAGCCGCGAACGGGGTCATTCGGATCACCACCAAGCGGGGCCTCGACGGGCGACCGCGGTGGAGCCTCTATCTGGAACAGGGCCTCTCCGACGACGTCACCGACTATCCCGACGCGTTCTGGTCGACGGGGCCGCAGGGCCGCTGTGTGCCGTTCCAGCAGGCGCTCGGCCTCTGCACAATCGACAACGTAGCCACGGTCAACCTGACCAAGGACCCGCAATTCCGGCCGTTCCGCACCGGGCATCGGCAGCAGTACGGAGCCCAGGTGAGCGGCGGGGTGTCCGGGCTTCGCTATTTCCTCTCGGGCGAGTTCGAAAACGAGAGCGGCACGCTCACGATGCCCCGCGCCGAAGTGGATCGGCTCAAGGCGGAGCGGGGTGTGGCGGAGATCCCCGACGATCAGCGCAACCCGAGCGAGCTGACCAGGGCCAGCGTGCGCGGCAACCTCTCCCTGCCGCTCGGCGACGACGCCAGCGTCACCATCTCCAACGGCCTGATCCGCTCAGCGGTCCGCAATCCGCCGCTCGGCGACCGGGTGGAGAATCCACTGATCGCCACGGTGACCGGCGTGAACCCCAACCCGGCGGCGAGCACGCCGTACCGGTTCGTGCCGCCGAGCCAGGCGTTCGCGCAGCGGCTGGAGCGCAACACCGACCGGTTCGTCAACAGCATCCAGGCGAGCTGGACGCCCTTCGAGAAGCTGTAGCTCCGGAGCGTCGCGGGGCTCGACTATGCCACCTTCAGCGACGAGGCCAAGAACCTGGCAGGCCAGGGGTGCGCGTCCTGCGGTCTCACCCGACAGGGCACGCGGGCCGTCAACCTTTACACCAACTACCGCTACTCGGCCGAGGTGGGGGGCACGCTGGTGCTGCCGGTGTCGCGCCGGCTCGAATCCCGCACCTCGGCGGGGCTCCAGTACAACCGCGACAAGCGGTTCGGCACGCTCAACACGGCGT
Source organism: Gemmatimonadales bacterium (assembly GCA_050184075.1). Taxonomy (GTDB): domain Bacteria; phylum Gemmatimonadota; class Gemmatimonadetes; order Gemmatimonadales; family GWC2-71-9; genus SHZU01. The sequence continues at coordinate 11,596 of JBFXAS010000156.1, forward strand.
TCATTTTCCCGCCCGGCGCGCTCACCATCGACGCGGGTGCCCAACGCAGCTCGGGCGAGACGACCACGGAAGCGATTACGGTCGGGTACTTCCTGGAGGAGCAGGTGAGCATCGACGAGCGGCTCTTCCTGACGGGCGCGCTCCGGGTCGACCGCAACAGCTCCTTCGGGCGGAGCTCGCGCACGGCGCTCTATCCCAAGATCTCGGCCTCCTGGGTCGCGATCTCGGGACGCCAGGGTGGCGCCCTCACCACCCTTCGGGCCCGGGCGGCCTACGGCGCCTCCGGTCTCCAGCCACCCTCGGATGCGGCGCTGGCGTTCTACCTGCCGGTGCAGTCGACGGTGAACGGCGCCAACGTGGCGGCCGTGTCCCTGGGCGCGGTGGGGAATCCCGATCTCAAGCCCGAGCGCTCGGCGGAGATCGAGGCGGGCGTGGATCTCGGCCTGTTCGCCGATCGGCTCAACCTGGAGCTGACCTACTACCACAAGCGAACCACCGACGCGCTGGTGAGCCGGAACCTTCCGGGCTCGCTCGGCACCGTGGCCGCGCGATTCGAGAACCTGGGCGAGGTGGAGAACCTGGGCGGGGAGGTGGCGCTCAACGCGCGGGTGTTCGAGCGACCCAACCTGCACTGGGACCGGGG
>JBFXAS010000157.1:0-12198 GCA_050184075.1 Gemmatimonadales bacterium
ATGCGTTGGAGCCCGGCGCCGACCCGGAGCGCGCCGTCGCTCCGGAAGGCGTTCCTGAGAGCTGCCGTGACCACCACGTCGTAGCGATCGCCCGTCGCGTGTTGCCCGGTGATCCAGAGCGTCGAGCGGAACCCGTGCAGGCTGTCGGCGTCGAGCGCGCCGCCGGCCACCCGGCCCGACAGGCCCCACCCGGCGGTCACCTGGACGTCGCCACGCGCCCGCATCTGACGACGATACCGGGCAAAGGTGGGCGCCAGGTCGACGCCGAGGTCGGTGAGCGATTCCCGAGCGAGCGGCCCGGCCTCCACGCCCGCAGCGGCGAGGAGCGAGTCCACCGTCTCCGGCAACCCGGAGTTGAGCACCGGGTCGTGGGGATCGTGGAACGTGGTGCGAAGGGCCAAGCCGCCGCGCCAGGCGCCGGCGTCGGGCGGGTCGGTGATGGCACCCACCGAGACGACGGTCTTGGTGAGCACCCGCAGCAGGCGACCCGCCACCGAGTTGGCTCGATACGACCGGAGCGTGCGGAGCCCGCCGCCGAAGAGATAGTACGGGGCCAGGTCGATCGCGCCGGCCACGGCCGTCGCCTGGCCGTCGATCGGGCGCACCGTGACACTCGCCATGAACGGCTTGGGCGCGGCGCCCCGGAGCACCTTGGCGCCGCTCACGTCGAGCGCGACGAACGCGGCCGCCTCCGGCGGATCGACGTCCAACACGTAGCGGTAGATGTTGACCCGGGCTGAGTCGGCGCGCTGCGCCGCCGCCGGCGCGGCGATCGGCAGGAGCGCGAACGACACGCGGAGCGACCGCCGCCAACGGGTCGCCGCTCGCAATGGGGGTCTGCCTCTGGACTGCCTCGCTGTCCGCCTCACGGTGGTCGGCGCTCGCTCTTCCGTGGCTGGGGTACAGGCCGGACTGATTGATGGAGGATAGTCGAGGGCGACCGTACGCGCCCCGAGCGTGGCGGCCCCGCGCAAATCCGTGCAGTGGCCCGGAGAGGCCGCCCCGCTGCCTGCTAGCGGGGCTCGTCCAGGATGCTCACCCAAACCGCGGCGTTCCCCGCGAGCGGGCCGCCCGGTCGCGGAAGGACGTAGGCCGCGGCGATCCGCCCTTCGCTCGCGATCACGTCGGCCGCCCAGGTGGCCGGCTTGCCGGCGACGAGCGGCGGCGTCATTCGGCGCGCGATCCAGCTCGAGCCGGCGTCGCGCGACTCCCAGCTCCAGAGCGCTCGCCCGCCCCGGGCGTTCGGATTGCCGTACATCGCGGCGACGATGATCCGGTCGGGAACGGCGCGAGCGATGGCAAGCGAGGGCCCGAAGGCCTCCCCAGCACCCTCGGGACCGGGAAGCACCATCGTCGAGGCCGGGACCGGCCCGCCGGTCGGGTGCTCCGAGCCGCAGCCGGAGAGAGCGGCAAAGGCCAGCAGGCCAGCGATCAGAACCGGGTTCGTCATCGTGCGGATACGCTGGCTCGCGCCGGAGCCAACCTCAAGACGGAGGCGGCAGCGCTTCTCCTACTCCAGTGCCAACCCGTGCCCCGCGAGAATCTCCCCCAGCAGCGAGGCCCCGGCTCCGAACTCGGCCGCGAACAGCGCGGCTTGGAGCCCGGCCTCCCGCGCCCCCGCGACGTTGCGATCGTTGTCGTCGACGAAGAGCAGCTCGGGCGGCGAGAGCCGGATTTCTCCGGCGATCGTCCCGAAGTACCTCGGGTCCGGCTTCGCGACACCGAGCCGGTGGGAATAGAAGCAGCGCTCGAACACCTCCTCGTAGCCGAGGGTCGCGACCATGTGGCGGCCCCGGTAGGCCTGCTGGTTGGTCGCGAGGAAGCAACGGACCCCGGACGCGCGGAGCCGCCTGACCGCGGCGAGCATCTCGGAATCGACCTCGATTCGGGTCCAGATCTCCAGCACGTCCTCGAGCCGGTCGGCCACGCCCCAGCGCTCGAGCACCGGGACGAGGTCGTCCAGGAAGTCCCTCTCTCCCGTCATCGACGGCTTCTCCGACGCCAGCAGCTCGGCGAGAAAGCGCTCGGGTTCCCGTCGCTCAGGCGGAAGCAGACTGGTGAACGCCCGGAAAAACCCCTTCGCCGGGCGCTGGATGACGCCGTCGGCGTCGAAGAGGATCCCCTTCACCGGCTGGCGGCCCCGGTCCGGTGTTCGGTCTCGTCCCTCCAGCCCTGACCCATGAAGACTCCCGGCTTTGCGTTGCGGGTGGATCGGCGCCGTGACGCCGCGCCCGGTTCGGCCTACCTTCCCTCGCCGCCCCCGGATTCTACCAGGAGATCTCGATGCGCGCCGCTGTCTGCCTCTTCGCCATCGCCATGTCGGCCCCCCCCGCGGCCGCGCAACGGACCTCGGCGCCCACGCCGGCCCGCCCGTCCAGCGCCGCGCCAGCGGACCAGGTGGCCATCGCGCGGGCGCGAGCGTTCATTCGTGACACCATGACCGCGCTCGGCGCACCGGGCGCCAGCGTGGCCGTGATGCGCCGGGGCAAGGTGATCTGGAGCGAAGGCTTCGGCTTCGCCGATCTGGAGCAGGGCGTGGTCGCCACCCCGCTCACCCGCTTCCGCGTCGGCAGCGTGTCCAAAGCCCTGACCGCCGCCGCCATCGGCGCGCTGGTCGAGGCTGGCAAGCTCGACCTCGACGCCCCCGTGCAGCGGTACGTGCCGAGCTTTCCGGTCAAGCGCTGGCCGATCACCACGCGGCAGCTGGGGGGCCACCTGGCCGGGGTTCGCCACTACCGCGACGAAGGGGAGCTCGTCGTCAACCGCCACTACCCGGATGTGCTCTCCGGCCTGGCGATCTTCGCCGACGACTCGCTGCGCTTCGAGCCCGGGACGCGCTACTCCTATTCGTCCTATGGATTCAACCTGCTGAGCGCGGTGATCGAGAGCGCCGCCGGCGAGCCCTATCTCGCCTTCATGGAGCGGCGGGTGTTCGACGCCGCCGGCCTCCTGAACACCGTGGCGGATCACGTCGACAGCATCGTGCCCAACCGGGCCCGCTGGTACACCCGTGGTCCGAACGGCGGCGGCATCCTCAACGCGCCCGCGACCGACAACAGCTACAAGTGGGCCGGGGGCGGCTTGCTCTCGACCACCGAGGACCTGGTCGAGTTCGGCGACGCCATGCTCCACGGTCGCCTGCTCCAGCCCTCGACCGTCCGCCTCCTCTGGACCTCCCAACGGCTCCCGGACGGCTCGGAGACCGGGTACGGCATCGGCTGGGGAGTGCGGAAGGACGCCCGGGGCCGCACCGTGGTCTCCCACAGCGGGGGCTCCGTGGGCGGGACGGCGATGCTGATGATCTATCCCGAGCAGGACCTGATCATCGCCGTGCTGGTCAACAGCGACTCCACCTTCATAGGCGCCACGGCCACGATCGCCGAGATGTTTTTGGAGTAGGGCGTCAGCCGACGGGTGCCCGGAGGCCGTCGCCCGGCAGCGCGGGCCTCAGCATCGGGACTGCCGGGGCACCGACGGCCGGGCGAGCCGTAGTCCTGCGAGGTGACAGATGCCCGCGCCTACCGTCGCGTGGCCTCCTGCCTGCCGGTGAGCAGCGAGTCGGCGGCGGTGCCCTCGTAGTGCGCGGTCAGGGTCCCGACCAGCTTGTCGCCCTCGACGCGGTAGACGGCGTTCGTCGTTACCGTCGCCCCCGCCCGCAGCGCGCTCGGAAACGGTCCGGTCTCGGTCATGATGCTGTCGCCGTCGACCCGGACCCGCACCGGCACCGGATCCCGACCGGGCATCGTCATGGTCCAGCCCTCGGTCGTGCCCGTCAGCACCAGCTCGGAGGTGATCACCGTGTCCTGGCCATCGGGCGTGGTGCGAAGCGTCCACGTGCCGGCCAGGCTCGCCAGATCCACACCGACCGGCGCGGCGACGGCGGCCGCTGTCGTATCGGCGCGAGGTGCCTCTTCGGCGCCGCCGCAGGCGACCAGCAGTCCGATCAGCCCGAGCGAAATCGAACGCATGAGATCCTCCCGGTGGAGAGCAAAAAAGGAGTCGAGAGCCAGGTCGGGAAACGTCGCGCCCTGCCCGTGTCACCGCAAGCGCGGCCTACCCCGAGCGCCGCGTCAGCAGGAAGCCCGCGCCCGCGAGGACCTGCATTCGTCCAGTCGGATCGGGTTCGGCGAACCGGACCCGGGCGAGGTGCGTGCCCGGCACGCCCTTGAACCGGTCGTCGCCGATCGGATCGAGCCGGGCCGGCGGCGGCTCGTCCGTCGCGACGTTGTCGTAGACCCGGTCCTTGGTGGTGACCGCGATGGCCAGGCCGCCCTCCGAGGCCATGACCCGGAAACGGAAAATCACGTTCTCGTAGACGCCGAGATACGGAGTCGGATCGACCGGCCCGACGATCGCCGGCTCCGGCGGCGTCCGAGACTTTCCGGTCCACGATTCGAGCAGCGGATCCACGATGGCCGGCTCGAGCGCTCCGTGCTTGTCGCAGTTCGTGAGCAAAGCGAGCACGCGGCCGCTCGACGGATGGGCGTAGAGCAACGAGCTCACCCCCGGGCCACCGCCCCCGTGGTGGACCAGCCCATCCGGGAGCAGCATCCAGCCGAGCCCCCACTGCTGCTCGGCCGGGAGGATCATCCTCACGGTGGGTCGCACCATCCGCTCGGCCGATTCGCGCGACAGGACTCGTCCGCCGTTTGGCCCCACACCCCCGCTCATCATCGCTCGCCCGAAGGTCACCAGATCGCTGGCGGTCATCATCAACGTCGCACCGGCCGGGGCGAAGCTCAGCGGGAGGAAGGGCCGGGTCGTCTGGACCATCGCGCCGGTGGCCGGATCGGTCAGGTCGCCCACGCTCACCCGGAAGCGCGGGAGGTCGGTCAGGTCGGCGAGGGCGTGCCGCATCCCGAGCGGCTCGTAGATCCGCTCCCTGACGAGCGTGTACCAGCTCGTGCCGCGAACCCGCTGCGCCAGGTAGCCGGCCACGACCACCGCCGCGTTGTTGTAGCTCGGTCCACCCCCGGGCGGATGCAGCTGCTCCAACTCGGCGATCCGCGGCATCGCGTCTTCGATCCGCTCGCGGTCGGGACCATGGTCGGGAATGAAGATCCCATCAATGCCGCTCGTGTGGTTGAGCAGCATCCCGCAGGTAATCCGGTCGCGCGCGGCCCGGTCCCGGAGCTCGAAGTCCGGCAGGTGCTTCACCACCGGGTCCTCGAGCGCGATCAGCCCGTCGTCGACCAGCTGCATCACCAGGACGGCGTTGAAGATCTTGGTGATGGACCCGATCTGCATCACCGTGTCCTCGGTGATCGGGTCGCCGGTGGCGCTGTTGCGCACGCCGGCCACCGCCGTCGTGAGCGCCGCGCCGTCCCAGACCGCGATCGAGGCGCCGGTGACGCCCGCCGCCGCGCGCGCGGCGTCGAGACCCGCGTTGGTCAGCTCCATGACGGCGCCGTCGCTCGGCGGCGCGGCGGGGGCCCGGGCTTCCGACACGGCGTCCTCCTTGCAGCGGGTCAATCGGTCGATCCCGGCCATGCCATCTATGCTCGCGCTCGACGGCCGGCGGGGCAAGGCGCCTCGCCACCCGCCGTCCACCCCGGAAGGGCCGGCAGCGGAAGCCGGAGCGGGGGCTCAAGCCTCCGCACCGGCGTTCCGTCGCCGCCCGCCCCGGGCGCCACCGCCCCGGCGCGGGCGCGGCCGCCTAACGCCTGGGCGAGGCCAGGGAGAACCGATGGGTCTTGTAGTACGGCGTCTGGTCGACGCGCTGATTGGTCCAGGTGTGCAGGATCGCCGAGGAGAAGCCGCAGCTGGGCTGGACCCCCACAGTGAAGCTCTTGTACTGTTGCCCGGCGTCGACCCGGAGCCGGTTGAAGTTGGTGGCGCTGAACGACACGTTGCCCGGCAGCCCGGTGAAGCAGCCGCCCGGGTCCAACTTCCACTCGATGTCCTGGCCGCCCGCCGGCGCCGGCTCCGCGAGCCGAATGGTGAACTGCGCGACCGCGCCATAGGCAACCGACGAGGGTCCCGTGATCTGTGAAACGAAGACCTCGCCGGCGGGCGCCGGCTTGATCACCCAGGTGATCCGGGGCTTGAGGTTCCCCTGGAAGCCCGCTCCGCCCACTTCGAACACGACGGGAGTGTCCTGGGTCAGCGAGCGGAGCCAAACCGCGTCGGCCATGCAGTAGAGGTTGAAGCCCGAACGGCTGCACACGAACTTGTTGCCGTACGGCCCCTGCGCGGCGGTCGAGATCCAGTTGTCCGGCGGGAGGGACGAGCCCGAGCTGCCAAATTGGAGCTTCATCTTGGTCACGCGCTTGGTGTTGTTGTCGATGCTCGACGACGGCGGAAACGAGGTGGTCAAGGTCTTGGCGTCGGAAGACAGCACCGACGCCGGGTTGTTCTGGTTGAGATCCCAGGTGACGCCGATGGCCTTCTTGTAGTTGCTGGACTGCGCCTGGACGGACGTGGTCACCGACAGAACGGCGATCGCGACCACGAGAGTGCGGTGGATCATGGTTCGCTCCCGAGTGGGTGTAGGGTGGCGAGTCCCCGAGCGGGCTTGCCGGAATGCCAGGCTTATCGTGGCGACCGGCGTTTTCGGATCATTGGCCGGCCCTGCCCCCTTCGGGAGCGGTGTCGCCACAGGGGAGGCGCTCCGCCTCGGCCGCCGAGCCTGGCTCCGAGGTCCTGAGACCGACTCTCGTCCAATTCGAGACCCCGGCTGGTGCGAGGGCGTTCTTCGGGATAAGCTCGAAGCTCCCCCGGCCGGCCTGGACGGCTGGCCGGCACCACCGTCGATCGCCCTCCCGCGATCACCCGTTCCGGAGGTCAGCCTCATGTCGAAACGCCTCATCGCCCTGCTCGGCGCCGCGTTCGTGGCGGCGTGTTCCGGAGAAAAGGCACCCGAGCCCGCGGAGGTCACCGCGATGGCCACCGTCGATCCTGCCCTCGAGCAGGTTCGGGCGGATTACGTCACCCACTTCAATCAGCACCACGCCGGCGTGGTCGGCGATCTGTTCGCCGACTCGGCCGTCTTCCTCGGCGCCGACGGCTCGATCGACGATGGCAAGGCGGCGATCGTGGCGGGGCTGGAGCAGGCGATGGCGACCTCGCCGACCCTCGATCTCACCACGCTCGAGACCAACGTGATGGGGAGCCAGGCGGTCACCCGCGGCGAGTACCAGATCAGGATGACCCCGCCCGGCGGGGCCGAGATCGCGCTCGGCGGTCACTACATGACCTACTTCACCCGCGACGGTGACGCCTGGAAGATCGAGGCCGTGGTCACCAACTACGACGCGCCCCCGCCCGCCGGCCTCCCGGCACCCCGGGTCCCGAGCGGGAACCCACCAGAAAACGGCACCCTCGCGGAGCTCTCGAAGGCTTACACCGAGCACTACAACGCCGGCCACGCGTCGGCGGTCGCGGCGCTGTTCACCGAGGACGCGATCGCGATGTTCCCGGATCAGCCGGCGGCGGAAGGACGAGCCGCCATCGAAGCCGCGCTCACCCAGGCCATCGCGGAGGGCTCGCCCCAGGTGACGATTCACGACATAGCCACCATGCCGGCCGGCGACGACATGGCGATCGACGGCGGCTGGTACGAGCTCGTGGCCACCACGCCGGAGGGCAGCGCAACCACGACGGGGGCCTACATGCTGCTGGTGCGGAAGGGTGCGGATGGCGCCTGGCTGATCCACCGCATGATCGCCAACGGCAGGCCGGCACCGGCGAGCTGAGACGCCTCCGCTCCCGGTAGACGCAGGTGCGGGCATGGGCGCGCCGGATCCGCGGCGCGATCGGGATGGGTCTGACCTGGGCGGCGGCCTGGTTCGGCGTGGGCCTCGCGTTGCTCTTGATCGTCGGACCCGATGCGGCCGACGTGCCTTTCCCCATCGGGTTCGGCGCCCTGGGTTTCCTCGCCGGGGTGACCTTCTCGGGCGTCCTCGGCCTGGTGGGCGCCCGCCGCCGCTTCGACCAGATGTCGCTGCCGCGCTTCGCCGCGTGGGGCGCGGGTGGCGGCCTCCTGGCGTCGGCGTTGTTTGCCGTCCTGGCGGCGCTCGGTGGGAACTCGATCGATCTGCTGGTGGTGGGTCCGGTGTTCGGGGTGGCGGGCGCGGGCTCGGCGGCGAGCGCGCTGGCCCTGGCCAGGAGGGCCGACACGCGCTCCGACGGCGGCAACGCGCCCGCGCCCTATCGACCCCGCACGCCTCGAAGCCGCTGAGCACCGATCCGAAGCTCCAGCTCGGCGGCGGGTCCGCGTCCGGCTGGAAACTGGACGACGTGATTCGCGTTCGCTTCGACGACCAAGGTGTCCTCGCCCTGCTGGACCAGCCGGCCCCATCGGGACGCGCTCGACCGGCTCGGGCCTGAGAGGACGACACCCGCCATCAGGATGGCTGGGCAACCGGTCGCAACGGTGGTGACGCGCTCGAGCAAGGACATCGTCGGACCGTTCCGCTCGGTCGAGTGTTGTCGGCGCCGCGTCGACGCCGCCGTCGGGCTGCCGCTTCGGCAACCTGGGCAAATGCCGGGCACTGAGCCACTGTCGACCGACTAGGGAACCGCCGGGTTGCCCACCCGAACCGACGCCCGCGGGCCGGAGCTGTCGGTCGCTACCCGGTAGACGAAACGGAGATCCGGCTTCCCCGGTCGCCGCAGCGTCCAGGTGGCGTGGTAGTCCACCGCCTGCCGGTAGGGCGGCGTGCGGGTCACGTCGATGCGCCACTCGGTGCGGTCGTCCAGCGTGCCGCCAGGCACGGCGCGCGCGGTGGTGCGCTCCATCCGGTAGCTCACGATCCCAGCCGTCAAATCGTTCTCGACCCAGATCCGCTCCGGCGGACCCGGGTCGACGCCCCGGTCGGTGCCCGGCTCTCGCGCCAGCATCGGCAGCGTCGGCGCGGAGAGGGGCGAGGCGGGCGCGGGCACGATGGGCAGCACGAGCTCCGTTCGGGCGGCGCCATCGGGACTCTCGAACAGGATGTGGTTCTCGGCCGGCTTCGGATTGGGCCAGTTCGAGGGCCAGTCGCTCGAGGCGATGGTGAGCCGAATCCGGTGCCCCCGGCGGAAGAGGTAGGCGACGTTCTGCAGCGTCACCCGGTAGCGGTACACCTTGCCCGGAATGATCGGCGTCGGCCGCTCGAACCTCCAATCCTCCGGCCGCCGAGGATTGACGTCGGAGTCGCGGTGGGACGAGTTGAGCCAGCCCCGGGTCACCAGCTCCGACTTCCCTGTCGGGAGCACGTCGGAGAGCTTGATGGTGAAGTCGGCGTCGTCCGAGCTCGAGGTCGCGAAGAAGGTGATCTCCGCCATCCCGGTGACCTCGACATCGCCCTCGAGCGGCTCGGTCGTGAAGGTCAGCGACTCCGCCTCGTCGGTGCGCTGGTCCGGCTGTACCAGATAGTCGTCGTAGGCCGGTTGGAACCAGGTGCCGTACGGGCCGGCCGCACTCCCCACCCATGGGCGGTAGGTGTAGCGAAGCCGACGGGCAGCGGCGTCGGGCGCCGGCTCGGGAGCGAGCCCACCCGAGGGGGTTGGGTAAAAACGGGTCGGTGCGGTGCGCGCGATCGGCCACGCCGCCTCGTGACGCCAGCGGTTCTCCCGCATCACGAACACGGTCACCGGGGGCTCCCGCGTGATGCCGGTCTCGACGCCCTTCAGGAACCGGTCGAACCAGGCGAGGCGCATCACCCGGAAGTCCACCACTTCGGTCGGCCCGAGGCCCCCGTGGGTCCAGGGCCCCACGACGAGCCGCTGCGGCACCCCCTTCTCCTGCAGCACCAGGTAGTCCTGGAACGCCTCGTCGAGATTGCGGGCATGGTCGAACCAGTTGGCCAGCTGGAGCGTCGGCACGGCGAAGCTGGCGTACTTGCTCCGCAGATCCTTCTCGCGCCAGTAGTCGTCGTAGCTGGCGTGGTCCCACTGCGGCCGGAAGAATCCCTCCCACCCGTTGTCGCGGATGTGTCGGGTCCAGGTCTCCAGGTCCAGCGTCTGACCACCCTTGCCGTCGTCGTAGACCGGGCCGCGCAGCATCGTGTAGAGCACGTTGGAGACACCGTGCCAGACGTAGGGGTGATTGGTCCGCACCCCGCCGGGATACCAGTGGTCGCCGAAGAAGTTTGCGTACGAGCTGTTGACCGCGATCGCGGCGAGATGCGGCGGCTGGAGTGCCGCCACCCGCGACGCGTTGATGGCGCCATACGAGATCCCCCACATCCCGACCTTGCCCGTCGACCAGGGCTGTCGCGCGGCCCACTCGACGAGGTCGTAGCCGTCCTGGAACGACTGCGCGTCGAAGTAGTCGGCCATCACCCCTTCGGAACGACCGGTGCCGCGACCCTCCGCGAAGATCGCGACGTAGCCACGCCGGGCGAACCAGTCGTTCGCCTGCTTGCCGTAGGGGATGTAGTTGATGACGACCGGGTGCTTGCCAGGCCCTGCCGGACGGACCACGATGGCGGCGAGATGCACGCCGTCGCGCATCGGCACCCGAGCCTGGTAGTCGGTGACGACCTCGTGGACTGGCTCCGAGAGGTTGCGATACGAATGCTCGGACTGGGCGATCGCCGGCATGGCCCCGGCGATGACGGCCGCCAGCCACGAGACCGCGGCATACCGGAGCCACCGCATGCGCTCCAAGTTCTGGTGGAGGACGTCGCCGCCCGAGGCAAGGACGACCGGAACGCCGACCCGACCGAACGAGAAGGCGATCCCGCTCACTTCAGACGCTCCAACCGACCCTTCCGCCGGACCAGGTTCTTGTAGTCCCACTGGACCTCCCGCGCCTCCGCCAGCCAGCGTCCGAGTCGCTCAGTGTCGACCTCGTCGACGGAGGTGTATCGAGCCTCGGCGGCCTTGAAGCTCCCCTCCTTGGCGAGGCCGGCCTCGGCAAAGCCCTGGCCGCTCCAGAAGAGCAGCCGGACGCACCCCTTGAGCTTGCTGTACCCGACGATCGGATTCCCGTCGAGAAACCACACGGGGTGCGCGTGCCAGACCCTGTTCTCGGCGTCGGGCAGGCCCTGATCGATCCGCTCGGCCAGGAGGCGACAGATCGCCCGGTCGCCGGGCGCCTGCTTCGCGTTGTACGTCTTCGTGTCCTCGTGCATGCGCTTCCTCGTCGCGGCGATCGACACCGACCGGTCACCCACGCTCGCTCAGGTCACCACCCCACGCACCGCCCAAGCCCGGGCTCGAAGCTCGATCTCGCCGGCGGGTCCAACCGGAAGCCGGCGCCTGAGGCCTTCCCGGAGCGCCTCGCGACGGGCCGCCTCGAGGGACGCCACGTAGCTCGGCGCCGGTCCCGTGCCCCGCAGGAAGGGTGTCCAGTACGCGTCGAGGTCGGCAAATCGGGTCGGCACCTCGATCGCACGCCCCTCCACGTCCGAGAGACCCGCGGCGCGCCAGAGGCTTTCGAGCGCCCCGCGGCCACAGAGTGGAAACCGCCGTCCCTCGTCGAGCTCGACCGCGCCCGAGTCCAGGGTGGCCGCCTCGTCCCAGAAGATCCGCAGGAACTCCATGCCGCCCGCGTAGTCCCAGACGTATGCGCCCAGGACGCCGCCCCCGCAGAGCAGGCCACCAAGCGCGCGCACGGCGTCGAGCGGCTCCGGCAGAAAGTTCATCACCAGACCGGACACGACCGCGTCGAACCCGCCGCTTCGACCCGGCAGCGACTCCAGTCCGGCGACGACGAACCGCACTCGGGCGTCGGGCAGGAGCCGTCGGGCATGTTCGACGAACGGCGCTGACGGGTCGCACGCCGTGATCGATGCGGGCTCGCCGCCAACGCAGATGGCGGCGGTGAGCGCGCCGGTGCCGCAGCCGACCTCGAGCCAATGGCCGTCGCGGCCCACGTCCAGCCAGTCGACGAACTCCGCCGCAACCAGGCGGCTCCAGCGACCCATGTACGCTTCGTACGCGTCGCCGGCCAGCCAGCGGTCGTCGGGAGTGCCAGTCATATCGTGCTCCCGGCGAATATGAGGCGCCGGGGTCCAACCCGCCACGGAGGCGGGGTCGGTCGGCTCGGCGGCCCGCACCGCGCGATGGCCGGCGCCCGGTGGGGGACGACGGGCGGATTTCGAGAACGGTGGAGGTTGACAATCGCGAATAATTCGACAAACCTCTAAGTATTATGACGGGTTCGGCCACCACTCTGCTCGGACTCCTCCGGCAGCGGAGGATCGTCCCGGTGACGCTCGTCGCCGTGGCAGCGCTGGCGGCCGCGAACTGGCTCCTGAGCCCGACCCA
>JBFXAS010000158.1:0-11982 GCA_050184075.1 Gemmatimonadales bacterium
CGGGGCCGGGTCCACTCCGCCGGCCGCGGCCTCTCGGGGGTCGCCGTGAGCGACGGGCGGCAGGTGGTGGCCACCGACCGAACCGGCCGGTACGACCTGGTCACCACGGGCGAGCGCCGCTTCGTGAGCGTCTCCGTACCCGCCGGCCACGACCTCCCGGTCTCGGACACGGCCACCGCCCGCGCCTTCGCCCGGATCGAGTCCGGGCGGGCCGAGCAGCAGCACGACTTCGGGCTGGTCCCGCTCGAGGGCGGCGACGAGCGCCACGCCTTCCTCTTGCTCTCCGACGTCCAGACCGAGAACCCGACCGACATGCGCCGCTTCCACGCCGAGTCGGTGCCCGACGTCGCCGCCACCATCGCCGGGCTTGGCGATCGCCCGCTCTTCGGGGTGGCCAATGGCGACATCATGTGGGATCAGCTGGAGCTCTACGACGACTACGAGCGGGCCACCCGCCAGCTCGGGATCCCCTTCGTCCAGGTCGTCGGCAACCACGATCTCGATCTCGACGCCCGGACCGACGAGACCGCCACCGCCACCTTCCAGCGGCGCTTCGGCCCCCGCTACTGGTCGTTCAACCGCGGCCAGATCCACTACGTGGTGCTCGACGACGTCCTCTACTACGGCGGCGGCTACATCGGCTATCTGGACGACGAGCAGCTGGCCTGGCTCCAGGCCGATCTCGCGCTGGTGGAGCGGGGGACGCCGGTCGTGGTGTTCGCCCACATCCCGATCACCTCGACCCTCTGGAAGCGACGAGGGGAGGCCCGGCCGGCGCCGGCCCTGGCCCTCACCAATCGAGAGGCGCTCTTTCGGGCTCTCGAAGGACATCGGGCCCTGCTGCTCACGGGGCATATCCACGAGAGCGACCATCTCGAGGAGAGCGGCGCCGTGGAGCGCTGCCACGGCACCGTCTGCGGCGGCTGGTGGACCGGCGACATCTGCTACGACGGCACGCCCAACGGCTACGGCGTCTACGAGGTCGAAGGCAGCGAGATCAGGTGGCGCTACAAGTCGACCGGCCATCCGGAGGACCACCAGATCCGGGTCTATCCCCGCGGCGCCGATCCCCGGGCGCCCGATGAGATCGTCGCCAACGTGTGGGCCTGGGATCCGGGCTGGTCGGTGGTGTGGTATCAGGGCGCGGATCGCCGCGGGCTGATGTCGCGGCGCGTAGGCTTCGATCCGCTCGCGACGGAGAGGCTGGCCGGGCCCGATCGGCCGGCGACACGCGGCTGGGTCGACCCGATTCCCACCGGTCACCTCTTCTATGCGCCGGTGGCTCCGGGCGCTGCGCGTATTCGGATCGAGGCCACGGATGGGTCGGGCCGACGGTACACGGCGAGCCTCTGAGAAGGGTCATGACTGGCGCCCCGTTCAAGAGCCGCCGCCGTCGTCCTCTCGCGTCGAGGCATGGCTCCTCGTCGATCGGGTTGATCCGACTGGTACGCCGATTCGATTGAACGCGGCCTGAAGCCCGGCTTGAGAGGCGGTCGGCTGAAGCCGACTCATCCGTTCTTCACTCGATCTTACTCCGAGCGGGGCGAACGTTGGCGCAGTCCCCTGAGGGGCGCCATGGGGCACCGTCGCGCAGAAGGAGGAGACCGATTCATCGCGTCGTCATCGTGGGTGGCGGTTTCGGCGGGCTGTACGCGGCCAAGTCGCTGGCGCGCGCGCAGGTCGACGTCACGCTGGTCGACCGGCGCAACTTCCACCTGTTCCAGCCGCTCCTCTATCAGGTGGCCGCGGGGACGCTCAACGCGGGCGACATCGCGGCGCCGATTCGCGCCGCCCTCAAGCGTCAGCGCAACACGCGCGTCGTCTTGGATGAGGTGGTGGACATCGATCCGGTGGCCCGTCGGGTGCTGCTGAGTGCGGGTGCGCTCGACTACGATACGCTCATCGTTGCCGCCGGGGTCCGCAACGACTACTTCCAACACCCTGACTGGCCGACCCTCGCGCCGGGGCTCAAGACGATCGAAGACGCGCTCGACATCAGGCGTCGGGTGCTGTCGGCATTCGAGCAGGCCGAGCAGGAGCCGGACGCCACTCGCCGAGCGCCGTGGACCACCTTCGTCATCGTCGGCGCGGGACCGACCGGGGTGGAGCTCGCCGGCACGCTGGCGGAGCTGGCGCGCCATACCCTGGCCGGTGAATTCCGAACCGTCGATCCGCGCACCGCCCGCGTCGTCCTGGTGGATGGCGCACCGCGGGTGCTCCCATCGATGTTGCCACGCCTGTCGGTTGCAGCCGAGCGCGCTCTCCGCCGCCTCGGAGTCGAGATCCGCACCGATTGGGCGGTCACGGCGCTCGATTCCGAAGGCGCGGAGCTGGTTTCCGGCGGTCGGCGCGAGCGGATCGCCAGCCGGACGGTGATTTGGGCCGCGGGAGTGAAGGGAGAGTCCCTGGCCCCGATCCTCGCGCGGCGAACGGGGTGCCCGCTGGACGAACTGGAGCGAGTCGTCGTCGGTCCCGACCTCTCGATCGCGGGTCACCCCGAGGTGTTCGTGATCGGGGATCTCGCACACGTCGAGCATCGCGGCGCCGCACTGCCGGCGATCGCCCAGCCCGCGATCCAGGGCGGGCGCTATGTCGCGCGGTTGATCAAGGCGAGGCTGCGTGGCCGGACCGTTGGCCGGTTTCGCTATTTCGACAAGGGTAGCATGGCGACGATCGGGCGGGGCGCGGCGGTCGCGGAGTTTCGGGGCAGGGGAATCTCGGGCTTCCTCGCCTGGCTGGGGTGGCTCTTCATCCACTTGATCTACCTGATCGAGTTCGAGAATCGGCTGCTGGTCCTGCTCCAGTGGGCCAATCACTACCTGACGCGGCGCCGTGGGGCGCGTCTCATCATCGACGGCCCCGCATCTGGAGCGCGGTAAGCGTCAGCCATCCGCTGGCGGGCGAAAGCCCGCGACCGCCGGGCTCGAGGGACGGCGCCATCGGAGCCGACGACCTACCGTCGCCGAGACGACGTGAGTGATGCCCCGGGCCCGAGCGGGGCTCGTATATTCAGGCCATGCCGCTCGCCGCGTTCCACCCCGCCGTCGCCCGCTGGTTCAGCGAGCGAATCGGCCAGCCCACCCCCGCGCAGAGCCGGGGTTGGGAGGCCATCCGCCGGGGCGACGACACGCTGATCGCGGCGCCGACCGGCTCCGGCAAGACGCTCGCGGCGTTCCTGATCGGGATCGATCGGCTGCTCGAAGCATCGCTCGCCGGCAACCTGCCGGACGCCGTGCAGGTGATCTACGTCTCGCCGCTCAAGGCGTTGAGCGCCGACATCCACCACAACCTGGCCGAGCCCAGACGGGAAATCCGGCGGATCGCCGAGTCGATGGACCTCGGCAGCCCGCAGCTGACCGCGGCGATCCGCTCGGGCGACACCACCGCCGCCGAGCGCGCCGCCATCATCCGCACCCCGCCGCACATCCTGGTCACCACGCCGGAGTCGCTCTACCTGCTGCTCACCGCGGAGCGGAGCCGCAGGGTGCTGGCCACGGCGCGCACGGTGATCGTGGACGAGATCCACGCGCTCTTGGAGAGTCGGCGGGGTGCGCACCTCGCCGTGAGCCTCGAGCGGCTCGATCACGTGGCCGGCCGCCGGCTCCAGCGCGTGGGGCTCTCGGCTACTCAGCGTCCGATCGAAGCGGTGGCCGACTGGCTCACGGGCACCCGCCCGCCTGCGACCATCGTCGACGAAGGCCACCGCCGTGAGCTCGATCTCGGCCTCGAGGTGCCGGGCTCGCCGCTCCAGGCGGTGATGTCGGCCGAGGTCTGGGCCGAGGTTTACGATCGCGTGGCGACCCTCGCTGCCGAGCATCGCACCACACTCGTTTTCGTGAATACGCGTCGACTGGCCGAGCGGGTGGCGCACGAGCTGGCCGCGAGGCTCGGCCGGGAGTCGGTCACCGCGCACCACGGGAGTCTCTCGAAAGAGATTCGGCTCGACGCCGAAGCCCGCCTGAAGAGCGGACAGCTCCGCGTCCTGGTGGCCACCGCCTCGCTCGAATTGGGCATCGACATCGGACACGTCGATCTGGTCTGCCAGCTGGGCTCGCCCCGGCGGATCGCGACCTTTCTCCAGCGGGTCGGGCGCTCGGGGCACACGGTGCGGGGCCGGCCCAAGGGCCGCCTCTTTCCGCTCTCCCGTGACGAGCTGGTCGAGTGCGCCGCGCTGCTCGACGCCGTCGGGCGGGGCGAGCTCGATCGGGTCGAGATCACCGGCGCCGCGCTCGACGTGCTGGCCCAACAGCTCGTCGCCGAGACCGCGGCGGAGCAGTGGGACGCCGACCGGCTCTTCGAGCTGGTGCGGGGCGCGTGGCCCTATCGGGCGCTCTCCCGCGAGCGCTTCGACGCCGTGGTCGCGATGCTTGCCAACGGATACGTCACCCGCCGCGGGCGGCGGGGCGCGCTGGTCCACCACGATACGGTCAATCGCCGGATCCGCGGTCGTCGGGGCGCGCGGCTGGCCGCGCTCACCTCGGGCGGGGCGATCCCCGACAATGCCGATTATCGCGTCGTGCTCGAGCCCGAGGGCACCTTCGTCGGCACCCTGAACGAAGACTTCGCGATCGAGAGCACCCCGGGCGACATCTTTCAGCTCGGCAACACCTCCTGGCGAATGCTCCGGATCGAGCGCGGCGTGGTGCGGGTCGAAGACGCGCGGGGTCAGCCGCCCTCGCTCCCCTTCTGGCTGGGCGAGGCACCGTCCCGGAGCACCGAGCTCTCGGCCGAGGTCGCCCGGCTGCGCGGCGAGGTCGGTCGCCGGCTCGACGATCGGGCGGCGGCGACCGAGTGGCTCGAGGGGCGAGGCCTTCCCGCGGCGGCCGCGAGTCAGCTGGTCGACTACCTCGGGGAGGGCCGCCGGCTGCTCGGCGTGCTCCCCACCCAGGAGACGCTGGTCGCCGAGCGGTTCTTCGACGAGTCGGGCGGGATGCAGCTGGTGATCCACTCGCCCTTCGGCGGCCGGGTGAACCGGGCCTGGGGACTCGCGCTCCGCAAGCGGTTCTGCCGCCAGTTCAACTTCGAGCTGCAGGCGGCCGCCACCGACGACGCGGTGCTGCTCTCGCTCGGGCCCCAGCACTCGTTTCCGCTGGAGAGCGTCTTCCGCTTCCTCAACACCGCCACCGTGCGCGAGATCCTGATCCAGGCGATGCTCGACGCGCCGATCTTCGCGACCCGGTGGCGCTGGAACGCCAACATCTCGCTCGCCGTCCCGCGCTTCCGGTCCGGCAAGCGGGTGGCGCCGCAGATCCAGCGGATGGAGGCGGACGACCTGCTCGCGGCCGCCTTCCCGGATGCCGCCGCCTGCCTGGAGAACATCCCGGGCGACCGCGCCATTCCGGAGCATCCGCTGGTGGAGCAGGTGATCGCCGACTGCCTCCACGAGGCGATGGACCTCGACCGGCTCGGCGCGATCCTCGGCGATCTCGACGCCGGCCGGATCCGCTTCGTCGCCCGCGACCTGCCCGAGCCCTCGCCGCTCGCGCACGAGATTCTGAACGCCCGGCCCTACGCCTTCCTCGACGACGCGCCGCTCGAGGAGCGCCGGACCCAGGCGGTCTACTCCCGCCGCGCCTTCGAGCCCGGCGGCGCGGACGACCTGGGCGCGCTCGACGTCGACGCCATCGCCCGGGTGCGCGACGAGGCCTGGCCCGAGGTGGAGCACGCCGACGAGCTGCACGACGCGTTGGTGGTCTCGGGATTCCTGACCGATCGGGAGGGGAGCGCGGGACGGAACGGCGCCTCGTGGCTGCCGTTCTTCGAGGAGCTGCTCGCCGACGGGCGGGCCGTTCGCGTGGGCGATCTCTGGGTGGCCGCGGAGCGTGCGGCGGAGGCTCGCGCCCTGCCGACCGACGCCGACGCGGTACGCGAGCTCCTGCGCGGTCGCTTGGAGATCGTCGGACCGACCACCGTTCTGGAGCTCGCCGACAGCGTGCGCGGAGCGACCGGCTCCGCGGGAGCGGAGCCGGCGGACGCGGTGGTGGCGGCGCTGGCCGCGCTCGAGGCGGACGGCGTGGCGCTCCGGGGCCGCTTCACGCCGGGACGCGGCGAGCAGGAGTGGTGCGATCGCCGGCTCCTCGCACGGATTCATCGCTACACCCTGAATCGTCTTCGCGCCGAGATCGAGCCGGTCAGCACCGGAGACTTCCAGCGCTTTCTGCTGGGCTGGCAACGGGTCGCCGCGGACGATCGGGTGGCCGGACTCGAGGGCCTGGCCCAGGTGATCGAGCAGCTCGCTGGCTTCGAGGCGCCGGCCGGTGCCTGGGAGGTGGACCTCCTCGCCGCCCGGTGTGAGGAGTACGATCCGGCACTCCTCGACGCGCTGAGCCTGACGGGCCGGGTCGCCTGGGCGCGCCTCTCGGCGCCCGCCGGCGCCGGCGCCGCGCGGCAGCGGCCGATCCGGACCTCGCCGGTCGCGCTGCTCGGACGGGCGGATCTGGAGACGCTGCTGGCGCTCGCCGGATCGGGCGAGCCCGAGGAGCTGAGCTCCAACTCCGCCGCCGTCCGCGACGCGCTCCGCCGGAGCGGGGCCTCGTTCCTGCCCGAGCTGGCTCGCGCCACCGGCCTGCTGCCGACTCAGGTGGAGCAGGCGTTAGGCGAGCTGGCCGCGGCCGGGCTGGTCACCTCCGACGGCTTTGCCGGCCTCCGCGCGCTGCTCACCCCGTCGGCCAAGCGCCCGCCGCTCGCGGGCGCGACCCGCCGGCACCGCACGGCCAGCTTCGGGTTCGAGGCGGCGGGGCGCTGGTCGCTGCTCGACCGGGAGGGCGTGGAGAAGGCGGCGCTCCCCGCGGACGAGCTGGAGCGCTATGCCCAGATGCTGCTCGCCCGGTATGGCGTCGTCTTTCACCGTCTCCTCGCCCGCGAGGCGCTCGCCCTGCCGTGGCGCGCCCTGCTCACCGTGTACCGGCGCCTGGAAGCTCGGGGCGAGATCCGGGGCGGCCGCTTCGTGGCCGGGGTGACCGGCGAGCAGTTCGCGCTGCCGGAGGCGGTGCCGGTGCTCCGTGCGGCGCGACGAGCGCCCCGGCACGGCGCCCTGGTGGCGATCTCGGCGGCGGACCCGCTCAACCTGGCCGGCATCCTCACGCCGGGCGAGCGAGTGCCGGCGGTCGCGTCCAACCGGATTCTCTTCGAGGACGGGCTGCCGATCGCGGTGCTCGAGGCGGGCCAGATCCGCCTGCTCGCGGAGGTGGCGCCGGAGCGCCGTCGCGCGCTCGAGGTCGCCCTCACCAGGCGGGCCATCAGTCCGGCGCTTCGAGCCCGGATGCTGATCGCCGGCCGCGGGCCGGACGACGCGCGCCGCCGGCGCGAGCGCACGCTCGGCGCGGGTCAGACGGAGAGCGGCGCTCGATGAAGCGACGGAGCTTTGTCCAGGCGGCGGGTTTCGCCGGACTCGGCGCGCTTGCCCGACCGGATTGGAGAGTCTCGGTGCCGACCGGCGCTCCCCTGCTCGACGCCCACGCCCACCTGATGAGCCCCGCGCTCGCCGACGTGGCGGAGCAGGCGTACGGCCGCCGGGGCCTCGAGCCGCTCGACGCCGCGGAGGTGGTTCGCCGAATGGATGCCGCGGGGATCCGGCGCGCGGCCGTGCACTCGGCCGCCTACATGATGGCCGTTGATGCCGTCCAGCGCGATGTGCCCCTCGATAAGGAGCGACGCGAGGTCGAGTCCGAGAACGACTTCGCGGCGCGCGAGTGCGCCCGCTTCCCCGATCGTCTGATCCCGTTCCTCAGCCTCAATCCGAAGCGCGACTACGCCATCGCGGAGCTCGACCGCGCCGTCGATCGCTCGGGCATGCGCGGGCTCAAGCTCCACTTCTGGAACTCGCTGGTCGACACCCGGCAGCCGGAGCAGCTGGCCCGGGTCAAGACGGTGATCGGGCACGCCGCGGAGCGGAGTCTGCCGGTCCTGGCGCACGCCTTCGTCGGCGACGTCGAAGGCTACGGGCCCGACGACACCGAGCGGCTGGTCCGGGAAGTGATCGAGCCGCTCCCGTCGCTCCGGATCTGCTTCGCGCACGCGGCCGGGGCCGGCGGCTTCGCCGGCGCCGCGCAGCGCTGCCTCGAGCGGCTCGGCCAGCTCACCGGAGCGGGAAGCTCGATGGCGGATCGGGTCTGGATCGACATCGCCGCCGTGCTCCGACCGGGCATGCCGGAGCAGAGCCGGACCCGGTTCGCCGAGCTGGTGCGGGCCTTCGGCGTCGGCCGCACCCTCTGGGGCAGCGACACCTTCGAGAGCTACCTCGCCACCACCCGGGAGATCTGGCCGCTCGAGGACGACGAGTGGCGCGCCGTCTGCCGGAACGACGGCGCGGCCTGGCTCGGCTGACTAGCGCGGTAACGGGTAGCGCTCCAGGTACTGGAGCCCGTCCTCGTTCTCGGCGGCGGCGTAGAGGTGTGCGCGGCCCACCGCCATCAGTCGCCGTCCCGCCGGTAGCTCGACCGTCCTCGTCCGCCGCCCGCTCCGATCGAAGACGTCGTAGCGAGTCGGCTGTCTCGACTCCGCCGGAAGCCCGACCCAGAGGCTGCCCAGCGGGTCGGCGATCACGCTCCCGGCCAGGAACATCGGATGGCGCTCGGCGAATTCGGTGCGGGCGGTCATCTCGGCCACATCTCGATCGCTCATCGGCGGCGAGAAGCCCATCGCCGCGCCATCCTCGCCGCGGCCGCTGCTCGGGGCGGAGGCGTTGAAGCGGCGGACGAACGCCTCGCGGTCGGCCGAGGTGACTCGCCGGGTCTGGTACGCGTAGCTCGGGCCGGCGACCGGCGCGCTCCCCGGGCGGAGCACGTCGACGTGGTAGTCGCCGCCCCGCACGATCCAGAGCGTTCCGTCCGGTCCGAGCGCCCAACCATCGCTGCTCCCGTAGCCGACGATCGGGATCCGTGGAACCATCGAGGGCGAGCGCCGGTCTGAGCGGAAGCGCTCCCCCTGCACCTGGGTCACCGGCTCGGTACGGCCGGTGGCGGGATCGAGGCGGACCAATCGGACCGAGTCGTCAGGCAGCTCGCCCCCGCGCTCCATCCACCCCGGGATCGTCAGGTAGTACCGTCCCGCCGGGTCGACCCCTCTCACCCCCATCACGCCCGGCTGGTCGCCGGGGATGGTGCGGCGCGGCTCGCCCTTCGGATCGAGCACCAGCACCCGCTGGTTGCCGAGGTCGATCAGCAGCGTGCTGTCGCCGCGCGCCGGGACCAGGGCGGTGGGGAGCCGCGCTTCACGAGGCCCGCCCCCGCGCCGGACCTTGTCGGTCACGGTCCCGCTGGCGAAGTCGACCAGGACCACCCGCTGGTCGCGGTAGTCGCTCACCAGGACCTGGCCGCTCGGCAGCTCGCGCACGCCGCGGATCGAGGCGAACTCCTCGCCCAACCTGACGTCGGGCTCGATGCGGGTGACCTGGGCTGCCGCCGCTCCGGTCACGCCGCTCAGCACCACCAGGATCTCGATCGCTCGACGCATCTGCTCACCCGCTCGGAGGTTGGAGTCGCTTCACCCTACGGCCCCCCGAGCCGGCCGCCGCCGCTCCTGGGGCGGGCGACCCGGATTCCGGGGCGAACGGCACGGCCGCACGTTGCGGGGCCCGCCACACGCGGAGATTATCAGCGCGACCGATGCCGGATACCATGGGAGCACCGCGCCGGATCCCGGCCCTTCTCTGGCCTGGCCTGATCGCGCTCGCCATGCTCGGGCTCGCTCTCGTCGTCGGGACGCTCGAGCCGCCGGGGCCGGGTGGCGGGCGAGGGCCGATGCTCCCGCGGGTGCCCGCGCCCGCCACCGATTTCCGCGCGCTCCTCCGGGCGTTCGGGGTCGGCTCGAGTCTCTGGTACGCCGTGCTGCTCGCGCTGGTGCCGTTGGTCTGGGTCTCCCGCAAGCTCGACCCCGAGCGACTGGGCTGGCGGCGGACCGCGCTCCTGGCCGCCGCCCTGGTGGTCGGGCTCGCGGCGCTGAGCGCGTCGATCCGGTATCTCGCGGTCTATGGAGGCGCGCCGCTCAAGCCGCCGATCGGGGCCTTCTTGCAGGCCGAGGGGGCGCGTCACCTCCTGGCCTGGGTGGCGGTCGGCGGGATGGTGGCGCTGGTCGAGGGCGCGCGGCGCTCGATCGGCTCGCGGCTGGAGCAGGCGCGGCTCCGGAGCGAGCTCGCCGAGCAGCGGCTGCTCACCCTCACCGCGCAGCTCCACCCGCACTTCCTCTTCAACACCCTCCAGGGCATCTCCACCCTGATCCACCGCGATGCCGACGCGGCCGACGAGATGCTGGCCCTGCTGGGCGACCTCTTGCGCGACGCCCTCCGCCATCGCGATCGGCCGATGGTCACCCTGGGGGAGGAGCTTCGCTTCGCCCGCACCTACCTCGCGATCATCCGCACCCGCTTCGCCGATCGCTTCGCCTACGACGTCGACGTTCCCGACGCCCTGCTCGACCAGGCGGTTCCGCTCTTCCTGCTCCAGCCGCTGATCGAGAACGCGGTGCAGCACGGGATCGGCGAGCGGATCGAGGGCGGGCGGGTGACGATTCGGGGGCGGGAGCGGAACGGCCGGGTGATCCTCGAGGTGCTGGACGACGGCGCCGGCGGCCGCGAGCGCGACCGGGAAGGGATCGGTCTCGGCAACACCCGCGCCCGGCTCGCCACGGCGTTCGGGGGCGCGGCGTCGCTCGAGCTGGTGGACGGCGAGGTGGGGTCGGTGGCCCGGATCGAGATCCCGAGGCGCGCCATGGAGCCGTCGGCGTGAGTCTCAGCGTGCTCGTGGTGGACGACGAGCCCCTGGCGCGGGAGCGGGTGGCCGAGCTCGCCGCGGCGACCGTGGGCCTCGAGCTCGCCGGCCTCGCGAGAAACGGCGTCGAAGCGCTGGACCTGATCGCCTCGGAGCGCCCGGACCTGGTGTTGCTCGACGTCGAGATGCCGGGTCTCACCGGCTTCGAGGTGGTGACCGCGCTCGATCGCGACGCGCTCCCCGGGGTGATCTTCGTGACCGCCTACGACCACTACGCGGTCAAGGCCTTCGACGTCGGAGCGATCGACTACCTGCTCAAGCCGGTCACCAAGGCTCGCTTCGCCGAGGCGATCGAGCGCGCCCGCGAGCGGCTCGCGAGCGCGAGGGCGCGCGAGGCCGAGCGCCAGCGGGTGCATCAGGCGGCGGTCGAGGCCACGCGCTCCCGAGGCCCCAGGGCGCGCTACGCGGTTCGGAGCGGCCACCACCATCGGGTGATTGCGGTCGACGCGATCGACTGGATCGAAGCGGCCGACAACTATCTGAAGCTCCACGTCGGCGACAAGGCGCACCTGGTTCGAGGCACCATCACCGAGGCCGAGCGGGAGCTCAGCGCCGAGCGCTTCGCGAGGATCCATCGCTCGACCCTGGTCGCGATCGATCGGATCGAGCGGATTCGTCGGACCGAGAGTGGCGCCTGGACGATCGAGCTGCGCAGCGGCCCGGAGCTTCGGGTCAGTCGGAGCTATCTCGACAGGATTCGACAGCTGCTGGGCCGCGGCCGGTCCGGCGGCGGCTGAGCGCCGCTCGACCTTCCGGGTGGCTGGAGGCGCGCGCTCGGCCCTTGCGACGCCCCTCGCCGCCGCCGAGCTTATCTGCTCCCCTCAGCCGAGGCGCCTTCGGGTGCTCGCCAACGGAACCAGCGTCCTCGCCGGGCTCGGCGCCGGCGCGGTCGTCGCCATCCTGTGGGCCGCGCGCCGGTTCCGACGGCTCGGCGATCGGGTCCAGACGCTCCGGATCGAGAAAGACGCGGCCGCGGCCGCGCTCGCGGATACGCGGCAGGCAATCGACCGACTCGACGGGTTGGTCTCCGTCGACCGGTCGGGGCGGTATCGCGTGGCCTCCTCAGGCGCCGGGCGGTTGTTGGGTGGCGGCCTAGCAGGCTGCTGAAAAAGTGATCGGTGTCATCGTCCGATGGACCGGTGTGCCATAGATTGGTCCATCCCTAACGCTGAGTCCAGCCGATGCGGGGTCCCGAGCCGAACCAGGTCGCGATGTT
>JBFXAS010000159.1:0-11755 GCA_050184075.1 Gemmatimonadales bacterium
ACCTCGTCGCCTGGGTCACCGGCAACCGGCCGGACGGACCCGCCGACATCGTGTTCCTCGCCGCGGTCACGGCGGCGCCGCTGCTTCCCATCGTCGGGTTCCACCTGCATCAGGCGCGCCGGCAGTATCGGATGGGACACAGCCTCGCCGATCTGCGCGAGGCGCTCGAGGTCGCGCGGCGCGAGCGGGAGGAGACGGACGCGGTGGCGGGCAACGAGCGCGAAAGCGGTCTCCACCGGGTGCTCCGGCTGGCCACCGCGGGCGCGGCCAGCTGGCTTGCGGTCACCTTCGCGCTCCTGCTGATGGGTGTGGTGCACGAGCGGGACCTCGGAGCTGCCTTCATCGTGGCCCCGCTGCTCGCCGCGCTTTCCTTGGTGGCGATCAGCAACGCGCTCGACGTGCAGTTCGTTCCCGTCGCCCTCCGTCGCTGGTGGCAGGGCGGCATCCGTGACCGTCTCTGGAACGGCCGCCTGCGGCGGTGGCTCGCGCGGCTCCTGGGCGCGCCGGAGCGCTCGCGGGTGGAGGGCGCCGCGGCCTTTCGCGCCACGGAGGCGGCCCTCGGCCTGGCGGCGGCGGACCTGTACGCCGCGCTGCCCGAGGCGTACCGGGAGCAGCTGGGGGAGCTGCCGGCGACGGTGGCGGCGCTGGAAGCGCGGGCCGCCGAAGCGCGCATCGAGGTCGAACGGCTCGCCGCGTTGGCTCCCGAGGGTCAGGCCGATCGTGAGGCCCTGGCCGCCGCGCGGCAGGCCGCCGCGTCGCACCTCGGCGAGAGCGTGGCCGCGCTCGAGGCGATTCGGCTCGACCTGCTCCGGCTCCACGCGAACGCCGCCGACCTCGCCCCGCTCACCACGCTGATGGACGCGGTGCGCCGGATCGGCGAGGACGCCGGTCGGCTCGCGGATGCCGAGCGGGAAGTCGAGGAGGCCACGACCCGGAAGTCGGGCGCCTAACGAGCGCCCATCAGATGGCGCGCCACCGCGCGGTACGCCGGCAGCGAGGTCGGATCCAGGTTGGCGTTCGCCGCCAGCGGGTGCGACGCGAACCGGGCGATCACCATCTCCGCGGTCGGGTCGACGTAGACGGTCTGCCCGTGGATCCCTCGGGCGGCGTACGCGCCGTGCTCGTCGTGCGAGACCCACCACATGTTCCGGTAGCTCCAACCCGGAAGCAGCTCGTAGCCGGCCAGCGCGAAGTGGTCCCGGTCCCCGCCGCGGCGGATGTCGTCGACCACCGCCTTGGGCACCACCTGCTTCCCGTTCCAGCGGCCTTCCTGCCGCATCATCTCCCCGAACCGGGCTAGGTCGCGACAGGTGAGACACAGACCGGCGCCGGCGAACTCCGCGCCCACGGAGTCCACCAGGAAATAGCCGTCCTGCTCCATGCCGAGTGCCGACCAGAGCCGCTCGCGCATCAGCTCGGCGAGGGTTTGCCGCGTCACCCGCCGCAGGATCCAGCCGAGCGCGTCCGTATTGACCGTCTTGTAGGCGAATCGCTCGCCGTGGGCGCTTCCCTTCCGGAGCGTGGCCAGGAACTCGTAGAACGTGTCGGCCCCCAGGTAGCCGGGCGGCCGGGGCAGGAAGCCCCCCGCGCGGCTGAATTCCCAGACGGGGGAGTCGGGGTCGGTGTAGTCCTCGGTGTAGTCGAGCCCGGTCGTCATGTCGAGCAGCTGCCGGACCGTGGCGTCGGCGAAGCCGCTCCGGGCCAGCTCGGGCAGGTAGTGCGGGACCGGAGCCTGGTCGTCGAGCGCGCCCTCGTGCACGAGCGCCGCCGCGATCGTGGCGATGAACGACTTGGTCACCGAGAAGGCGATGTGCTGGCGATCCGGGTCGAGCGCCCCGAAGTAGCGCTCGTAGACGATCCGCCCGCGGTGGAGGATCACGATCCCGTCGGTGAAGTTCGCGTCGAGCGACTGGCCCCAGCTCATCCGGTCAGAGCGACCGAGCGGTTGGAAGGTGACCGCGTCGAGGTCGTCCCGCTCGGCGCGCGGCAGCGGGACCGCGGGGTTGCCGCCGCGCGGCACCGCGACGGTCGCGTGGGTCTGCCGGAGATTGGAGTACGCCCAGCGGGTTTGCGGAAAGCGGAAGAAGCTCCCGTCCGCAAAGCGGATCAGCTTGTCGGCAGCGGGCGGCGAGCCGACCATCCAGCCGAGTCGGACCGGGTCGCTGGCGGATGCGTCGAACGTCGTCATCGATGCTCCGTGCTCAGAGGACCGTGCGCCGCACGGCCACCGTCCGTCGTGCCGGCAAGGTGAACGCCACACCAAGCAGAGCCGTGCGTGGGATCGGGCGCATCGTTGCTCTCCGAGAATGGACCGGGCTGGTTCGGGAAGGACCGGACGAGTCATCCCGCGGCCAGAAGCTACCTGATACGCACCGGGCCGCCAGAGCGGTCGACCGGGGCGGCCAGATTCTGGCCCTCGTTGGGCCCGCCCCGCTACATGAGCCCCGAGCCGTGCACGGCGGGCAGGCAGATCACGCCGGCAGGAGGTGAACAGCCTCCGGAGCGTGCTCTACGAGATGCTCGCCGGGGAGCCGCCGCACCCGGGCGGCGCGGCTCAGGCGATTGGTCGCGACCGTGGTCACCGAGGGCGGGTTTCGGGTCGTGGTGACGCCAGGATCCGTCCGGCCGCGATCGCTACCGGGGCAACGACGACGCGCCCGTGGGATCTGAGCAGATCCTCGACCACCCCGCTAGCTTTGCGCATCCATCCGCTCCGGTGAGGCCGCATGCTACGGCTGGCCAGTCTGCTGCTCTTCGGATTGCTGTTGCTGAGCCCCTCCTCGGCCGCCTGGGGTCAACAACTCACCGCGCTCGGGGGCATCGGCAACTCCTTGGGCTGGCTCGGCGCTCAGCTCGAGCGGACCACGACGAGCGGCCGGATCGGCGGCTTCGTTGGTCTCGGGTACATCCCCGAGATCGACGAGGGCGACCCCAAGGGCCCGGCCCTCGCAGCGGGCCTGCGAGGCTATACCAGGGGACGGGTCCACCGCGGGTTCCTGGAGGCGGCAGTTGCGGTGGTGGCGCTCCAAGCGGGCGGTGCGCCCGTCCTGGGAACCGTGGAGTCGAAGAAGCTCTACGGCCCGACGATACAGGCTGGATACCGGCTGACGACCGGAGGCGGGTTCAGTCTGCTGGTCTCGGGCGGTGTCGGGGTCGCGGTCGGAGCCTCCACCCTGGTCGCTGATTCCTCGCTGCAACCGGTCTTCGGCCTCGGCCTCGGGTACGCATGGCGTTAGGGGGCGATCCCCAGCCTCACCGGCGCCGGGCCTGACCGGCGCCTGGGTGAAGCCAGGATCAGGCTCGGCCGCGATCGCTACCTGGGCAACGGCCACGCTCACCATTGGGATCTGACGCGGGACGGGAAAGGACGTGATCCTGGCCCGTCTGATGGGCCGCCATCGAGGTCGGTGACGAACAGGGCCGGACCCGAAGGCCCGGCCCTGCCGCCGCCGGTGATCGTGCGGTCAGTCGGTCAGTCGTCGATGTGACCGCGACCGCGGCCGTCCGCCGTGATCTCGACGGTTAGGTCCTTGCCGCCGTTCAAGCCCGCGTGCTGGGAGTTGACCCAAAGCCGCTGGCCGGCGCGGTCGAAGTAGATGCCGGTCGACTCGGCGCTGCAGTCGAGCAGCCGAGCGAAGACCTTGACCGAGCTGGCGCGCGGGCCCGAGCCCCGGGCGATCCAGATGTCGCTCGGCGCATCGTCCTCGGTGATGTAGAGGTCGCCGTTCGGCGCCAGTTCGAGGTTATCGGGATCGTCGAATCCGGTCCCAGCGTCCGAGCCGAAGGGGTCGGCCACCTCGGGAGAGACGTTGACGCCGGGCTCGATGTAGTTGCTGACGTAGGCCCGGTTGCCACGGAGCTCGACCTTGAGCACCAGCCCGTTGTCCTGCGCCAGGTCGGAGCTCTCGGTCACCGCGACGTACATCACCTCCTGCCCCCGCACCCGTCCGATCTCGATGTCCTCCGGCCGATCCCAGCCGGTCGCTCCGACGGCCTGCGCGGCGGCGTCAGAGTCGAAGGTGTTCGGGTCGAGGTCGAGCGGCTCCCAGACGGCGGGCCCGGTGCGGCCGTTCAGCACCCGGAGCGCGTAGAGCCTGCCCGAAGAGAGATCGCCCTTCCGATCGGGCACGAACTTGAAGAGCGCGCCCGACTCCCCCGACTGCCCGGCGTTGGCGATGCCGCGCGACTCGGAGATCCCGTAGAGGTTGCCATGCGAATCGAACCGCAGCCCCTCGTGCGAGCGGGCCCCGACGGCCGGCCGAGCCGCGACCGAGCCGTCCTTCGGGTTGTACTCGTACACCAGACCGCGCTCGATGGCCGGGTAGTCCGGATCGGGATAGGTGGCGAAGATCCGCTCTTCCGCCATCAGGATCGTTCGCCACGGGGTCCAGACCAGACCGTCGAACGACTCCCAGTCGGCCCGCTCGGCCACGAGCGAGGCCTGGCCAGTGTGGAGGTCGATCACGCTGAGCGCGGCGTAGGGGCGGACCTCGTGGGTCCGGTAGAGGTAGCGACCGGCGTGGGGTCCGGTCTCGTTGAGGGTGAGCATGTCGAAGTTGACTTCGGCCGCGGTGGTCGGGAAGTCGCCCTCACGACCGATGATCTTCTGGCTGAAGCCGTGCGGCAGCTGGAAGGGCGTGTCGGTGGGATCCTGGACGATCGCGCCCTGATCGAGGCAGGCGGCGTCACCCGTGATCGGGTTGATGGTCGGAAACCCTCTGAAGCCTTTGCCTGAGCCGGAAGCGGAGAAGGACGCCTCCTCCTCGGCTGCGGGCATGGGGCTCTGCGGGTCGTCGCAGGCCGAGAGCAGGGCCGCAGTGGCCGTGACGAGAACGAGATGGCGGACGCGGAGCAACAAGGCGATACCCCCGAACGAAGTGGGACTTGGGATGGGTGAGCAACGCATCCCAATACCGGGGTCGCGCGTGACAATCGGGTCTGCCGTCCCGCCAAAGTGCTGTCTCCATGAGGTCACGGAGAGGCGAAGGCGCGGGCCTGGTCGAAAACTGGTCTCGGCCCTCGGCCCGATCATGAAGGGATCGATGCCCGACGCTGGAGCATTCCGGCACCTCGCCGACAGCGGGCCCTCATGGGGTCGGCGCCAGGTTCGCGGACCGCACGAACAGCCGATTCTCCTCCGCGCCCCAGACGTTGACCTTCACCGAGCCGGCCGGTGCGTTCGGGCCGATCCATTTGAAGTAGGCCGTGTAGGTGCGAGACCGGCCCTGGTCGAGCGGGGTGTAGTCCTCCCGTTGGAAGATTCCTTGTTTGCCCGATCCACTGAAGCTGGAGGACGAGAACCATTCGGTCGGGCTGGTCGCCGGGGGCAGTGGTGGCCCGGGCACGACCACTTCGACCCCGATCTTGGTGATCTTATCGGTGTACCCGCCCTGGAAGGCTTTCCCGCTAAATGGCGGGTAGAAGTTGGTCACCCTGATCCGCACCCGGTATTGGCCGCCGTTGACGTACATCGACCCGACCGGCCCCCATGAGGATCCGATCTTCCGGGCCAGGTTGATCCGGCTGACGCCGAGGCCGTTGCCGGTCATGAGGAGCTTCGGATAGGACGGCTGTGCCGATGCGGGCTCGACGGCCAGCAGGGCGGCGAGGGCCGCGAACGGGAGGAGCGAAGCCGCTCCGGGACGGGGGATCATCGGGGTTCTCCCTGGATGGGTCTAGCTCCAACCACGCAGAACCGGCCTCCGCCGATCATCCCGGTGTTCGGGAGGTCCGGCCCCCGCCCAGCGCGGGACGCCGTCCCGGCGTTAGGATACACCTGGCCGAGGTCCCCCCGCGGCTCAGGTCGTCTCTTCCCGTTTCGGAGGTCCAACGATGGCAGGTAACAGTCTCGCACCAGCGGCCCGATTCTCGATCGCAGCCCTCGCGGCGCTCGGCCTGGGCGCCACGCCCTCGGCGGCTCAAGAGCGTCCGATCAACCTCGCCCTCGTCACGCCGATCCAGATCTTCCCGGCCGAGGACGAGATCAAGGGGGTGCGCCTCAACCTGATCTACGGGCGGAACCGGGCCGTGACCGGTCTCGACGTCGGGCTCGCCAACCACGTGGACGGCAGGATGAGCGGCGTCCAGTGGGGCGTGGTCAACATCGCGGAGTCGATGGTCGGGTGGCAGGCGGGCACCGTCAACTACACGGTGGGCCGGTTCGAAGGGCTGATGTGGGGCCCGGTCAACTACGCCGGCCACATCAACGGGCTCCAGCTCGGGATCGTCAACTACGCGGCGCGGGCCAGCGGGATCCAGATCGGTCTGATCAACATCATCAAGGAGGGCGGCCAGTTTCCGGTCATGGTGATCGCGAACTGGGGCAAGTAGCGCGGGCGGGCGAGGGCTCTGGGCATTCTCAACGGCGCTCCAGCTCGAGCAGCCACACGTCGCTCTCGTGGCTGCCCAGGGTGAACCAGAATCGCGTGTCGTCCGTGGTGAAGCCGTAGCGGGCGTGTTGGCGGGTCGGGTCGTCGAAGCGCACCAGCAGACGGCTCGTCCCACCCTCGACCGGCACCGACCGGATCGACCACCCCGCGGGCCCCTGCTCCAGGTAGTAGACCGTCCCGCCGTCCGCCGACCACGCCGCGTAGAAGGGCTCGGTGCCCGGGCCGTTAGGCGCCAGCATCCGGCTCTCGCCGCCCGCCACCGGGACCACCCGGAGGCCGTCGAGTCCGTGATACGCGAGCAGCTCGCCGCTTGGTGACCAGGACGCGAAGTCGCCGACGGCGTCGATCGACCGCGTCGCGGCGCCCACCGCCAGCGGGAGGACGGCGAACGACTGCATCCCGGTGCCGATCACCTCGAAGACCAGCGACTCGCCATCGGGCGACCAGTCGACGTCCAGCTCCTGCAGCGGCGACGAGGTCCGCCGCTTCCGCCCGCTCCCGTCGGCGTTGACGGTGTAGATTTCGCGATTGCCGCCCTCAAATCCGTGAAACGCGATCCGCTTGCCGTCGGGCGACCAGGCCGCTGCGAACTCAGGCGCCGGATCCGTGGTCACGGGCATCGGCTGCCCCCCGTCGGTCCGCATCCGGTAGAGGTCGGCGTTGCCGTTCCAGTCGGCGTCGAACGCGAGCCACTGGCCGTCGGCCGTCACGTCGACGTCCTCGATGGTCTGGTTACCGGTAGTCACCGGCGTGGCCTCCGCGATCGAGACCGGCGCCCCGCGCGGAATCGCGATCGACCAGATGTTCGAGATCGTCCGGAAGCTCGCGTACGCGAGGCGGCTGCCGTCGGCCGAGAGGGCGATGGTGTGGGCGTCGAGTCCGGTGGTGAGCCGCTCGGGCTCGCCAAGCGCGGCGCCGCGCCGATCGACCCGGAGCCGGTAGATGTCGCGGCTCCCGCCGCGGTCGGAGATCCAGAAGAGCGACCGCCCGTCCGGCGCCCAGGCCGGGCTGGCCTCGCCGTGCGAGCCGTCGGTCAGCTGGCGCGCCTGCCCGCCGTCCACCGGGACGAGCCAGAGCGCGTTCGGCCCGTCGTTGCCGAGATAGACCGTGCCGAAGGTGAAGATCGGGTTGCCGGAGACCACCGCGATCCACTCACCGTCGGGCGACCAGGCCGGCGAGTGCGGCTCGGGCGGCGACGCCAGCCGCGCCGGCTCGCCCCCGTCGGCCGCCACCAGCCAGATCCCGTAAGCGAGTGCGCCGCCGGCGTAGGCGATCCGGCGACCGTCCGGCGACCAGCTGAGCCCGTCCAGGGCCGAGAACGAGCGGGTCGGGAGCGCGGCGGTGGCCGAGTCGACCCGCGCCACCAGGCGAGCCGATCCGCCTAACGCCGGTACCACGAAGATCCCCTCGTCCGATTGGAACGCGATCCGCGATCCGTCGGGCGAGAAGCGGGGCCAGCGGTGTTGCCGGGTGGTGTCGCTGGTCAGCAAGACGGGAGCGCCGCCGCCGGCAGTCTGCCTGACGTAGAGCCGGGTCCGGTGGATCGGTCCGCTCGCGTAGGCCACCATCGACCCGTCCGGCGAGAGCGCAGGGTCGAGCTCGAGCCCGGGATCCCGGGTGACCTGCACCGTCCGGGCGATCGCGGGCGGCGGCCCGGCGCCCCGGTCGCGCAGCAGCACGACGACCACGACGATCGCCGCCGCCAGCACCGCGACCGCGGTCGATCAGCCAGGCGGTCCGTCGGCCGACCCGGCTCGGCGTCGCGAGCGCCGGTCCGGCCAGCGCTTCGGCGAACTGGGCCGCAGGGTTGAAGCGGTCGGCGGGGTTCTTGGCGAGGGCCCGCTCGAGCACCCCGACGATCCCGGCCGGCACGGCCGGTCGGATCTGGGTGATCGGCCGTGGGTCCGCGACCAAGTGCTGCCGCGCCACGCTCTCGGCGGTGGGGCCCGTGAACGGTGGCTGGCCCGCGAGCATCTCGTAGAGCACGCAGCCCAGGCTGTAGAGATCGCTCCGGCCGTCGATCGTGGCCTCGCCGGCGGCCTGCTCCGGGCTCATGTAGGTCGGAGTGCCGAGCGACATGCCGGTCTGCGTCAGCCGCTCGGGCCCGGCCGCCCCGAAGGCCCGCGCGATCCCGAAGTCGGCCACCACGGCGTGGCCTCCGTCGATCATGATGTTGCCCGGCTTGATGTCGCGATGGACCACGCCCCGCTGGTGCGCGTAGCTCAGCGCGTCGGCCACCTCGCGGGTGATCCGGATCGCGTCCTCGATCGGGAGCTGCCTCTCGCGGGCCAGCCGATCGTCGAGGGTCTCGCCGTCGACGAACGGCATCACGTAGTAGAGAAGCCGGCCGCGTCGCCGGAGTCGTAGAGCGGGAGGATGTGCGGGTGGCGGAGGTTCGCGGTCGTCTCGATCTCGCGGAGGAAGCGCTCCGCGCCGAGCGCCGCGGCCAGCTCGGGCCGAAGCACCTTGATCGCCACCTGGCGGTTGTGCTTCAGGTCGAGGGCGAGATGGACGGTCGCCATCCCGCCCGCGCCGAGATCCCGCTCGAAACGGTAGCGGTCGGCGAGGGCGTCGACGAGCGGGGCGGGCGGCGGCATGGGAGCCCGTAACATGCAGCCGTCGCACCGGTTCCCGCCAATCGCTGGCGCCCGGGGCGCCACCGCGGCTCGGTCGAGCAGGCCCGCGTTGGTATCGGTTCCCGCCGGCACCGGCGAGGCCCGGCGAGGTGACTCCGCCCGCCTATCGCCGGCCGCTCGGGTCTCTCATCGGCCGCCGAAGGGCAGGGGCTCGAGCGAGCGGAGGTAGGTCCACAACGCCGTCTTCTCGAGATCGGTCATCGCTCGGGTGGTCTGGATCGGCATGAACGGATCGAGCGTGGTGCCGTCGGGTCGGACCCCGGTCTCGAGCAGGGTGACGAACTGCTCCTTCGTCCACGCACCCAGGCCGGTCTCGTGGGGCGTGAGGTTCCGCGGGATCGGGAGGCTCGAGGGCGCCCCGGGGATCCGGCCGCCGCTCAGCTGCTCGCCGTGGCAGCCCTTGCACCCGAGCGCGAGGAACTGGCCATAGCGCGCCGTGGGCTCCGGTGCCGGCGGCTCCTCGCGCGGCGCCTCGTGATCCACGGTCTCGGCGCTCAAGAGCTGCATCATCCCGAAACGATCCAGGATCTTGCCCAGCGGCCGCACCACGCTGGGGTCGATCTCCCGCGCCACCGGAGGAAGACTGCGCACGAACGAGACGATCGCGAGGAGGTCCGAGTCCGACCACCAGTTGAACTCCACCGTCGGCATGAAGCGCAGGCTGGTGCCGTCCGCGCGGATGCCATTGCGGATCGCGCGGGCCAGCTGGCCGTCGCTGTAGTTGCCGCCGACGCCGCCCGGTCCGGCGGTCAGATTGCCGGGGCGGAAGGCTCCGATGGGTCCGATGTCCTCGCCCGTGCCGCCGCCCAGATCCTCACCATGGCACCCGAGGCACCCGCCGAGCGCCGCGGCCAGATGCCGTCCGCGGGCCAGGACGGCGGAATCGGCCGACGCGGCGATCGGCGGTAGGGGCACCTCGTACGTCGCACGCGCGGCCCGATCGAAGCGGACGATTTGCGTGGTGGCGACCAGGGCGACGATGCCGACAATGGCCAGGACTGCGATCAGGAGCCATCTGAGCAACCGCTTCAAGGGCATACCCGTGCCTCTCCTCGGGTGAGGGCGACGACGAACGACCGGTGATCAGGGTGGCGTAGCTCGCTCCGACGCGCGCGTGGCTCGGGCCGGAGACAGAATAGCGCTCCTCAGCGGACCAGTCCAGCGCGGCAGGATCCTCGTGGTTGGGGCGTCCTCCTGGACGAGAGAGATGATTCGCCCGAGCGCGACGCGACGCCTGGCTCGCTCTCTGACGGAGAGCCTACCCCCGTCTCGGCGCTCCACCGTGGTGGCGGCGTCGGGGTCGCAGTCGGGTGGCGCTCAGTTGGCCCAGGTGACGGTTGGGACGGCGTCCGGCACTGGGCGAGAGCGCAGGTAGCTGACCAGCTGCCAGATCGTGGTGTCGGACAGGATCCCGCCGTAGGCCGGCATCCCCCGCGGCCGGCCGCCGAAGATCGATTGATACACCGTCTCGTCATCACCGCCGTAGCGCCACCGGCCGTCGACCAGGCTGGGGCCGACGAACCCGAGCGCGCCCTCGCCGTGGCAGCCGTCGCAATTCATCGACGAAAAGAGCGCGGCCCCCTGCTCGGCCGCATGGGCGTTCTCTCGGAGGGGATTTTCCTGCGCCACGGTCCTGGGCGCCACGCCGCCGGCCGAGAGACGCTGATCGCCGCCGGCTCCAGTCGTCGCCTCGGCCGATCGGTCCGGTCCGGTGCAAGCGGCGAGCGTCAAAAGCGCGACGAGCGCGGCGCGGCTCACAGCGCGAAGACCCACACGATGCCGCCCTGGCTGGTGTAGCGCGCGAGATCGGGCGCGAAATCGGACGGGGGCCGGACGTCGGCCGGGTCGTCGGAGCGGATGTCACCCGCGATCAGGAACCAATCGCCGCCGATGCCCGCGTAGACGGCGACGTACTGCCTGCCATCCGGCCCGCGATAGGTGATCGGCGCCCCGACCACGCCCGATCCGACCTTGAACTTCCAGAGTGGTTGGCCGGTCCGCGCGTCCGCGGCCTTGAGCCAGCCGTCGAGGGTCCCGTAGAAGGCGACGTCCCCCGCCGTGGCCAGGGTGCCGCTCCAGACTGGGAACTTCTCCTCGATCGCCCAGGCCCGCTTGCCGGTGGCGGCGTTCCACGCGACGAACGCGCCGAGGTATCCGCCCGGCCCGGGCGTGTAGGGGACGCTGGCGCCGACGTATGGGGTGCCGGGGATGTACACCGCCTCCGCCGACTGCCAGCTCATGCAGAGGTTGACCGTCGGCACGTAGAAGAGTCCGGTCTTCGGCGAGAACGACGCGGGCGACGCGGGACTCTTGCCGCCCTCCAGGCTCGGACAGATCCGCTCGACCCGGCCCCGGGATTTGCCGGTGAGCTTGCTCGAGTCGATCACCGGGCGGCCGGTCGCCAGGTCGATCCGCCTGGCCCAGTTGACGTCGACGTAGGGCTCGGCCACGAGCAGCTCGCCGGTGGCACGGTCGATGGTATAGGCGAAGCCATTCTTGTCGAAGTGGACCAGCACCTTTCGCGGGCGGCCCCCGATCGCGAGCTCGACCAGGATGTTCTCGGCGTTGGCGTCGTAGTCCCAATTGTCGTGTGGCGTGAATTGATAGGCCCAGACCAGGGCGCCGTCGCCGGGCCGACGGGCGAGCACGCTCGAGGTCCACTTGTTGTCGCCGGGCCGCTGCTCGGCGTTGTAGGGACCGGGGTTGCCGGTGCCGTAATAGACCAGGTCG
>JBFXAS010000160.1:0-11746 GCA_050184075.1 Gemmatimonadales bacterium
ACCTCCACGGGGACGTTGAGGGGCAGGCTGCCGGCGCCGACGGCCGCGCGGGCGTGGCGCCCCCGCTCGCCGAAGACCTCGACCATCAGGTCGGAGCAGCCGTTGATCACGCCGGGCTGGCCCGCGAACCCCGGCACGGCGTTCACGAATCCCGTCAGCTTGACCACCCGGCTCACCCGGTCGAGCGAGCCCAGGGCCTGTCTGGCCACGGCGAGGATGCCGAGTCCGGCCAACCGGGCGGCGGCCTTGGCGTCCGATTCCGATACCGTCTCGCCGACCCGACCCGCCAGCGGGCCGCTCGGTCCGATCGGGACCTGGCCCGAGATGAACAGGAGGTTGCCGCTCCGCACGAAAGGCACGTAGTTGCCCGCCGAGGAGCCTACCGTGGGCAGGGTGATCCCCAGCTCGCCAAGGCGCGCTTCGGGTTGTTTCTCGGTCATCGGACTCTGGCTCCTTTCAGGGCCCGACCGATCAGGGTCCGGGCCCGCTCGATGCCCCGTTCGTCGCGGCGGTAGAACGTCCACTGCTTGACCGACCTGGCCTTGACCAGGCCGGCGTCGAGCAGGATCCGCATGTGACGGGAGGTGGTGGGTTCGCTGACCTTCAGGCGGCGCGCGATCAGCACCGAGCAGACCCCGTCGGTCTCGAGGTCGCCGTCCGCTTGCGGCGGGAAAAAGCGGACCGGGTTCTCGAGCCAGCGGAGAATCTCGAGCCGCTTGTCACTGGCCAGCGCGGCGAGCACCTGAAGCGCGGTTGACATTAGTTAGCATTTTAGCTAACTCGACACCCATGAGCCAGCCCGCATGACCAGCCTGCGCATGAGCCAACCGATGAGCCAGCCCGCATGAGCCAGCTCGCATGAGCCAGCTCGCATGAGCCGCTCCGTTTGAGCCAGCTTGCATGAGCCAGCCCGCCGCTCCCGCCCGGCCCGACCCGCCATCGCCCCGAGCGCTCCTGGTGAGCGCGATCCTCTTCGAGGGAGCCCTCTTCGGCCTGGGGCTCCTCTTCCTGTGGCTTGCCGGCCTCGGTCTGGACTGGCGCCTGGCGGGGCAAGAGCTCGTTGCCGGGCTCGGGCTCGGGCTGGTCCTGGCGGGCGCCGTCGCGGCGCTCGTCGAGCTCGAGTGGTCCTGGCTCAGGCCGCTTCGTCGGGATATCCGCCGGTTGGCGGAGACCTTCGCGAGCGCTCCCTTCGCGGTCGTCCTGGTGGTGTCCGCCCTCGCCGGGCTGGCGGAGGAGGTGCTCTTCCGCGGCTTCCTCCAGGGCTGGCTCGCCGGGTGGCTCGGCCCGGCCGCCGCGCTGTGCGTCGCCGCGGCGGTCTTCGGCCTCGCCCACGCCATTTCCTGGCGCTACGCGACCCTGGTGACCCTGCTCGGTCTCTGCTTCGGGGGCCTCTACCTGGCGACCGGATCGATCTGGCCGCCGATCGTCGGGCACGCCCTCTACGACGTGGTGGCGCTGCGGTACGGTCAGCGCTGGCTGCGGGCGCTCGAGCGGGCGGAGGCCGGGGCGGGCTCCGGCGCTGCCTAACGTCGGTGGCCGGCCTCCGCCGGATCGGCCGCGCGCAGACCGGGCATCGGGCGGCGGTCGAACGGCTCCAGCGCGAGCCCGCTCACCTCGCCCCGGGCCATGCGCCAGGCACCGGCGGCGGCGATCATGGCGGCGTTGTCGGTGTTGAGCCGCGGCGTGGCGACGGCGAGCGACCGTCCGGGGCCGAGCCGCTCGCGAATCCGGGCGGCGAGGGCGCGGTTGCAGGCCACGCCACCGACCAGCATCGCCCGCTCCCGGCCGAGGGCCTCGGCCGCGCGCACGGTCTTCTCGGCCAGGACCTCGATGGCGGCGTCCTGGAACCCGCGGGCCAGATCGGGGGCATCCCGTTGCAGATCGTCGCTGGCCCGGACGGCACGGAGCAGCGCGGTCTTGAGCCCGCTGAAGGAGAAGTCGAAGCCTTCCCTGAGCAGGGGCCGGGGGAAGTCGTACCGGTCGGGGTTGCCGCTGGCCGCGAGCCGCTCGAGCGCCGCGCCGGCCGGGTAGGCGAGCCCGAGCATCGTGCCGACCTTGTCGAAGGCCTCGCCGGCGGCGTCGTCCTTGGTCTCGCCGAGAAGGGCGTAGTCCCCCCAGACGGGGACGTCGAGCAACATGGTGTGTCCGCCGCTCACCAGCAGCGCGACGAAGGGCGGCTTCAGGGTCGGGTCTTCGAGGGTGGGCGCGAAGAGATGGCCCTCGTGGTGGTGCACGCCGATCAGCGGCTTGCCCAGGCTCGCGGCGATGCCCTTGCCGTACATCACGCCGACCAGGAGCGCGCCGATCAGGCCGGGCCCGGCGGTCACCGCGATGGCGTCCAGCTGCTCGATGGTCGCGCCGCCCTGCTCGAGGGCCCGGTCGACCACCGGCCCGATGGCCCGCACGTGCTCGCGGCTGGCGAGCTCGGGCACGACGCCGCCGAACACCGCATGGATGTCCTGGGAGAGAATGACCAGGCTCCGAAGCGTCGGCCGCCCGGACTCGAGAGCGAGCAGGGCGGCCGAAGTCTCGTCGCAGCTGGTCTCGATGCCGAGAACGAGCTCAGCCACCGGGCCCGGTGGCCGTGCCGGTCGCTTCCGCCTCGGTGACGGGTGCCGGGCCGAGCTCCACGCCGAGGAGCTGGGCCACGATGCGGCGGTTGGCGTCGGAGCTCCAGGGGTGCTCGCCGATCGCCTTCTTGACGATGGTGCCGTCCTTGTCGATCAGGAAGCTCTCCGGGAACATGACGCTCTGATAGGCTTGCTGGACCGACCCGTCGCCGTCGTGCAGGATGTCGAAGGTGAGGTTGAGCTCGTCGGCGAACTCGGTGACGTCGTCGAGATTGCCCTCGTCGACGCTCACGGCGGCGATCCGGAAGCCCTTGGGCCCGAGCTCCTGGTAGAGCCGCTCCATCGCGGGCATTTCCTTGCGGCACGGAAGACACCAGGTAGCCCACAGGTTCACCAGCACCACCTGGCCCTGATAGGTCTCCTTGAGGGACACCGTGTCGGCCGTGCGAAGATTGACGGCCCGGAAATCGGGCGCTCGACGCCCGACCTCGACGACTTCGATCTGCTTGCCGGCCCGCACCAGGAAGATCCCGCCAAGCACCAGCCCGCCGACCACGGCCAGGACGGCCAACCACTGTTTGCTCATAGGAGAAACCTAAGACGGCCGCGCGGGCGGGGACAGGGGCGCGTGTCCGGGGGCCGCGGGCTCTCCGAGCGCCCGGCCCCGACGCAGAAACGGCCCAGGCGGGTGCCGCTCTCCGGCTTCGACCCAGGCGTCGTCGTGCGGTTCGACCCAGACCGATGGGCACGTTGTGTTGCGCCGACCTTCGCCCTTCCGCCGCCGCGATAGGCTCGGCGTCCGGCGTGGGACCACGGGACCGGAGTCCGCCGCGCGGCCGGCGACTACACCGCGGCCGCCGGCGAGCACGCTCGCCGGAGTGCGCGCACCGCGGCGGCCGGATCGCGCTGGCCGAAGACGGCCGTGCCGGCGACGAAGGTGTCGGCGCCGAGGCGGAACGCCTGCCCGATGGTCTCGGTGGTGATGCCGCCGTCGACTTCGAGCGCCGCCTTCGAGCTGGCGCCGTCGAGCAGGGCGCGGACCCGGGCGATCTTGGCCGAGGACGCGCGGATGTAGCTCTGCCCGCCGAAGCCGGGGTTGACCGACATCACCAGCACCAGATCGACGTCGGCGACGACCTCTTCCAGAAAGGAGAGCGGCGTGCCCGGATTGAGCGCCAGTCCGGCGAGCATGCCCCGCTTTCGAATCGCGTCGAGCTGCCGCTGGACGTGGATGGTCGCTTCGGGGTGGATGGTGAAGACCCGGACGCCCAGGTCGGCGTAGGGCTCGAGGTACTGCTCGGGCCGCTCGACCATCAGGTGCACGTCGAGCGAGGCGCGCGAGAGCTTGGCGAGCGCTTTGATCATCGGCTCGCCGAAGGTCAGGTTGGGCACGAAGTGGCCGTCCATCACGTCCACGTGCATCCAGTCGGCGCCGCCCTCCTCCGCGGCGGCCACCAATTCGGCCAGACGACCCAGATCCGCCGCCAGGACGGAGGGCGCGATTCGGATGGTGCGCATCGGTCAGTTCACCTCGGAGACGACCAGGTCGACCCGGCCGCCCCGGGCGCTCATCGTGCCGGGGGCCGGGCGTTGCTCGTAGACGGTGGCCGGCGGCCCTTGGCGGCGGACCCGGGTGACCCGGCCCACGGCGAGTCCGAGATCGAGGAGCCGCTGCCGGGCCTCGACGACGCCGAGCCCGACGACGTTAGGCACGCGGATGATGGCCGGGCCGCGGCTCACCACCACGTCGATGCTCGAGCCGGGCGGGCGGGCGGCGCCCGCGCCCGGCCGGGTGGACATCACCACGCCGGCGTCGACTTGGCTTGGCACCGAGTCGACCGACCCCAGGGTGAGGCCGGCGGCGGCGATCACCCGGGTGGCGTAATCGAGGTCGAACTCGGCCACGTCGGGTACCGCCACAGGCGCCGGCCCGCTGCTCCGGGTGAGCTGGATGGTCGCGCCGGCGGGGAGGACCAAGTCGGCCGGCGGGTCCTGCCAGAGGATCCGGCCTTCCGGCACTTCGGGATCGGGGGCCTCGCCCTCGACCTTCACTTTGAACCCCTGCTGGGTGAGGGCCTCCTCGGCCTCGGCGGTGGTCTTGCCGAAGACCGACGCCACCGCGCGGTCTTCCTTGAAGAGGGGGCGGGGATAGAGCACGCAGGTGGTGAGGAACCCGGCCAGTCCCGAGGCGAGCAGGACGATCACGGCCGTCAGCCGACGGCGACCGCTCACCGTCCGGGGGAGGCGGAGCTTGAGTCCGGCGCCGCGGCGGAGCTTTGGCATCAGTCGGCCCGGCGAAGGCGAGCCGCGTAGGCGCCGTCCATCGAGTCGCGGTGGGGCAGAATCATCAAGTCCCCGACAGAGGTGAGGAAGCGGCTCGGCACGGTGCTCGGCGGATCGCGGCGGAACCGCGGGTCGCGAGCGAGGAACCGCTCCACCTGCTCGGCATTCTCCTCGGGCTCGAGGGAACAGGTCGCGAATAATAACAGCCCGCCCGGGACCACGAGATCGGCGAGCGCGTCGAGGAAGCCGGAAGCTTGCTCGGCGAGCATGGCCAGCGCCCGCTCTGTGACCCGCCATCTGGCGTCCGGGTTGCGGGCGAAGGTCCCGGTGCCGAGGCAGGGCGCGTCGAGCAGGACGACGTCGGCCGAACGGAGCGGTGGCCGATTGGCGTCGGCCACGATCAGCGCGATCGGGCCCTGGCCGACGCGCTCGACGTTGGCGCGGAGTCGGCTCATCCGCCGTCGTTCCCGGTCGGCGGCGACGACGAGACGGGCGCTCCGGGCGAGGGCCAGCGCCTTGCCACCGGGCGCGGCGCAGGGATCGAAGGCGAGGACGCCGGCCGGCACGTCGGCGTAGCGGATCACCAGGGCCTGCGCCGGGTCCTGCACGTAGAAGCCGCCGTCGGCGAATCCGGGCAGCTCGGTAGGGCGCCGGCCGCGCACCAGGATGCCGCCGTTCTCCTGGATCCGCTCGTGGGCGACGCCCGCGCGGTCGAGTGCCGCTTCGACCTCGGCCGCGCTCCAGCGCGCCGGCTGCAGCGCGAGCCCGGGCGTCGTGTTGTTCCAGACCAGGAGCCGCTCGGCGTTCTCGATCCCATGGCGGGCGATCCACCGATCCACCAGCCAGCGGGGGTGCGAGTGCCGATCGGCGAGGCGCTCGGCGGGGCTGCGCTCGGCGTCGTCGGCCGGGTCGGGCGAGGGCGCCCGCTCGGCGACCTGCCGGAGCACCGCGTTGACGAAGCCGGCCACCCGCCGGCCGCCGATCCGGCGGACCACCCCCACCGTGGTTTGCACCGCGGCGTGGGGCGGCACCCTGTCGAGGTGGAGCAGCTGGAAGGCTCCGATCCGGAGGGCGTCGAGCATGTCGGGCCGGACGCTCTTCACTCCGCGCTCGATGGCCGGGTCGAGGGCGAGGTCGAGCTCGGTGCGCCGGCGGAACACGCCGGCGGCCAGCTCGTGGGCGAGGCGGCGGTCGTCCGGCTCGAACCCTTCGAGGGCCCGCTTCAGGGCCACGTCGAACGGTACGCCGTGGCGCACGTCGTGGAGGATGCGCCAGGCGGCGAATCGCGGGGCGAGGCCGGGGACGCGCCGCACCAAGTCGTTAGGCGCTTTGGCCCAGCATCCCGGTCGTCGGCGACGACGGGGCCGCCACCTCGCGGCGCGGCATCCGGCCGGCCCGGAAGGCCTCCCGCCCGGCGAGCACCGCGTGGCGCATCGCCGTCGCCATGCCGATCGGGTCCCGCGCCTCCGCGAGGGCGGTGTTCATCAGAATGCCGTCCACGCCCTGCTCCATCACGACGCAGGCATCGGACGCGGTGCCCACCCCGGCGTCGACGATCACCGGCACGGAGAGCCGGCGCTTGATGGTGCGGATGCTGTACGGATTGAGGAGGCCCAGACCGGAGCCGATCGGCGAGGCCAGGGGCATCACCGCGGCGGCGCCGGCCTCCTCGAGGCGGAGAGCGGTGATCAGGTCGTCGTTGGTGTAGGCGAGCACCCGGAAGCCCTCCTTGGCCAGCACCCGGGTGGCGGTGAGCAGGCCGTCGACATCGGGCAGCAGGGTCTCCTTGTCGCCGATCACCTCGAGCTTGATGAAGTCGTTGAAGCCCGCCTCGCGGCCGAGCCGGGCGTAGCGGATCGCTTCGTCGGCGGTGTAGCACCCGGCGGTGTTGGCGAGCAGGAAGAAGCGCTCGGGATCGAGGTGGTGGAGGATCCCTTCCTGGTTGGCCCGGTCGAGGTCGACCCGGCGGACGGCCACGGTGACGCAGTCGGAGCCGGAGGCCTCGATGGCCGCGACCATCTCGGCGTTGCTCCGATACTTGCCCGTCCCGACGAAGAGTCGGGAGCGGAAGGTGACCTCGGCGATGGTGAGCGGCTGGTCGGCCGCGGGGGCGCTGGTGCGGGTCGGTTCCATCTTCTGCTCCACGGCGGGGGCGTCAGCCGCCGCCGACGAAGTGAACGATCTCGAGGATGTCGCCTCGGCGCACGGGGGTTTCCTCGAGCGCGGGCCGGCGGACGATGACTCGGTTGTGCTCCACCACGACGGCGCGGGGATCGAGCTGGAGCGCCCGGAGCACGTCGGCCACGGTCCGGACGTCGGCCAGCTCCCGGTCGTCTCCGTTGATGGTGAGAATGGTGGCCTCGGTCATATCACCAGCTCCTCGAGCATGCTCGCCGCGGTGGCCGCGGGATCCTTCGCGTCCCAGAGCGCGGTCACCGCCGCCACGCCCCAGGCGCCAGTCTCCGTCACCGATCGGACCGACGCCGCCGCGACGCCGCCGATGGCGACGACCGGTCCCTCGACGGCCCGGACCAGACGGCCGAGCCACTCGAGGCCGCGCGGGGCCCGGTCGGGATGGCTCGGCGTGGCGAAGACGTTGCCGGCGATCACGTAGTCGGCGCCCTCGTCGAAGGCGAGCCGGGCCGCCTCCGGGTCGTGAA
Source organism: Gemmatimonadales bacterium (assembly GCA_050184075.1). Lineage (GTDB taxonomy): Bacteria > Gemmatimonadota > Gemmatimonadetes > Gemmatimonadales > GWC2-71-9 > SHZU01. The sequence continues at coordinate 7,514 of JBFXAS010000160.1, forward strand.
CCGAAACCCCGATCCATCCATGACCGAGCACCGGTCGCGCGTCCTGCGGGGAGAGGTCGCCCCGTCTCAGGTGCACCCCGTGCGCCGCTCCGATCCGGGCCAGCGCTGGGTCGCCGTGGCCGAGCACGGCGCTCTCGGCCGGCAGCGCGAGGGCCCGCACCCGCTCCAGCCAGCCGAGCCGCTCCGCGGCGGTCGCGTCGGGCCCTCGTACGATGATAGCGACTCCCGACCCGGCCGAGGCGATTGCGGCCGCCCGCACGGGGAAGTCCTCCCGCCGGCAGATCCGCGAGTCGGTGACCGCGAAGAGCCGGGGCAGGGGTCTCAACGGAGCATCGTCCCGACCGAGATCGGCCGCCCCCGGAGCCAGGCCTCCGCCGTCATCCTCGCCCTGCCGGCCGGCTGCACCTCGCCAATCTGGAGGGCTCCGCGGCCGGTGGCCACCACCAGCCGCGGCCCGGCTTCGATCACGGTGCCGGGCGCTCCGTCGGCTTCGTCCAGAACCCGGGGCGCGAAGCACTTGAGGTCGGTGTCAGCTAGACCGGTCCAGGCGCCCGGCGCCGGGTCGAAGGCCCGGATCCGGTTGGCCGCGCGCCCGGCCGGCTCGGTCCAGTCGATCCGGGCGACGGTCCGGTCGACCTTGGGCGCGAAGCTGGCCCGGGCGTGGTCCTGCGGCTCGGGGCTCGCGCGGCCCGCGGCCAGGTCGGCCACGACGCCGCCTAACGCCTCGGCGCCCAGGCGGGCGAGGCGCTCGGTCAGGGCGCCGGCGGTCTCGTCCGGGCCGATCGGGGTCGCCACCCGGCGGAGCACGGGGCCGCTGTCGAGCCCGGCCTCCATCTGCATGATGCTGACGCCGGTCTCGGCTTCGCCCTCGAGGATGGCCCAGTTGATCGGGGCGGCGCCCCGGAGCTTGGGCAGGAGGCTCGCGTGGACGTTGATCATCCCGAGCCGCGGGACGGCGAGGATCTCCGGCTTGAGGATGTGGCCGTAGGCCACCACCACGCCGAGCTCGGCCTCCGCCGCGCGCAGCGCGTCGAGGAACTCGTCGCCGCGGGGCCGCTCGGGTTGGACCACGGGGATGCCCAGGGCCCGGGCCCGCTCTTTGACGGGCGGCGGGAGCAGGGTGGAGCGGGAGCGCCCCCTGGGGCGGTCGGGTTGCGTCACGACCAGGGCGATCTGGTGTCCGTCGGCGACGAGCGCGTCCAGACTGGGCACGGCGAAGGCGGGGGTACCGAAGAAGACGAGCCGCATCACCCCCGCTTGGCGTCCTCGGCCACCACCTTCTTCACGAAGCTCTCGCCCTTGCGCTCCTTCTTCCACCTCGAGAGGAGCCGCTGGCGCTTGAGCAGGCTCAGGTGGTCGAGGAAGAGGATCCCGTCGAGGTGGTCGACCTCGTGCTGGACCGCGCGCGCGACCAGGCCGTCGAGTGCACGCCGGAAGGGCTTGCCGTCGAGGGCGGTCGCCTCCAGCACCACCTTCGACGGCCGCGCCACTTCGCCGTAGAGATCCGGGATCGAGAGGCAGCCCTCCTCGGCCTTGTCCCGCCCCTCCGCGCTCCGGATCAACGGATTGATCATCGCGAAGCGGTCCTCCTCGACGCCGATCACGGCGACGCGGCGGAGCACGCCGACCTGGTTGGCCGCGAGTCCGATGCCCTTGAGCGCGTCCATCGTCTCGAAGAGGCTCTCGACGAACTCGCGAAGCTCGTCGTCGACCTCGGGGATCTCGTCGGCCCGCGCGCGCAGCGCCGGCGAGCCGAGGAGGTGGATGTCGAGCAGTGCCATTCAGCGCTGTTGGGCGGTCGGTGAGACCTGATCGCCCACCTGGACGATCCGGCTCCGGTCGATCACCAGCTTGGAGGTGCCGCTCTCGATGGTGACCCGGTTCTCCTTGATCTCGCGCACCTGGCCGATCACGCCGCCGGCGGTGACCACGACGTCGTTCTTCTTCAGGCTCTCCAGCATGGCCTGATGCCGCTTCCGGGCCTGGCTCTGGGGCCGGATGATCAGGAAGTAGAGGATCGCGCCGAACGCGGCGATCTGGATCAAGAGCACCGTGAGGCCGGCGCTGCCGCCGCCGGATGGGGCCATGAACGCGAGCAGGGGGAGCGTAGTCATTCGTCCTCGAGGCGGTGGTACCGCGCCGTCCAGTCCCGCCGCCACGACTCGAAGCGTTGCTCGAGGATGGCGGCGCGGGCTTCGGCCGCGGTGCGCACCAGAAACCGTACGTTGTGGAGGGACACCAACCGGAGCCCCAGGATCTCCTCGGCCACGAAGAGGTGGCGGAGGTACGCGCGGGAAAAGCGCCGGCAGGTCTCGCAATCGCAGTCCGGGTCCAGCGGCCCGTCGGCCTGGCGATTGTCGGCCTTCCGGATGTTCACCCGGCCGCGCATGGTCCACGCGCTCCCGTGGCGGCCGTTTCGGGTGGCGGCCACGCAGTCGAAGAGGTCCACTCCCCGGGCGATGCCCTCCACCAGATCGTCGGGAAACCCGACGCCCATAAGATAACGGGGGCGGTCGGCCGGCAGCCCAGGCTCGAGCCGCTCGATCACCTCGTGCATCACCGGCTTGGCCTCGCCCACGGAGAGCCCTCCGATGGCGACCCCGGTCCACTCGCCGAGGGCCAGGGTGCCCGCGAGGCTCTCCCGCCGGAGGTCGTGGTGGGTGCCGCCCTGGAGCACCGGCCAGAGGGTCTGCTGGTCGGGCGTGGCCAGCTCGCCGTGGCGCCGACGGCAGCGCTCGAGCCAGCGGAGCGAGCGCTGCATCCCCTCCCGGGCCAGCTCGTGGGAGGCCTGACCCGGGACCACGTGGTCGAAGGCCATCGCCACGTCGGCCCGGAGCGCCCACTGGATCTCCATCGCCTTTTCGGGCGAGAGGAAGCGGGTGCTGCCGTCGACGTGGCTGGTGAACTCGACGCCTTCCTCCGAGATCCGGCGCAGGGACTCGAGCGAGAATACCTGAAAGCCACCGGAGTCGGTCAGCATGGGACGGGGCCAGGTGGTGAAGCGGTGGAGCCCGCCGAGCGCGGCGATCACCTCCTCGCCGGGGCGGAGGTGGAGGTGATAGGTGTTGCCCAGGATGATCTCGGCCCCGGTGCGCTCGACCTCCGCCGGGTGGAGTCCGCGGACGGCGCCTAACGTGCCGACCGGCATGAACGCCGGGGTGTGGACGATGCCGTGCGGCAATGTCAGCACCCCGGCGCGGGCGGAGCCCTCGGTGGCCTCCAGGCGGTAACCGAACATGGGCCGGGAAGATAACCGGCCGCCCGGCCGCGCTCGGGGCCGGGCGGCCGCTAAGGCGGAGCCGCCGCGTCCGGGTGAAAGTGCTGGTCCAGTCGCCCCGTCGCGACCACCGAGTCGAGCGCGGCCGACACCCGTCGCATCAGGGCGACGTCGGTCGACCCGTAGTCCATCGAGACCGAGAGGAAGTCTCCGCTGGTCACGATCGACGTCTTGAGCTTCTTGCCGTCGATCGAGACCACCTGCGCGTAGCCGTCCAGCTCGTCGGGCAGTCGGATCCCACCGAGTGTCAACACCAGCGCGTCGACGATCGCGGCTCGGAGCGCCTCGCCGGCCGGCCGCAGGGTGTAGCTGGCGTAGTCGCCGGCGTGCGCGATCTCGAGCCGGCCGCGGTAGGGCACGGGAGTGAAGCGCTTGCGCTCCACGAGCCGCAGCGGTCCCGCGCCCTTCCCGACCCACTCGAAATGGTGGCGCACCCAGGCCGGACCGATCTCCTGGTAGTCGTTGTACCGCATCCGCGTCCGGTCGATCGGCACGAGGTAGGTGGTGGCGCTCCGAAGCTCGGTGACGCCGAGCGCCGGCCGGCTCTCGGCGCCGTCGTGGACGAAGCGGACGAAGCTGGAGCCGTCGGGCGCGAGCGTGGCCGGCGCGAGGCCGTTGATCCAATCGATCGTCTCGTCCTCGCCCAGGCCGGCGAAGGTCAGGTCGCGGGTGTCGAGCACCGCGTCGCGGAGCAGGTACGGACCGGGTGTCCGAAAGCTCTCGCGATCGACCCAGCCCCGAAGCGGCTCGATCCGTCCGGCCAGCCAGCGCTCCTCGTCGTCGGTGAGCGGCCGCGCCTCGATCGGGGCCACGCAGGTCCCGACCGTCCGGATCTCGATGCCGGATGCTCCTTCGACCACGAGTCGGCAGAGCTGATCGCCCTGGGTATCGCCGGTTTGCACCAGCAGCGCCGTCCGATCTCCCGGCAGAACGGCCACCGCGCCGGCCTGTGACAG
>JBFXAS010000161.1:0-11698 GCA_050184075.1 Gemmatimonadales bacterium
ACCGGATCGACGTCGTCCACTGGAATTTCTATCCCCCACTCACCAACGGCTTCCTCTGGGGGTTGTCAGTTGCGCGCCCCTCACTCGTGCATATCCTGACCGATCACAACTCCCGACCCGCCTCGTTCCAGCCGCAGAACGGCAGACCGGTCGTCTCCGCCATCAAGAAGCTGTTACTCAAACGCTACGCCAAGGTCCTCGGCATCAGCGACTACGTGGTGAGCAGCCTCGAACAGGCACGGGTCTGGTCGAACCTCGACCGCTGCCACTACTTCGTCAACACGGATCGTTTCGCGCCTGACGAGCACCGGCGGGCGGCGACACGAGCTCGATTGGGCCTCGGCGACGAGTTCGTGGCGCTGGTCGTAGCCCACCTGATTAAGGAGAAGGGCGTCGACGTGGCGATCCGCGCTTGTCGCCGCCTGCCTGAAGGGTGCACCCTGCTCGTCGCCGGGGACGGCGCCGTCGCCGGCGAGCTCCGGGCACTGGCCGCGAGCCTGTCCGTCATAGAGCGAGTGCGCTTTCTCGGGATGCAGTCCCGGGTGGAGCCGCTCATGCAAGCGGCGGACTGCCTCGTCTGCCCCTCGCTGTGGGAGGAGGCGGTCGGCCTGGTCAATCTCGAGGCTCTGGCCTCTGGACTCGCCGTCGTCGCGAGCGCCGTTGGCGGGATTCCCGAGTTCATCGAAGACGGACACAACGGCTTTCTGGTGCCCGCGGGCGACGACGGGGCGCTCGCCGACCGCGTTGCTCGGCTGCAGAGCGACCCCGCGCTCCGCGCGCAGATGGCCGCGAACGCCCGTCGGTCTGCGGTCGACCGATTCTCGATCGAGGCGCAGATCGAAGGCTATCTTGCGTGCTATGCGACGTTCCCAGGCGAGGAGATTGCTCGATGAGTAGCCCCGTTGAAGAGCTCGAGCGGCACGGTATCGCCGTCGTTCCCGACTTGCTGGCTCCGGACGTCGTGGCCAGGATGCGGGTGGCCTTCCAGTCGCGACTCAAGCGCATGCGATGGAACGACTTCGATGGCTACGAGAAGACCGAGCCCTTCCGCCACATGGTGCAGGACGTACTCGTGCTGGATCAGGGATTCGTCGACCTGGCCATTCACCCCGTGGTCAAGGACACGATCGGGAGCTACGTCGGTCCGACCTACGAGTTGGTCGAAGCCAAGGGTTGGAAGTCGCTCCCGACGACGAGCGACTTCCATGGCTGGCATGGTGACGCGTGGTACAATCAGGAGCTCGTGCAAGATCGGATCCCCCGTGAGGTCAAGGTCGCGATGTATCTCTCCGACGTGACCTCCGGACCGTTCACCTATGTGTTGGGAAGCCACCGCAAACAGCACCCCCGAAGTGTCCAGGATGGTGAGCTCGCAGGGGTGCCCAAGCAGGACATCGTCGAAGTGACAGGAAGGGCCGGAACCGCGATCTTCTTCGACACCTCCGGCATCCACCGGCAGGGAACACCCATCCTCCAGGAACGGCTGGCGATCTTCTACAACTACCACGAGCCGAGCGTCCCGTTGCAGAAGGAGGACCTCGACTACTATCGGTACCACCCCTTGCTGCTCAACGCCGCGTTTCTCGGCGGACTGTCGGACGAAGACCGCCGGGTGCTCGGGTTCGGCAACAAGACCAACTACATCCCCGGCTTCGAGCGTTCCCCGGGTCACGAGGGCTTCCAGCGGGCGATGCGCTCGGCGTTCGACGCCAAGATGAAGGCCGAGCGTTTCACTTCCCGGATCCAGGGACGTCTCCGGCGGATCCTGGGCGGCAACGGAGGCTGACCCTCCGGGGCAAGCCGACCAACCCGCTCTGGCGGGCCCCAACGGCCGAGGGGCCGTCGCATTCGCGGCGGCCCCTCGGTGGCTCCGTTCGGAAGCCAAGCCCCCCGATTGGCAGCGAGCGCTACCAGCCCCAACCAGGACTCGACCGCCATGCGCGAGCGCGTCCCCACCAGAGCGCCTGCGGCTGAATCGGCCCCTGATTCATGTTCCGTCCGAGGGCGATCCCATAGATGCCGGGCTCGTTGACCACGATGTTGGACGCCACCTGCAGGACGACGCCGTCGATTCGCGTTTCCATGTATCCGTTCGCGACGCCGTTCGACGACGACGTCCGGATGTGCCACTGGATCAGATGCCACTGGCCGTCCGTGATGGAGGCGAAGTCGATCGAGCTCGGTCCCTTGCCCTGGAAGACCTGACCCGACGGGGCCTCGATCGTGTACGAGTGGCTGTTCGGATAGACGCCGATGGTCGCGCCGAAGCGCCCCGACTGCACCCGACCGAAGACGAACTTGTAGGCGTTGATCGAGACGCCGTCACAGGCCGGAACGTGCGTCTCGAAGCCGGGCTGGAACTTGAACCAAACCTCGAACCAGACCTCGCGCTCGGTGGACGGGAACTTCAGGTTCCGACCGATCGTGTAGTCGTGGCACAAGTTGGCGTCGCCGGTCCGATCCGGGAAGGAGTACTTCATCGACTTGCCGCCGACCGGCGGACCGGACGGGTCGAGCGAGATCCGGCTCTTGTTGACGTCCTCGTTCACCCCGCTCCAGTTGGCGTTCGGGTATGCGAGGAGAGCCGAGGTGGACGAGTACGAGAAGTCCTCCTCGAACCAGGGGGAGCCGGAACCGCTGCCGGACCCGCCCTGCACCGTGACCACGGCCGTATCCGCCCTGATCCCGGTCGCGTGCCTGGCCACGACCAGGTACGACCCGGTCGTTTGCGGCGCCGTGTAGTTGCCCGAGGAGTTGATCGACCCGCCGGTCGTCGAATACACGACGGGCGGCGGGGACGAGGTGCCGTCACTCCATTGTCCGATCACATTGAACTGCTTGCTGCCGCCCGGCTGCAGCGTGGTGCTCGACGGTGAGATGGAAAGCGACACCAGGGTGGCCGTCGACGCCCCGAGCAGCGTCACCGCCGAGGTGTCCGCCTTCCCGCAGCTGCAGGTCGCGATCACCATGAACGTGCCGGCCGCGCTACTTGCCCGGTACAACCCGCTCACACTGATGGTGCCTCCCGTCGCAGAGTAGGTCACGGCAACCGGCCGACTCACGCCATCCGACCAGGTGGCGGACGTCGAGAACTGCTGGCTCCCGTTGACCGACATGCTCACGGATCCCGGCGTGAGCGTGAGCTTGGTCACCGCCGGTGCCAGGATCTGGACGCTCGAGGTGTCGGCCAACGTGCCGTTCGTGTGCCGGGCGATGACCTTGTACGTCCCGCCGATGTTGCCCGCGGTATACCGGCCGTGCGTCGACACCGTGCCGCCGCTCGCCGTCCAGTCGAGATTGGGACGAGTCGTCGTCCCATTGCTCCAATGGGCGTCCACCAGGAACTCGTTCGACATCCCGGTCTGCAGCGTTACCGAGTTCGGGCTGATGTCGAGCGACGTCAACCCCACCACCGACGACGAGACGAACACCGTCGCGGTATCCGCGAGGCTGCCGCCGGACTGGGTCGCGATCACCCGGTAGGTGCCGGCCTGGCTGCCCGCCGTGTACTTACCCGTCGAGGTGATCGCCCCGCCGGTTGCGCTCCACGTCACCGCGGGGGTCCCGGCGCCACCGTTGGTCCAGACCCCGGCCACGCCAAGCTGGAGGCTCCCGCCAGTCGACACGGTGTTGCTGTCGGGACTCACCACCAGGCCCACCAGCGCCGGCGGCGCCGCCGCGATCGTCACGCTGGCCGTGTCGGCGAACCCGCCACCGACCTGCCGGGCGATCACCCGGTAGGTACCGGCCTGGGAGCCGGCCGTGTACGCCCCACCAGAGTTGATTGTACCGCCCGTGGCAGACCATGTCACGGCGGGGGCCCCGCTGCCTCCATTGGTCCACAACCCGGCAACGTCGAAGAACTGGACGTTGCCCGGCTGGACCGTCGCCTGCCCCGGGGTCACCACGATCCCGGTGAGGACGGGCGCCGGGGGCAGCACGGTCACCAGGGCCGTGTCCGCGATTCCCGTGCCGGTGGCGACGGCGATCACCCGGAAGGTCCCGGCCGTGTTCCCGGCCGTATACCGCCCGCCCGTGCTCACCGAGCCGCCCGTGGCCGACCAGCTCACGTCCGGAATGGCCGACCCGTTGTTGGTCCAGACCCCTTGCACGTAAAACTGCTGCGAGGCGCCCGAGTTGAGCGAGACCGAGCCGGGGTTGATCACGATGTCCTGGAGGACCGGCTCCGGTGACGAAATCGTCACGAACGCCGTGTCCGCCATTGTTGCCGCTTGGTCGCGCACGATGATCCGAAAGGTGCCCGGCGACGTCCCGGCCGTGAACAGGCCGGTGCCGGAGACCGTCCCGCCCGTCGCGGTCCAGGTGAGCGGGGGCGGAGCGGTGCTCCCGTCGCTCCAGAGCGCGGCGGCGTTGAACTGCTTGGTCTGGTACGTTTCGATCGACGCCGTGCCCGGTGCGATGGAGAGCTGCACCAGCTTCGGGGCCGCCACGGTCACGGTGCTGGTGTCCGCCTTGGTCCCACCCGTGTGCCGGGCGATCACCCGGTAGATTCCCGGCGTGTTCGGCGCGGTATAGTCGCCTTCGTCGGAGATCGAGCCGCCGGTCGTCGACCAGCTCACCTCTGGCGCGGCGTTGCCGCCGTCGCTCCACGACCCGGCGACCGTGAACTGGGTGACGGCGCCCGCCGCCACCGTCACCGCGCTGGGATTGAGCACCAGCTGGGTCAGCGTCGCCGCCGGGGTCGAGATCGTAACCACAGAGGTATCGGCCAGCGCGCCGCCGGACTGGGTCGCGATGACCCGATAAGTGCCCGGCGTCAGGCCCGCCTTGTAGGAACCATTGTTGGTGATGGTGCCGCCCGTGGCGGACCAGTTCACCTGTACCTGGGTCGGCACTCCCACTTCGTCGCGGCCGCTGGCCTGGAAGCGCTGCGTCGCCCCGGGCGTGAGGTTGATCGTTGCAGGTGTCACGTCGATGCCCGTGACCCGCCTCGACTGGACCCGGACGTTGGCCGTGCTGGTCCGCTGCCCACCGCGCTCCTTGGCCACGACGATGTAGTCGCCCGGCAGGGCCAGGGCGTTGAAGACACCGGTGGAGTCGATCACGCCACCCGTCGTGCTGAAATCGACCGGGGGGAGGTCGCTGCTGCCATCGCTCCACTCGGCGGCCACCACGTACTGTAGGGACGAGCCCTGATCGACCGTGTCCTCACCCGGGCTCAGGAGGATCGAGGTCAGGAACGGCCGCTCGGAGACGCGGACTTCGGCCGTGTCGACCAGGCCCGCGCCGATCACGGCGATCACGATCTGATCGCCCGGCGTGTCCGGCAGGTATGCGCCGTCCTGGCCGATCGAGCCGCCCGACGCGGTCCAGAACACCGGCACCGAGGCCAGCCTGCCGTCCTCGTGGTAGACCTTCGCGATGAACTGCAACGGCACGCCCACCCGGGCGCCGATGGCTCCTGGGGTGACGCTGACGCTCACCAGGGGATTGTCGGGTCCGACCACCAGCACGCTCGCGGAGTCGGCCTTCTCCGCCTGGGCGGTCGAGCGGGCCACGATCCAAAAGGTCCCCGCCGTGGCGGCGGAGAACCCGCCAGTGCTCGACACCTGTCCGCCCGACGAGCTCCAGAGCACCTCGGCGGCGATGCTGTCGCCCTTGCTGTTCCTGGCGAAGGCCGCGAAGTCGAGCTGCTCGCCCTGGGCCACCGTGCCGAGTCGGGGCACGACCACCACCTGGGCGATGCTATTGTCCACGGGCGTCGTGTCCGGTGGGCCGAGGAACTCCCGTTCCTCGCCTCGCGAACAGGCGGCCGAAAGGAGCGAGGCTGCGACCAGCCCGCGCCAGGGCGCCGACTGCAGGAAGCTGCGGGGGTTGACGGTGTGAGCCATGATCTCCGCACGTGCAAGCTGAGCGTGAAAGCCTAGTCGGCCGATATTCGACCTGGTTTCGGCTCTCGGAAACGCAAGTCCCGGGCACAACCGCTGTATCGAATAATGACAGGTGACGAACCACTCCGGATGGCTTGCACAAGCCAAGCGAGAGCAACCGCTTGCGACCGGTGCGGCGGCAACGGAACACTCCAACGTTGTACCCAAGATTGACAGTAGCCCGAGCAAACGCAGCCCCCGTGTTGACTCGGCCTGGCGGGCGAAGTCTGCATCGATTCACGACTTGGGAGCCCGGAGGACCGAAGTTTGCAGCGATCGGGAGTCGCGGAGGCGCATCAGCCGGTCATTGCGGAATGAGTTCGTCCGGCCGCCGTTACGGGCGTCGGGCCGGAATGCAACTTGCCTCACCGATGCCGGCCCACCCAACCCAGCCACTGCAACGGATGACCGATTCCGCGCACCCCCAACTCTCCGTGGTCGTCCCCCTCTACAACGAGGAGGAGAGCGTGCCGCGCCTGATCGAGTCGGTCGGCGCGGCCCTTCGAGGCACCGACTGGGAGCTGGTGCTGGTGGATGACGGGAGCACCGATCGAACCACCGACGTGGTGGCCGGGCTCGCCAGGCCCGGCTCCGGTGTCAGGTTGGTCCGACTGGCCCGCAACTACGGCCAGACCGCGGCCATGCAGGCGGGCTTCGACCAGGCCCGCGGCAAGGTGATCGTCAGCATGGACGGGGACTTGCAGAACGACCCGGGCGACATCCTCCGGCTGGTGGCGAAGTTGGACGAGGGCTACGATCTGGTCGCCGGGTATCGGGTCCGGCGGCAGGACAAGGTGATCTCCCGGAAGATCCCCTCCTGGATCGCCAACCGGCTGATCCGGCGGGCCACCGGAGTCCCGATCCGAGACAACGGCTGCTCACTCAAGGCATACCGGCGGGAGGTGCTGGAGCGGATGCGACTCTACTCCGACATGCACCGCTTCATTCCGGCGGTGGCCGCGGCGACCGCCGGCGCCCGGATCGCCGAGGTGCCGGTGACCCACCACGCCCGTCGCTTCGGGGCGAGCAAGTACGGGATCTCCCGCACCTTCAAGGTGCTGGCCGACCTGGTCACGATCGCGGCGATCCGCTCCTTTCGGGATCGGCCCCTTTCCCTCTTCGGGCTGGCCGCCCTCGGCGCCACCGTGCTCGGGCTGGCCTTCGCGGCCGCCTCGGTGATGGCGACCGACTTCCGGCCGGAGAAGGCGGAAGCCCTGGTGCTTCCCAGTGTGTCGCTGCTCTGGTTCGGTCTGGCGGCCTACCTGCTCCTGCTCGGCCTGGTCGGCGAGGGTGCCCTGCGGGAGTTCCAGGATCCGGAAGAAGGCCGCCCCCCGCTCGCCCGGGAGCTGCGGCCGTGACGGCGGGGTCGCTCCAGCGGGTGGAGGCGCCGGCGGCCAGTGGCGAGCTCGATCTGAGCGTCGTGGTGCCGGTCAAGGAGCGCCCGGCGCCGCTCGACCAGCTCTTCGACGAGTACGCGGCCCCGCTCCGGGCCGCGGGCGTCAGCTTCGAGTTCCTGTTCGTCCTCGACCCGCGCTTCGCCGACCGGGCGACCGCGCTCCGCGGCCGCTCCGACGACCGGGAGCCGATCCGGGTGCTCCAGCTGGCGCAGCCGTTCGGCGAAGCCACCATGCTCAAGGTGGGCGTCGACGCGGCCCGCGGCCGGGCAGTGCTGACCCTGCCGCCGTATCCGCGGGTCGAGGCGACGGCCATCCCGGCGCTGCTCGACGCGCTGGCCGACGGGACCGACGTCGCCGTCGCTCGGCGCTGGCCTCGCCAGGACGGCCCCGCCAACCGGCTCCAGAGCGCCGTGTTCAACCGCCTGCTCGGGCGATTGAACCGCCAGCGCCTTCACGACATCGCATCGGGCGTCGCCGCGATGCCGCGGAGCGTGCTCCGCGACCTGCCGCTCTACGGCGACTTCGCTCGCTTCCTCCCCCTCCTCGCCCACCGGGCGGGCTATCGGGTGCGCGAGCTGCCCTGTCCCCAACATGCAGCGGACGCCCACGCCAGGATTCACGGCCCCGGGGTGTACCTCCGCCGGTTGATCGACATCCTCGGGGTCTTCTTCGTGCTGCGATTCACGGAGCGGCCGCTCCGCTTCTTCGGCCTGATCGGCGGCAGCGTGGCCCTCGGCGGGGGCGTGCTGCTCGCCGTCCTCGCGGCCCAGAAGCTCGGGGGCCAGGGCATCGCCAACCGGCCCGCCCTCCTGCTCGCGGTGCTGCTCGTCGTGCTCGGGATCCAGGCCATCGCCCTCGGCCTGATCGGCGAGATCATCGTCCATCTCCTGGCCACCCGCCGGGAGACCTATCGTCTGGTGGACGATGACGGCTGAGCGGCGGCCGCGGGCCTGGACCAAGTGGATCCGGATCGCCGTCGGGGTCTCGCTCTTGACCTTCCTCCTGGCCCGGATCGATCTGGGCCAGCTCAGCGTCCGCTGGAGCGGACTCCTCCTGGTCGGCGCGATCGCCGCGGTCCTGCTGCTCGCGGCCGCCCAGGCCCTGAGCGCGGCCCGGTGGCGGGTCCTGATCGGAGCAGGGGCACCCCCGTGGGGCTACCTCTTCCGACTCTATCTCACGGCCGCGTTCTTCAGTCTCTTCCTCCCCACGGCCGTCGGCGGGGATGCCGTCCGGGCCACCGCGGCGAGCCGGAGCCTCGGCCGAACCAGTCTGATGGTCGGGACCGTGCTGGCGGACCGGATGCTGGGTGTGCTCGCCCTGGGGATCTTCTTTCTGATCGGGTTGACCGTGGCCGGCGGCCTCGAAGGGTTGGCGCTCGACTGGCGGCCGAGCCGCGAGCTGCTCCTGGGAGCGCTGGCCGCGATCGCGGTGCTGCTGGCGTTAGGCTGGCTCTTGAGGCGCTTCCTGGCCAAGCCCGTGGCCTTCGCCCGGGGGGTGGCCGCCGCGTTCGTGGAGCTGGCCCGGGAGCCGCGCCGCCTGGCGGCCGCCGTCGCGCTCGGGCTCCTGGTGCAGCTGGTCTATCTGAGCGCCTGGGTCGTCCTGGCCGAGGCGCTCGGCTTGCCGCTCCCGCTCGGCTCCTTTCTGCTCACCGTCCCGATCGTCAGTCTCAGCACCATGGCGCCGATCACCATCTCGGGCGTCGGCATCCGCGAGGGCGCCTGGGTGCTGTTGCTCAAGCCGTTCGGCATCCCCGCCGCGGACGCGCTCGCGCTGAGCCTGACCTACTTCGCCAGCTGGATGGTGGTGGCGGCGCTGGGTGGACTGTGGTTCTCCGCCCGAGGCACGGCCCTGGAGCGGGCCTGATCCACCCGTCCCGGGCCCCGGCGGGCCACTCGCCGCCTAACGGGCGACGGACCTGATCGCTCCGAGCAGCGCCTCTCGATCGCGCGGTCGGACCCGGCTGTGGGTAGGTAGCGTGAAGAGCCGCCCGGCGAGAAGCGCCGCGCCGGGAAAGGCCGCGGTGTCGATGGCGCCGAGGCGGCCCTCGAAGCCCTCCAGCGCGGCGAGCGTCTTCGGGTAGCCCGGCATCACTCCGAGTCGCCGAAAGGCGGGCGTCGAGAGCACGGCGACCAGCTCGGGCTCCACGATCACCGGATAGCGGAGCCAACCCGGACCAGAGCCGAGGGGTGGCTCGACCCGCTCGATGCCCGCCAGCCCCGCGAGGGCCTCGGTCCAGCGCTCGGCCGAGGCCGCCCGGACCCGGTTCTCCTCCTCGACCGCCTGGATTCCGTGCAGCAGCACCCCCGCCGCGAATCTGCTCAACGGCTCCACGGAGGGCGGCTGGTGGTAGAGCGTCTCGCCCAAGCGGAGCCAGGGAATCGAGGCCGGAATCGCGTAGACGCCGGGCCGCCCGAGGAGCCACTGGGCCGCCAGCTTGAGCGCCTCACCGAACCCCCCAGCTGGCGGCCTGCCAGCCCCAGAGACGAGACTCCCGATCCGGGCTCCGATCTCGGGCTCGAACGCCAGCAGCGCCCCGCCCCGCCCGCCGGTCCTGCCCTTCCCCCGGCCGAAGCTCAGTACCCCCAGCTGACCTCCGGCGCCCGCCGGGCGGCCCTCGACCGTCGCCCCGACGCCCTGGGCCGCGTCGTCGATCAGGATGGCCCCGGCCGCCGCCGCCCGGGCCCGGACCGCCGCCGTGGCCACCGGGACCCCGAAGAGATGGGCGACGACCACGGCGTCGGCACCGCCTCCAAGGGCGCGCTCCAGGCTCTCCGGGGCGGGGCTCAGCGTGCGAGGCTCCAGGTCGTAGAGCCGAACCTCGGCGTCCGCGAAGTCCGCCGCCGTTGCCAGATCGAAGCAGCCGTAGGCCGGCAGGCAGATCCTCGGTCGAGCTGCGCGGCCGGCAGCCCGCATCGCGAGCCCCAGGGCCAGCGTGCCCGAACCGGTGAGCGCCACCGCGGAGGCGCCGAGGCGGTCGCGCAGGATGCCGGCCAGGTGATCCAGGGCCCCCGCGTCGCCGCGGGCGGCGACCCCGGCCCGAACCGAGCCGAGCGAAACGGGCGACCACGCTGGCAGCTGGTGCCGGACCATCAGGGAATGCCGCGAACGATCCGGGGACCGAGCCAGTTGGCGAGACCGAGGGGCAGCCGCTTCCAGATCCGGGGGCCCCAGGCGAGCGCGCCGGAGTCTGGAGACGGAGTCGCGGCCGCGTCCGCCGTGGCGGAGCGCTGGTACCACCAGAGCGTCTCGTCGGCCGCGCCCCACTGCCGCTTGAAGCGGTGGGTGCCGCCCCCCGGCGTGCAGCGGCCGAAGTTGAAACGGGTGACGCCGGCCCCGACGCACCGCTCCATGAACGACCAGTACAGCCCCATGTTGGCCGAGATCCGGTTGTGCACGGCGAGCGAGGAGGCCCAGGTCATCTCGAACTCCCCTTGCCAGAGGAACCCGGCCCCGGCGGCGATCGGCTCGTCACCGAGATAACCGCAACCGAACCAGGCCTCGTCGCCGAACGCGTCGGCGATCCGCTCGAAGAAGCCGCGCGGCATGACTGGGGTGCCGAGATCCCGCATGTGACGCGAGAACACCTGATAGAACGGCTGGACCTGGTCCCCGCCGTGACGCACCGTGAAGCCCTCCTTGAAGGGCCGCCGAACCTGGCTGCGGAGCTTGCTCGGGAACTGCTTCATCAGCGCGTCCGTGGAGGCAGGCAGATCGAGCACCACGGTGACCTTCCGATGGGAGACCGCCAGCTCGAGCGGCAGCTCGGCCCGACTGCGGAGCTCGAGCAGCTTGACCCGGTCACGCTCGGCCAGCGCGGTCGCGTGCGCGGCCAACGCTCTCACCGCCGGCTCGGAGCCGAGCGGCCCCCCGTAATTGAGGAACGGCATCGAGACGAGATAGTGGCCGAAGAGCAGGCTCTTCACCCGCACCAGCGGGAGCACGCCCTCGAGAGCGCCATCCGGCCCCCGCGCCGCCAGCCAGTGGCACTCGTGGCCGAGCGCGTCCTCGATCACCGATCGCCAGTCGTGGCGATGGCAGAAGGTCGACCCGGGCACCCGGGCGACCAACTCGTCCCACTCGAGGGCGGCGCCCTCGAACCGCTCGACCGTGAGCGTCACGTCGCCTGCGCGTCGAGCCACGCCCGCACCGAGGTGAACCGGAACTCCGCGCAGAGGCTCTGGAGCCGCGGCAGCGTTCGCTCGATTCCGCGATAGTGGCGAAGCCGGGTCAGGGGCCCGACCCGAATCCGCGGCTGGTCGACGTCGATCTCCCAGGGATGGATGTAGAACATGCCCGGCTCGGCTCGAGCTTCGGCCTGGCGGAGGGCGGCTCGGATCAGACCGAGCGGCAGTTGCCGCAGATAGCCGCCACCGGCCGCGGGCAGGACGACGGGCCCCCATCGATAGGTCG
>JBFXAS010000162.1:0-11685 GCA_050184075.1 Gemmatimonadales bacterium
CTGGACCAGGAGGGTGCGGACGTCCTCCTCCATGATCGCGCCCAAGGTGATCCCGATCGGCTTGGTGGCGCCGAGAATCAGATCGCTCACGACGTCGAACGGATCGGCGTCGCGGGCCTCGGCCAGCTCCGAGAGGTACTTGCCGACCAACGAGGGATCGTCGGGGCTGGTGGTGATCCGCATGCTGGAGTAGCCGGTGGCCTTGAGCCAGGCGAAGCCGCCGTCGACGCCCTGCTCGCTCGCCACCTTCACCTTGGCCCTGGTGTTCCGATCGCGGAGCGCGGCCTTGAGATCGAAGCCCGACTTGAGCTCGGCCGGGGCCACGATGATGTTCTCCAGCGAGGCCGTCGCCGCGCCGTCGTATGGATACTGATCGGAGACGGCCTCCACTCCGCGGGCGCGGGCCTGCTCGACCATCGCGATCACGTCCTTGATCAGCCCGGCCTGCTCGAGGCCGACGGCCTTCAGGTGTCCGAGCTTGGGTGGGATCCCCGCCCGCTCGCCGATCTCGATCGCCTCCCGGTCCGACCAGACCAGCCGCTTGCCCGGATCCCGCACGTGGGAGTCGTAGATGCCACGATAGGGGGCCACCACCCGGGCAAGCTCGACGACCTCGTCGGTCGTGCTGAACATCCCGGGCTCGTACATCAGCCCGGTGGAGAGACCGACCGCGCCGAGCTCCATCCCTTCCCGGACCAGGGCCTTCATCCGGTCCATCTCCTCCGCCGTGGGGGCCCGCTGGGCGTTGCCCATCACCGCCCGGCGCACGCCGTTGTGGCCGACGTAGGAGGCGACGTTGGTGCCTGCGCCCTCGCTCTGGAGGAAGGCGATCGTGCGCCGGATCATCTCCGGGGCGAAACCCCCGTCGGGTCCGGCCACCACCGTGGTGACGCCCTGCCGGATCACGCCCTCGTTGAGCTTCCGCTCCGACGAGAGGATCGCCGGCACCGTGTGGCTGTGCACGTCGATGAAGCCCGGCGAGAGCATCATGCCCCCGGCGTCGATCCGCACCCGGGCCCGGGCCCGGTCGAGCTCGCCCGGGCGGCCGACCACCACGATCCACCCGCTTCGGACCCCGATCTCGCCCGCGAACGCGGGCCGGCCGCTGCCGTCGGCGATCATGGCGCCGGTCACGACGACGTCGAGGGAATCGAGCCCCGCCACCGCCCGCTCGCGCTGCGCGGCGAGCGGAGTGGTCGAGGCGATCAGCAGCACGGCAATCAGTCGCTTCATCGGTATCGAGCCCTCGCTTCAGGTTCGGTGGGGCGGCCGCCCAGCGGCCCTCACTGCGCCCCGGCCATGACGCGTTCGAAGTCCGCCCGGTCGATCGGTCCCTCGGTGCAGATGGCCAGGGCGACGGACCCGCGGCCGAGTCCGAGGCGCTCCCGCGCCGGGGCGAAACGGGCGTCGGCCGTGAGCGCGATCAGCCCGCCCGTGGCCGCCGCGCCGGAGGTACCCGCCTCGATCGGCGGGTCGCCGCCCGTCGGACGGCCGAGCCGCCGGACCGCGTCTTCCGCGAACTCGTCGTCGATCGCCAGGAAGACGTCGACCCCGGAGCGGATCGGCGGCCAGGACGGGAGCGACACCTCCGCGCAGTTGAGACAGGCCTGCGCCGTCTGGCGGCTCCCGGTCGAGACGGCGGGCGCCCCGCCCGGCGACTCGATGGACGTCGTTAGGCAGTCGCCTTCGGCCGGCTCGACGGAGACCAGCCGCGCCGGCGACGCGCCGCTGCGGTAGTGGACGACCCCCGCGTGGAGGATCCCGCCGACCCCGCCGGGGATCAGCACCACGTCGGGCTCCGGCAGCCCACGCTCGCGGCGGGCGGCGTCGACCTCCCGGTACAGCGTACTGTAGCCCTCGACGACCAGGGGGGGAATCTCCAGGTAGCCCGGATAGCCGACGTCGGAGATGATCTGCCAGCCTTCGCGGGCGCTGGTCTCGTCGCAGCGGCGCACGGCGTCCTCGTAGCTGCCGTCCACCAACTCGACCCGGGCGCCCTCGCGCCGGATGTTCTCGATCCGCTCCGGCGCCGCACGCGACGGGAGGAAGATGACGCACGGAACCCCGGCCAGCCGGGCCGCCCAGGCCACCGCCCGCCCGTGGTTGCCCTCGCTCGCGGTCGAGACCGTGCCCAACACCCCACCCCGCCGCTCGCGAAGGACGTGGAGCGCCCAGGACGCGCCCAGCCCCTTGAAGGCCATCAGTCCGAAGCGGGTCCCCTCGTACTTGACGAAGAGCTGGCCGATGCCGAGGGCGCGCGCCAGGTCCGGCCTCGCGACCAGCGGCGTCGGCGCGTAGCCCGGAAGCGAGCGATGGTACTCGAGCACCGCGGCCGGGGCCGGCGCCGGGTGAGCGCCGGGATCCCGATAGGGATTGATCGCAAAGCGGGCGCGGTCGGTCGAGCGCGCGGTCGGGCCGACCGTCATTCGTCGCGCATCCCGCCGAGCTCGATCACCGACCCGACGCCGAAGCGCTCCGCCTCGCGCAGCACGAAGTGGGCGGCGGCGACGTCTTCGATCGCAAGCCCGAGCGACTTGAACAGGGTGATCTCGCCGTCCCCCTCCCGGCCGGCCACCGTGCCCAGGAGCAGCTCGCCGATCTCACCCCGAATGTGATCGTCGCCGAAGCGGCCCTCCGACTTCGGCACCAGGAAGTCGCCGCTCTCCGCCAGGGTCGACTCGCGGCGGTCCACGAAGAGCTTGGCGATGGCGACCGCGTCGCTGTCGAGCTCCCGGGCACTCCGAAGCGAGGCGCCGACCGCGTTCAGGTGGGAGCCGGGCGCGAGCCAGGCCCCCGCGACCACGGGCTCCCGTGAGGAGGTCACCGTGCAGACGATCTCGGCTCCTCGTACCGCCGCCTCGGCCGTGGGCACCGCGTCCACCTTGAGGCCGGCGTAGCGCGCCCGCGAGCGGGCGACGAAGCGCGCCGCGTTGGCGGGCTGGCGGCTGGTGACGCGAACCTCGCGGATCGGCCGGGCCACCATCATCGCGTCGAGGTGGGTGTCGGCCTGTACGCCGCTCCCGATCATCGCCAGCACCCCGGCCTCCGGCGCGGCGAGCAGCCGGGTCGCGACCCCGGACACGGCGGCCGTGCGGATCGCGGTGATCGAGCTGGCGTCGAGCACCGCCACCAGGCTGCCATGGGTGGCCTCGAACAGCAGCACGACGCCCTGGTGGGAGTCGTAGGCGGTGCCCTCGTTGCCCGGGAAGACGGTGATGGCCTTGAGCCCGATCGCGTCCGGCGGATCGAGGTGCGCCGGCATCGCGCCGAACGCGCCCCGGCCCCCGGGCAGCTGCAACACCGTGCGCAGCGGCATCACCGCGCCGCCCCGGGCCAGCGCGCGGAGAGCCTCTTCCATCGCACCCATGCACTCGCGCATCCCGAGGAGCGCGGTGACCTGTTCCTGATCGAGCAGGCGGACCGGCATCGTGGCAGACTCGTTCGAGCGGTGGTCGTCGCGGAACGAGGCGGATGGTAGGGCAACGGGAGACCGAGAACAAGGGAGGCGCCGGCCCGCTCGGGCCGGCGCCTCCGGAATCGAGCCATGGGCCCGATCGAGACTGGAGCGCTACTGGCTGATGCTCGGCGCGTCGCCCGTCCGGCGCCAGAGGATCCGCGGCTGGTTGACCATCCGCATCTCCCCGCCGGCGGCCCGATACGCCAGGTTCAGCGTGCTCGCCTGGCCTTCGATCTCGTAGTCGATGGTGAGCTTGAGCGTGTCCGCCGCCACCTTGGTGGTGACCTTCTTGATCGGATGGACGCTGAAGTCGTTGGTCGTGGTCCCGTTCTGGAAAGCGACGGCGGTGGGGTTGAGCCAGAAGCTCCGACCCGCATACCGGCCGTCGCTGGTGGACCAGGTGCCGACGACCGAGGACGGCAGCGGCTCGCCGGCGAGCTTCTGGTAGGCGGTGTACCCGGCGACGGCGATCACCAGCGGCGCCGCGATCTTCGCGAGCTGCAGGATCGGGAGGTTGACGGCAAAGCGCCGCTTCTTCTCCTTCGCCGCGTCCTTAGCGGCCTTCCGCCGCTTGTCGAGCCGGAAGACCACCCCGACGCCGAAGAGGAAATCGCGCAGCCCGACGCCCTGGGCCAGGTTGCCGTCGGCGATGCCGGTGACGTAGTTGGCGCCGGAGGGGGCGCCGGGACTCACCGGCTGCCGGAGGGTCTCGTTGCTCTCGGGCTTGGTCGACGTCATCTAGTACCTGCTCCCCTTACCGATGTATCCACCGTCGTTGGCGCGGACGATGTCGTCCTGGCTGGCCGCGCTGGCAAGCGAGGTCGCACTCGCCCCGTCGGGGCCGTCGCTGTAGACGTCGAACTCGGTGTTCAGCGCGATGCCGAAGACGTCGGTTCGGGGGGTGCCACCCGACGTCAGGTCTACATAGCGGTAGGGACGCCCCCACGGATCGAGCATCCCGGCGCGGTCCACGTCGCTGAGGCCGGCCGGCAACGTGTTTCCGGCGCCCTGATAGGCCACGATGTCGGCCGAAATCGAGCGGATGTCGCCGATCGCCTTGGCGAACTTGGCCTGCTCGATGGCCATCCGGGTCCGTCCCGTGGCGAGCGCCGCCAGGCCGCCCATCATGGTGAGCACGGTCAGCAGCTCGATGAGGGTAAACCCGCCCCGGCCGCGGAGCTGCAGGCCCCGACGGCGGACCGGTTTCCGGACAGAAGAAAGGCTCCTCGACATGGCCGCCCAAGGGGCAAGCCATGTGCCGGAGCCCTAAGTCACGCTGTTACATTCGGTTGTATCGATCGATCGGGGTAGTTTCCGTGCAATCCGCCCTGCCATGTGTTGCCGGGCGCAGGGCAACTTCTTGCACCCTCCCGAGTCGGCTCAGCTTCCCAGCAGGTTGCTGACCTCCCGCACCTTCGCGCGGAGTGTGTTCGCGGCCGACATCGCCTGGGCCAGGTTGCCGGAGTCGAAGTCGGCCTTGGCCTTGTTCCAGGAGTCCATCCAGGTCGCCGATTCGGTCTTGAGCGTGTTGAACTTCGCCGGATCGATCCCGGCCGGCAGCCGGCGCAGACCGGCGACCTCATTCACCTTGGCGATCGCCGCGTCCAGCTGGCCGGGCAACTCGTTGGACGCGCCCTGGAACGCGGTCTCGAGCTGGGACTTGGTGTTGGCCATGTTGGCCTCGAGGTCTCGGGTGAGCGCGCTGATCGAGCGCGCGCTCATCACCACGGAGCGGAAGTCGCCCTCGGCAAGCCGGACCTTGATCGACTCGAGCGAGTCGCTGAGCGACTTGAGCCGGTCGGGGGCGACCTTCTGGGCCTCGTCCCGGATGGCGGCGATCTGGTTCTCAGCCGTCTCGACGGCGCTCCGCGCCGAGCGCTCGGCGCAGCCACCAACACCCAGGCCAATAGCGGTCACCAGGCTGACGCGGGCAAGCGTTCTCATCGAAGCTCCCGGGATACGGGTTCAGTTTGGGAAGGCCTCTCGGAAGAGCCGGGGTGAGGCCTTTCGGAAGGTCGCTCGTAAAGCGGTCTGGGGCAAGGCGCTCGGGCGTTTTCGCCCCCCCGGCGAGTCGCGGCGGGCGACCGGAATCGGCTATACTTCCCGCCCGTCGGGGGCGGTAGCTCAGTTGGGAGAGCACCTGCTTTGCAAGCAGGGGGTCGCCGGTTCGATCCCGGTCCGCTCCATATACTCCATACTCCCTACCCCCGTCATACTCTCGTCCGCAGGCCACGGCGCGTTCGGGTCGCCTGCGCCGCCGCCCCGGGGTGGGTGAACCGGATCCCTGCGGCCCGTTCTTGAACCGGGGCGACAGTCCACGAGCCGATCGGGCACCGGATCTCACCCGGCCGCGCTTCACCAGCCTGCTCCGCCAGCCCGTGACCTCCTGCGAACGGGCCAGCCGCGGCAGGGCCACCGAGTCGATCACCGCGACGGTCCAGGACCAGGCGAGGCCGGAGCCGGAGCCTCCCGGTGGTGTGTGAGGACACCCGGCAGTGCCTTTCGGACCTTCAGTCCGATTCTCGCGAGAGGCAGCGACCGGCCGCTCAGGCAGTGGGCCCGACCGCCTCCCCGCTCTCGCCGAGCGAGCCCCGAACCGTCTCGAGCAGCATCACCGGCGTGAACGGCTTCCGGAGGAGCGCCTCTTCGGGACCGAGCTCGGGTGAGCCGTCTGCCGCGCCGTAGCCAGAGATGAAGAGCACTTTGAGGTCCGGCTGCGCCTGGCGAAGCTGGGCCGCCAGCCGGGGGCCGCTCAGCCCGGGCATCACGATGTCGGTGACCAGGAGATCGATGTGGTGGCTCTCGGTCGCGGCGAGCGCCCGCGCCTCGACGGCGTCGCCGGCGGAGACTACCCGGTAGCCCTCGCGGGAGAGAACCCGCTCGGTCACCTCGCGGGTCCAGGGCTCGTCCTCGACCAGGAGGATGGTCGCCCCGGTCGGGGCGGCGACGGCGTGGCCGGCGGTGCGCTCGGCCACCGAAGCGCCGGGCTCGGTGCGAGGCAGGTAGATGCCGAAGGTGGTGCCCTCCCCGACCACGCTTCTGAGCAGCAGCCCGCCATGGTTCTGCTTGACGATGCCGTAGACACTGGCGAGGCCCAGCCCGGTGCCGCGACCGGGCGGCTTGGTGGTGAAGAAGGGCTCGAAGATCCGTCGCTGGGTGGCCTCGTCCATTCCGGTGCCGGTGTCGCTCACCTCGACCACGATGTACTCGCCCGGCGGAATCGCGATCACCCCGCTGGTGATCTCGAAGGTGGTGCGCTCGCGGCGGGCGGAGATGGTCAACGTGCCGCCCTGCGGCATCGCGTCGCGGGCGTTGATCGCCAGGTTCAGCACGGCCTGCTCCAGCTGCGAGGGATCCATCCGCACGTGGCCGACGTCCTTGTCGACCTGGAGCACGGTCTCGACCCGCGCCTCGATCAACCGCTTGATCAGCGAGGAGACCTGGTGGAGCGACTCGTGGACGTCGATCACCTTGGGCTCGATCACCTGGCGGCGGCTGAAGGCGAGGAGCTGATTGGTGAGCGCGGCCGCCATCTCGGCGGCCTTGCGGATCTGGCTCAGGTCGGTCCGAACGGGGTGGTCTTCCTCGAGCGAGTCCATCCCGAGCTCGCTGTGACCGAGCACCGTGGTGAGCAGGTTGTTGAAGTCGTGGGCGATGCCGCCCGCCAACTGGCCGACCGCCTCCATCTTCTGGGCCTGGGCCAGCTGCTCCTCCAGCTCGGCGCGCTCGGTCTGGTCGCGGAGGGTGAGAATCACGCCGCTCACCGACGGCTCGTGGAGCAGGCTGGTGATCACCGCCTCGATCCGGCGGGTCTTCCCTTCCGGACCCGGCATCCGCCACCGCGCGACGCTGCTCTGGGCGGGTCGCTTGAGGCTGTCGCTGAGCGCCCGATCTGCGTCGGCGCGGTCCATCTCGTCGACCAGCTCCCGCACGTCCGCGCCGAAGAGCTCGAGCGCGCGATCGGACCAGAGCCCTTCGGCCGAGGGCGAGGCGAAGCGGATCCGGAACTCGGCGTCGGTAACCAGGATGATGTCAGAGGTATGGCGGACCAGGGCGGCAATCCTGGCGTTGGTCTCGTAGGCCGCCCGCTCGGCCAGGAGCCGGGCGTTCTCGCGCGTGGTCAGGACTTGCCGGGCTAGCAGCAGCAGGGTGACGACCATCGCGCCGGTGAGGACGACGGCGAGGCCGAAGTCCCGACTCCGAATCGTGATCACGATCAGCAGGAAGCCCAGCGCGGCGACCGCGAGCGGCGGGGCGATGTTCGCGTCGGCCGGGACTCTGATCCTCCCTGGCCAGCGCCAACCACGACGGATGGCCTCGGTCACGCAGAGGAGCAGCCCTGCCATGATCAGAGCCTGCAGGGCGATGATCAGACCCGCGCTCGGCCCTTGCCGGAGAAAGAGCGAGAGCCCCACGTTCCCCATCAAGAGCAGCACTAATGCTGCCGCGAGAAAGCGGTGGGCGACCTCGAGCTCCGGGATGGAGCCCCGTACCACCGCCGCGCTCAACCCGACCAGAGCCGCGGCCCAACTGACGGTCGTCATCGTCGTCTGTAGCCAGTCGGAAGGCTGCTCGCCGCCGCCAGGCCTGACCTGCAGGTACCAGATCGTCACCCCCGCCGCGATCGCGACGATCGCCACGTCGATCGCCAGATAGACCCGACTCGCGGTCGCCCTCGGCGCCGGAGGCCAGATGAGAAAGAGACCGACCCAGAGCACGCCCTCCAGGGCCAGCAGCCCGGAAGCCCAGACGCCGACGAGCCTCAGCACGACGAGGAGGGCGGCCACCCCTGCGACCATCTCGTAGCCGACGATCGAGGCGAACGCGACGGCCCAGATTGGCCAGCGCCCCCGGGGCAGGCGCGATCGGACCGCCCGCACGAGAAAGACGCCGATCGAGAGGGAAAGGCCGATCTGAATGAGGCGGAAGCCAACTGCGTTGCGAACGAGGGCCGGCATCATGGCCGAGGGGTCGTTCGCGACCGGGGACATCAGCACGCCTCTTAGCGTCCACCAGTTCGCGAAGAGAGCCACCCCGGCGACAGCCACGACTGCCAGCACGAGCCAGCCACCGTCGCGGAACCACCGGCTGAAGTCGCCGCTGTTCCTTCGAGGTTCTACCCCAACCGAGGCGCCCAATGGCTCTCCATCCCGACCAGGAAAAAGTCGCCGCTGGCCGGGTGGAATGTAGAAGCCCTTTCCGGCAAGCGGTACCTAACGAGCAGCACCGCAAGGCCAAAGCCAAACCCCCGGGATCCCGACTGACTGTCGGGAACCCGGGGGCCAGACGCCGGACGGAGCCGGCGCCAATCGAGGATCGTCGCCTAGTTGCGGCTGCTCATGACCTCGGGCCACATGCCGAACCAAGACCCTTCGGTCTTCTCCACCACCCGGCCAAGCTTGGTGACCGAGGGCTTAGTGTACGACTGCTTGCTGGACATCGCTGAACTCCTTGTCGTGAGTGTTGGCCGCTGACGAAACCCCCGCGGCCGGGGTGTGCATCCCTCGTTGCGCCCACCAGCCCGAACGGCCGGCCAGCCAGGTCTCGACCGCCAGCGTGGTGAGCAGGCCGATCACGTTCCTCGACCCGCCGGCGCGCGCCACCTCGAGCTCCCGCGCGAGCGCGCCTCGATCGACGAGCCCCATCTCTGCGAGGTGCGAGTCGCGAACCAGCGCGTCGAGGAGCGGGCGTTCCTTCTCGAGGGCCCAGAGCACGCGCGACCCGATCCCGCCCTTGCCGGTGCGGTTGCGAATCTCGGCGGGAAGCAGCGAGCCCATCGCCTCCCGCAGGATCCACTTCTGCCGGTTGGGCCGAGCTCTGAGCGCAATCGGGAGCGAGAGCGAGAACTCCACCAGCGGGCGATGGAGGAACGGGTAGCGGACCTCGAGCCCCCGCTCGAGCGGGCCACGATCGAGGAAGACGTCGAGCGACTCGACCTCGAAGACGGTCTGCGCGTCGAAGATCCGCCCGGGCACCGATGCCGGCCCCCGGACCGCGTCGGCCACCGCCGGCGAGAGCCAGGCTGGGAGCGGCGGCTCCGCGTGGCGCCCCAGCAGATGCGAGATCCCATGCTCCCAGCCGAGCCGCCAGAACGACTGCCGGGTGGCGACGGCCAGGTCGAGCACCGTGCCGGCGGCCTCCCGCCAGCGCCGCCGGGCGAGGAGGTCCGCCACGAAGTCGAACCGGCCCGAGAGGTACTGATCCGAGCCATACCCGCTCAGCAGCACTCGCCCGCCACCCGCAACCACCCGGCGACCAACCTCCCGATCTCTGGCGAAGAACGGCAGGAAGTGGCGGGGCCCACCCTCGAACGAGGGACCGACGACGTCCCGTTGCCAGGGCCAGGGGTCTCGCACCTGCTCGTTCGGAATCCCGGTGCCTGAGAGGACCAGGTCCGAGAACCGGGTCTCGTCGCCGTCGCCGAGCGAGTCGACGACGCTGACCGTCCCGGCCACCCCGTTGCCGACACCCTGTCTGGCGAGGTGCTGCGCCATGACCACGACCGACGACGAATCGAGCCCACCGGAGAGCTCGGCCCAGACCGGGCCGGGCCCGGTCGGCGCGAGTCCCGGATCCTCGTCGAGCTGCGCCGCGACGGCCTCCTCGAACAGACCGCGGAACCGCTCCACCGCTTCCCCCGCGTCGGCCCGCTCCGCGGCTCGATAGCTGGCAGCGCTCCAGAACCGGTCGCGGGCCGACTTGCTCCCCTCGGCCACGAGCCAGGTTCCGGGCGGCACCCGTTCGATGCACGCGAACGCCGTGCGGCGCTCGGGAACGGAGCGCCCGCCGATCAGCTCCGCGAGGTAGTCGCGATCGAAACGACCCTGCTCGAAGCAGTCCAGATGTGACCCGATCGCGATCCGATCGGGGCCGCGCTGGACGAAGAGTGGCTTCACGCCCAGGGCGTCTCGCGCGGCGAAGACGGCGCCGCGGCGGGTGTCGTAGAGCACGAACGCGAAGTCGCCCACCAGACGCGGGATGCCCCGGGCGCCGCGCTGGGCGAAGACCGCCGCCACCGTTTCGAGGTCGGAGGCGGGGGGCCTCCCGCCCACCATGGCACAGAGCTCGACCCGATTCGACAGCCGAGCCGAGCCGACCGCGACGATCCCGTCGCGTTGCGCCACTGAGGGGCGACCGGTCCCGTCCTGCGCGACCCAGGCGGCCCCGAGGTTCTCGTGCAGGAGATACTGCAGCCGGCCCTCGACCCGCGCGAGCGTCTCGAGCGCGGCGGTGAGCGATGCGGCGCCCAAAGGCCGCCCGGCCAGATCGACCACGGCGACGAAGTGACTCACGCGAAGACCTCGGGAAACGGCGTGAACGCCGTGACCGTGGCCTCGCCCTCGAAGAGCGGCGCCCCATCGAGCTCGATCCAGGCGTGGGCCAGGAACGGAAACGGCTGGACGCCGATCCGGAGCACGGCCGGGTGGCCGTATCGCCGGAGCACGATGTAGAGCGCGACCGACTGCTCCAGACAGACCGCCCGACCCGGGAAGAACGCCGCGACCGTGGCGACCCGGCGGGCCGCCTCGAGCGGCTCGCCGCGGGGCGCCGAGCGTCCGATCAGGCGGACGATCCGGCGCGCCAGCCTGGCCGTTCGGCGGAGCCCGAACCACCGCAGGCCGAGCCGGGCCGTCGTGAGGGCGGCGAAGCTGAAGAGCACGCCGGGGCGAGGTCCGCGTGTCATTCGACCACCAGGAGCCGCTCTCGCTCGAGCGCGGCGAGGAACTCCTCCACGTCCTGACGGACGACGGACTCGGGCACGTCGAAGGTCCGGGTCAGCTCGCCGGTGATGGCGTCGACGGTGCGCGACTCGCCGAGCAGGGCCCAGATTCGGGTGCCGACGTCGTCGAGGGCGAAGTACTGCTCGGAGCGGAGATCGAGGAGCACGGTGCGACCACCCTGCTCGACGCCCATGGCGTCGGCCGACCGGTGGTACCGCCGCGGCGCCCCGTCACGACGGGCGCGCTTGTCATTGTTTCGACGTCCGAACATCGCTCGCGGTCACTCGTCCAGAGTACGCTCGAATGATCCGGAAACGGCCTGAGGGCGGCAAGGCGATCGGCGGCGGGATATTGCCGTAGGGACGCGGGCATCCGCCTAACAGCCGGCGGTTGCGGCACCGGTTCGATCACCTAGGGCCATTTGGCCCTAGCTCGACACCGTCTGCTTGACCGACTTCGAAGCGAGCCGTACGCTATCGGACCCAACGTCCTCAGTCGAACGAAACA
>JBFXAS010000163.1:0-11624 GCA_050184075.1 Gemmatimonadales bacterium
CGGTGTCGACCCCTCGAGGGTGCGGCACCGGGGAGCGGGGAGAGTCGGTCGGGGTCAGCACTGGCATCAGGCCGGACGTCCGGTCGAAGAGGTCGGTTTCAAGTCGCGACTGCGATGCAACTTGAACCACTGCCACCCGCCCGCGCAATCGCTCGATAGTGCCCGGGCCGGCCCGCGTCGCGCCTTCATGCGGGGTCCGAGCCGGGCTCGGGCGGGAACCGATCGAGGAGGAACGCACGCGATGGGGAAGTCGTCGTCAACGAGGCTCGCGCTGTTCGCGGCCGGAATCATGCTCTCGTCGGGAAGGGCGCAGGCCCAGGCGCCCGCCGCCGTCAGCGACGCGCAGCGGCAGCTCAGCGCCGGACACGCCGACAGCGCCGTCGCCACGCTGGAGGCTTACTACGCGGCCACGCCCCAGGCGACGATCGGCCGGCTCCTGCTCGGCAACGCCTATCGCCAGCTCGGACGGCTCGACCAGGCGCTCTCGGCCTACGCTGCCGTCACCACCCCCAGGCCGGCCCGGCTCCAGGCCTGGTTCAACACGGCCGCGATCCAGACGGAGCAGGGCAACACCGACGCCGCGTTCGAGACCCTCACCAGACTCAAGGCGAGCGGCTCGTTCGACATGGATCTCGTGACCGGAGGCGAGCAGTTCCGCCCGCTCGCCGCTGATCGTCGCTTCGCCGGGCTCGGCTTCCGGCCCGCCGACTTCGAGCGACCCTTCGTCGAGCCGGTCCGGGTGATCCACGAATGGGTCGGCGAGGCCAAGGGTGACCAGTACAGCTGGATCGCCCGGGGCATCGGCGACGTCGACGGCGACCGGGTGACCGACATCGTCACCTCGGCGCCGACCTTCGGCTCGGGCGGCGCGCCGACCGGCCCCGGCAAGGTCTACGTCTACTCGGGGCGGAGCGGCAAGCAGCTCTGGACCGCCACCGGTCAGCCGGGCGACAACCTCGGCACCGGCCTCGAGGGCGCGGGAGACGTGGATGGCGACGGGGTCGGGGACGTGATCGCCGGGGCGCCGGGCAACGATCGCGCCTACGTCTACTCGGGCAGAACGGGCGCGATCCTCCACACGCTCGTCTCGCCCGACTCGGGCGTCCGATTCGGCCAGGCCGCGGCGGGCGCGGGAGACCAGAATGGCGACGGGCGGGCCGACCTGATCGTCGGCGCCCCGGGCGCCTCGGCCAAAGGTCCGGGAGCCGGTGCCGCGTTCGTCTTCTCCGGCAGGGACGGCAGCCTGATCGTCCGGCTCGACGGTGACAGCGCGGGGCACGCCTTCGGGAGCATCGTCGCGGGAGACAAGTGGGGGCGAAGCACTCCGGTCCTGGTGGGCGCGCCGGGCGGCGGCCCCGGCAATCGCGGCCGGGTACACGTGTTCGAGAGCGCGAACGGGAAGCGGAAGTTCACGATCGACGCGGGCGAGACCGGGGTCGCGCTCGGCGCCATGTTCACCTCGATCGTGGGCGACGTGAACGGCGACCGCGTGCCGGACGTCTACGCGGCGGACTTCAGCGACGGGGGCGGGGGACCCGGCACCGGCCGAGTCTACGTCCGCTCGGGGCGGGACGGGCGCGAGCTGCTGACCCTCTCGGGCGAGCAACCCGGCGACGGCTTCGGGATCGGCTCCGCCGAGGCGGGCGACGTGAACGGCGACGGGCACGACGACCTGGTGGTCGGCGCCTGGCAGTACGGCGGCGCGGCCCAGTCGGGCGGCAAGGTTTACGTCTACTCCGGGAAGGACGGCACGGTGCTCCGCGAGATCACCGGGCGGGTGCCCGGCGAGACTTTCGGCTTCGACGCCACCGGCGTGGGCGACGTCGACGGGGACGGGGTGGTCGATCTCCTGCTCACCTCGACCTGGAGCAACATCAAGGGCTTCCGCACCGGGCGGATGTTCGTGATCAGCGGCAGGTGAGACGGCGGGAACCTCGGGCTCCGCGATCCCGTAGGGATCGGTGACCCTGAGAGGATCGCCATCCCCATGATCTGGACCCGCCGCTCCATGCTGGCCTCCTCGGCCGCCGGGCTGCTCGGCTTGGCCGCGCTCCGTCGCCCGCTTCACGCCGCCGTGGCCCAGCCTCGCCAGGGCCTGCGGATCCTGTTCCTCGGCGGGACCGGGTTCATCGGGCCGCACATGGTTCGGAACGCGTTGGAGCGCGGCCACCGGGTGACCCTCTTCACCCGAGGGCGGACGGGCACCGACCTCTTCCCCCAGGCCGAGCGGCTGATTGGCGACCGCAACGGTAAGCTCGACGCCCTGAAGGGCAAGAGCTGGGACGTGGTGATCGACAACTCAGGCTATGTCCCGGCCCACGTGCGCGAATCCGCCGAGCTGCTGAAGGGCTCCGTCGGCCACTACCTCTACACCTCGACCGTCGACGCCTACCGCGACTACTTCGCCGCGGGCATCGACGAGAGCTATCCGCTGGCCACCCTCCCCGCCGGCGCGCCGCACGACCCCCGGCGCTACTACGGGCCTCTCAAGGCCCTCTGCGAAGAAGAAGTCGCCAAGGTCTACCCCAACGACTACACGGTCGTGCGCCCCGGTTGGATCGTCGGCCCGGGTGACAACAACCATCTCTTCACCTACTGGGTGATGCGGGTCGATCGCGGTGGCGAGGTGCTCGCGCCGGGCACGCCCGACGATCCCTTCCAGATGATCGACGCCCGCGATCTCGGCCGCTGGGTGATCGAGATGGTGGAGCGTCCGCGCGGGGGGCGCTATACCGCCGTCGGCCCCGTGATGCGGTTCGCGGAGATGCTCTACGGGGTCAAGGCCGTCACCACCACGCCAAGCACCTTCACCTGGGTGGATGCCGACTTCCTCGCGGAGCAGAAGGTCCGGCCCTACTTCGACATGCCGCTCTGGTGGCCGCCCCGGAACGACTATCAGGTGCCCGGCGTGCCGGCCGGACTCGGTGGCGGGGTGGGGGCCTTCGCGCTCAGCGGAGCCAAGGCCGCGGCGGCGGGCCTGACCCATCGGCCGCTGGCCGAGGTCGCCCTCGACACGCTCACCTGGTACCGGGCCGAGCACGGCGAGTGGCCCGATGGCCAGCGTCCCGGGCTCACCGCCGCTCGCGAGCGGGAGCTGCTGGCGGCCTGGGATGCGAAGGGGCGTTAGGGCGCCCACCGTCCTGCTCGCCATCGGGCTGGTCGTGGCGCGATCGGCCGAGGCTCAGACGGTCGACGCCTGCGCCGACTCGGTGGCCAGGGTGCTCGGCGTCCTCCGCGGCGAGTGGGAGGTCGAGGCCCACTTTCGCGACGGGCCCAACCGTTGGGACACGACCCGCGCGAGCTCCAGCATCCGGCCCGATCTCCGGGGCTGTCTCCTCAGAGAGGACTATCGCGGAACCCGCTACGGCGAGCCCTACGAGTTCCTGGCGCTCTGGGGCGCCAACGGCCCCCCCGACGGGCGGATCCAGCGCTTCTTCAGCCACTCCCGGCACGGGATCCTCGGATTGGCGTCCGGCGACTTCCGAGGCGACACCTTGGTGCTGGAAGAGCGGCTCACGCTCCGCGGGCGGCCACTGATCCAGCAGGTGCTGATCACCCGACCTACCCCTGATGGCTTCCGACAGGTCAATCGACGATCGACGGACGAGGGCCTCCACTGGACGGAGACGCTCCGAGCCGTCTATCGACGGGCCAAGCCCGACTGACGTCCCGTCCAGCATGTGCCGCTGGACCTTCCGCCCCGACGTCGTGATGTTGCGGGTACTCGTGCTCATTGCTGGTCACGCGCCGCGGCCGCCGGGACTCATCCATCCCGACGGTCGAATCAACCTTTTTGGAGAGGTGAGCGACGAAGTGGGTACCTCGAGCTACGCAGCGCGACCGTGATTCGCGTCGTCATCGTCGGAGCCGGCGCCAGGGGCAACCGGGTCTTCGCCGACCTGATCAGCCGCTACCAGACCGGCTTCCATCTCGCGGGCGTCGTGGAGCCGGTGCCGGTGCGCCGCGCCGCGTTCGAGCAGCGGTTCGGGATCCCGGCCGACCGCGGCTTCTCGTCGCTCGCGGAGTTCCTCGCGGCGCCCCGCTTCGCCGACATCGTATTCATCTGCACCCTGGACCCGACCCATTACGCGATCTGCGCGGCCGTCTCCGAGGCGGGGTACGACGTCCTGCTCGAGAAGCCGATCGCGACCTCGCTGCCCGACTGTCTCGCGCTGGTGGCGGCCGAGCGCCGGATCAAGAACCGGATCTTCGTGGCCCACGGGCTCCGCTACGCCCCATTCTTCCGGCAGATCAAGCGGATCATCGACAGCGGCGAGTACGGGGCGGCCCGCCACATCGCGATTCGGGAGGACGTGGGGCATTGGCATTTCGCCCACAGCTACGTGCGCGGCAACTGGCGCCGCACCGCCGACTGCGCGCCGATCGTCCTCACCAAGTGCTCGCACGATCTCGACATCGCCTCCTGGCTCGCCGGTGATCGCGTGGCCAGCGTCTCCTCGGTGGGCTCGCTCTCCTTCTTCCGACCCGACAACGCCCCGCAAGGCGCCACCGACCGGTGTCTCGACTGTCCGCACCAGCACGACTGCCTCTACAGCGCCACCCGCTTCTACCTGCGGCCCGAGACCGGCTGGCCCTTCGATACCATCGTGCCGCCGCCCGACTCGGTCGACGCCCGCCGCGAGGCGCTCGCGACCGGGCCCTACGGTCGCTGTGTCTGGCGCTGCGACAACGACGTCTGCGACAACCAATCGGTGCTGATCGAGTTCGCCTCGGGAATCCATGCGACGGTGAGCATGAACGCGCTCACCGCCGATTGCACCAGAAAGGTGACTGTGCTCCTCGACAAAGCCGAGATCACCGGCGACCTCTACCGGGATCAGCTCCGCGTGTCGCCCTTCACGGGCGATCCCTATCAGCTGGCCGATCGCCTGATCGAGCTCCCCTCGGCGGAGGACCGGCACGGCGGCGGCGATCTCGGGCTGCTGCGGGCGCTCGGCGAGCACCTCGAGTCGGGCAAGCACGGCGAGATCATGAGCTCGCTCGAGTCGTCGATCCTGAGCCACGTCCTCGCGTTCCTCGCGGAAGACTCCCGCCTCGCCGGCGGCGCGCGGCTGCCCGTGTCCGACGCCTTCGTGCCGGAGCCCTTCATGGGCGAGTGACCCCGGTGCTCCCTGTGTGCGCCCTGTGTGAGGCGGGGTCCCGAGCGCGTCGGGGCCGACCCGTGGGGGTAGCTTGTCGTCGAAACGACGGATTCGACGGGGGAGCCGGTGAGAGCAACGAATCGATGGGTGACGGGCGCGACGGCGGCGACCTGGTGCGCGCTCCTCGCCACTGCCTGCGGCGGCAGCGACAGTATCGGGCCAGGGGATGGTCCCGATCTCCAGACCGTTCGCTGCACTCAGGAGTTCGGCGATCCGGCGGCGTCGCCCTACCAGCTGCCCTTCCAGCCCGGGACTTCCCGGCGGCTGATCCAGGGCTACTGTCCCTCGAATCCCAATTGGGGCCACCACGGCTGGCTCGCCTACGACTTCGACCTCGCGATCGGCGACACCATCCTTGCCTCGCGAGCCGGCAACGTCGGCTTCGTCGAGCAATCGTGGCCCGACGCCGACCGGATCTGCGGCCACGAGAACTCGGTTTGGATCGTTCACGACGACGGCACCGTGATGTCCTACGTGCACCTGACGCCGGGCGGCGCGCTGGTCGAGTTGGGAGACCGGGTGGCGGCGGGCGAGCCGATCGGCCTCTCGGGCGACAGCGGCTGCTCCAGCGGACCGCACCTCCACGTCGCCATGTTCGCGGACCGCAGCTCTTTCGACAAGGAGAACACCCTCCCGCTCAACTACCACGATGCCGATGGCCCGCTCGACGCGCGGCACGGCCTGGTACAGGACGCAAGCTACGCCGTCCTCGTTCCGTGAGGGGTCTCAGCGCTCGAGCAGCGCCCGGAGCCCTCTCGCGAATCCGGGCGCGAACGAGCCCTCGTGGTCCTCGCCCTCCATCAGCTTCACCGTGAGGCCGAGGCCGGGGTCGTTCCGGAGCCGGAGCGCCCGCGCCAGGACGTAGACGTCCGCCAGCATCCCCAGCCGCTCTTCGGCGTCCCCCATCGTCAGGTAGACCCGCGACGGGTGGGGCAGCCGCGCCGCATGGCTCGCCCGCTCGGCCCGCATCACGGCCCGGTCGCGGAAGTCGAGGAAGTAGTCGTCCCACCACAGCGCCGGCGAGATGATCAGGTAGTCGCTGAAGAGCGACGGCCTCGCCAGCAGGGCGTGGGTGGCGAGCAGGCCGCCGATCGACTTGCCCACGATCGCCCGCCGGTCGCGCCGCGCGCCGTAGCGCCGCTCGACGAGCGGCACCATCTCCCGCTCGACCACCTCGAGGAAGCGGTCCGCCCCACCGGAACCCTCGTAGTCCACCGGCTTCAGGAAGTGCTTCGAGGGGTCGGCCGGCCGGAAGCTGGTCGGGGTGTAGTCGCGCGTTCGGTTCGCCTCCAGCCGCTCGGTCGTCTCGTTCTGGTAGCCGATCCCGACGAAGAGCAGGGGCGGGAAGTGGTCGAGGAACTCCAGGTTGCTCTGAATCGCGGCCACCGCGGGCAGGTTCCAGAGCGCGTCGAGCAGGTAGACCGCCACGGGGGCCTCGCCCGTGTCGGGCGCGACCAGGGGCCGGCGCACGAGGAGCCGGTAGTCGATTCCGTTCGAGGCCCGCGGCAGGTCGAGCACCTCGATCGAGAATGGGGGCGTCCATTCACGGGCCCGGGGCTCCTGCGCGGCGCCCGGAGCGACGGCGAGGACGAGCGAGAACACGAAGCAGAGGCTTGCGACGAGCACCTGATCTCCCATGGGCGTGAGTCCGCCGGTTAGACACGAGCGAGCGGCAGACTGTTGCGCGCGCGTCCCACCCCGACTCCCGAGCCTCACCCCGCTAGATTTGCCGGACGATACAGCCTCTCTCCCTCCTGGCCGAGGTTACGAATGCAGCGAGCACGACGGGCGCTCTGGCTGGTGATGCTCTCCGGCACGATCCACTGCGGTGGCGCCACCGAGGGTGGCCCTCCGGCGGCGGCGCTACCGGCCCCGCCGGTCGCCCAAGCCGACCGCGTCGCCGCGCTGGCCACCGCCTATCCGGGCGTCGATCGGGTCTTCGAGGACTTTGTCCGGGAGCAGCACGTCCCGGGCGCCGCCTGGGGCATCATCCTCGACGGCCGGCTGGCTCACGTGGGCGTGACCGGCCAGCGCGACCTCGCGAAACAGGCGCCGGTCGACAGCTCGACCGTGTTCCGGATCGCCTCCATGACCAAGAGCTTCACGGCCCTCGCGATCCTGATGCTGCGCGACGCCGGTACCCTGTCGCTCGACGACCCGGCTGAGCGCTGGGTCCCGGAGCTGGCCGGGCTCAGCTACCCCACGGACGATTCGCCCAAGCTTACCATCCGGCAGCTCCTTTCGCACGCGACCGGGTTCCCCGAGGACAACCCCTGGGGCGACCAGCAGCTCGCGGTGAGCGACGCCGAGATGTCGGCGATGATGCGGGCCGGGATCCCGTTCTCGAACGCGCCGGGCGTCGCCTACGAGTACTCCAACTTCGGCTTCGCGATCCTCGGACGCATCGTGACCAACGCGAGCGGGATGCCCTACCGGCGCTACATCGAGACCAGGATTCTCCAGCCCTTGGGCATGACCTCGACCACCTTCGAGCCGGCCTCGGTGGCCGGCGGGCGGGTGGCGGAAGGGTATCGCTGGGAAGACGAGCAGTGGAAGCTCGAGCCGCAGCTGCCCGACGGCGCCTTCGGCGCGATGGGCGGGATGCTCACCTCGCTCGAGGACCTCTCGATCTGGGTCGGCCTCTTCCTCGACGCGTGGCCCGCGCGGAGCGGCCCGACGGTGGGTCCCGTCCGCCGCTCGACCTTGCGCGAGATGCAGCAGATCCATCGGCCCCGCCCGGCGGTCGCCTACCGCCGCGGCGACTCCACGATCCAGCTCTCGAGCGGCGGCTACGGCTTCGGGCTCGGCATCTCCGGCAGCTGCGAGTTCGCCCACGTCGTGGCGCACAGCGGGGGCCTCCCTGGCTTCGGCTCCATCATGCGCTGGCTGCCCGAGTACGGGGTCGGGATCATCGCGTTCGCGAACCGGACCTACACCAGCTGGGGATCGCCAACCGACAGCGCCCTCGCCCTGCTCTCGGCCACGGGCGGGCTGGTCCCGCGGGAGCCCGAGCCTTCGCCGGCGCTGCTCACCCGGCAGGAGCAGGTCACCCGCCTGGTGCTGGGCTGGAACGACGCCCTGGCCGACAGCCTGGTGGCGGTCAATCTCTTCCTGGATCGGTCACGAGATCGGCGCCGGGCCGAAATCGAGTCGATGCTGGAGGAGGTGGGCCCGTGTCGGGCCGGAGCGAGCGGCTTCGACCACCTCGAGAACGCGCTGCGCGGCCGCTGGACGGTTCCCTGCGACCGCGGCGCGCTCCACGTTGCGATCACCCTCGCGCCCACGATGCCGCCGACGGTCCAGTACCTCGATGTGTCGACCGAGGCGCCGCCTCCACCGCCCCCGCGCCGCCAGTGCCGGATCTGAGGGACCGCCGGCAAGCCTGATGCGCGGGGCCGCCCGATCACGGCGCTCGCGCTCGGAGCGCTGCCGCTCGCCACTGCGGCGGACGCGCGGGCGCAGCAGCCCTACATCGAGGTGCGGCCGAGCGCTGAACCCGAAGCGGACCTTGCGCCGCCGCCTGGCCCTCTCCAACATCCAGACTCGATCCCGTCCCCCACAGCCCGGAGCCCGCCCTGTGCGTGCCTTCCTCGCGCGTTGCGCGGTTCTGTTCGTTTCCTTGCTCGGGGCCGGCTCGGTCGCGGCCTCGGCCCAGACCCTCGCGATCGTCGGTGGCACCATCATCGACGGCACCGGCGCCGCGCCGGTCGCGAACGGCGTGGTGGTGATGAGCAACGGACGGATCAGCGCGGTCGGGCCGGCGGCCAGCGTCCAGGTGCCCGCGGGCGCCACCCGGATCGACGCCCGCGGCAAGTACGTGATCCCCGGCCTGATGGACGCCAACCTCCACCTCGGACTCAACATCGACCTCGAAACCCTGATCCGCTTCGAGCATCGCTACGACGAGATCGTCCTCGAGGCCGCGCAGATCGCGCTCAAGACGGGGCAGACCACCGTGTTCGACACCTGGGGCCCGCGCGACGCCCTGATCGCGGTGCGCGACCGGATCGACGCGGGGCAAGCGATCGGCAGCCGGATCTTCCTCGCCGGCAACATCATCGGCTTCAGCGGCCCGCTCGGCCCGGACTTCATCGGCGCGGCCGCCGCGCACGTCAGCAAGGCCTTTGCCAAGCGGATCAACGATACCTGGGAGCAAGGCACCGGCCGCGAGCTGCTCTGGATGTCGCCCGACTCGGTTCGGGCCCGGATCCGGGCCTACGCCAAGAGCGGCGTGGATTTCCTCAAGTACGGCGCCAGCGGGCACGTCGAGATGAGCCTGATCTCCTTCTCCGAACGAGTCCAACGGGCCATCGTCGAGGAGGGCCACCGCGCCGGAATGACGGTGCAGACCCACGTCACCTCGCTCGAGAGCCTCGACATGGCGATCGAGGCGGGCGTCGACATCATCACCCACGGTGACATCTCCGGCCCGGCCTATCCCATTCCGCCGGAGACCATCAGGAAGCTGGTCGACCGCGGGATCGCGGTCTCCGTGCTGGCGATCACGGATCAACGACTGGCTGCGCTCGAGAAGGAGTCACCCGACGGAGTGTTGACGCCCTACCTGAAGATCGCCAAGCAGAACAACCGCAACATGACCGCGGCCGGCGTCAGGCTGATGGTGTCCACCGACGCCGGCATCGCCAACCCGATCCTCGGCGCCGAGTCGAGGACCCTGGCGGCCGACACGGTCGACGCCCGCGTCGCGCTGGGCGAGGGTCACTTCAACGCGCTCGTGGCGCTGGAGCAGGCCGGGATGAAGCCGATGGAGATCCTCAAGTCGGCGACCAGCAACGTCGCCAGGGCCTACCGGAAGGACGACCTGCTCGGAACCCTGGAGGCCGGCAAGGCGGCCGACCTCGTGCTGCTCGACGCCAATCCGTTCGAGAGCGCCCGGAACTACCGGCGGATCTCGGCCGTCATCAAGGACGGCAAGGTGGTCGATCGCGACGCGCTCCCGACCAAGCCGGTGATCAGCTCGCTCGAGGTACCCAAGCAGCCGTGACCCTCAGAACCGGACCCCGAGCCCGACTCCGAGGGAGGCCGCGTCGATCAGGAGCCGCGCGAGCCGCGGCCCCCTGGGCGCGTCGATCTCCGTCCGCATCGCGTTCCAGCGGAAGTCGGCGTTGAAGACCAGGTAGTCGGAGAGCCGGAGGTCGACGCCAGCCTGCAATGCCGGTCCCAAGCTCGGAGACACCTCCATCGAATCCAGCACCCCGGCCTTCTCCCAGGCGACGGTCAGATTGCCACCGACGCCAAGATAGGGCTGGAGCCGACCGTTCCCGAGCCGGTACTGCGCGAGCAGACTGACGGGCAGGAGCTCGAGCGTGCCGAGCCGCTCCGCCGTCGGCGTCGCCGCCCGATCGACCTCGCGCGACTCGCTCCGCGCGGCGAGCTCCAGCGCGACCCGGCCGCCGAGCGAGCGGCCGATGGAGACCTCGAGTGGAAAGGCCGTGTAAGTCGTGAACCCGTCCGGCTCCGACGAACGGTTGGTACCCGTAATGAGGAGTCGGGACTTCATCACCCACGGTTTCTCCGGGGCCCGAGATTGCGCCGCCGAGCTGCCGGTGATGGCCACGAGGAGGACGGCGAGCAGGACAATGGCGCGGCCCATGATGACCAATCCGTTCGGTTCCACCTCCAAGCTCCACCGCGGCTGGTGAAGCGACGGTGAATCCCGCTTCGAACCGGGTTTCGGAGCGGTGGCCGGATCGCGACCCGGACGCTACCTTGGGCGACCCGAACCCAACGAGGACTTCCGATGAGTCAAGCCATCGCCTGGATGCTCGAGCTCGAGGTGAAGGCCGGCAAGCTCGATCAGCTCAAGACCCTGATCGACGAGATGGTGGCCGGCACCAAGGCCGCCGAGCCGGGGACCCTGAGCTACGAGTGGAGCCTCAGCTCGGACGGCGCCCGCTGCCATATCTACGAGCGTTATGCCGACTCCGATGCGGTGCTCACCCACCTCGGCAACTTCGGCGAGCGCTACGCCGCGCGATTCCTGGACGCCCTCACGCCGACCCGACTCGTGGTGTACGGATCGCCCAGCGACGCCGCTAAA
The DNA here is from genome assembly GCA_050184075.1 of Gemmatimonadales bacterium. GTDB lineage: Bacteria > Gemmatimonadota > Gemmatimonadetes > Gemmatimonadales > GWC2-71-9 > SHZU01. The sequence goes on from JBFXAS010000163.1 coordinate 11,224, forward strand.
CGGGCGATGGCGGCCATGCAACCCTCGTACATGGACGCCGTCGCCGGCTTCACCCGCTGACTCGGCTCCGGGCGAGCCGTCACTGACAGCCATTCACCCCCGGGGCGCGATCCCGGCGGTCCGCCTTGCCCGCCGAGCCGTCGAGGCGAAGCTCGTAGCTCTCGTGCACGATGTCGCCGTCGTAGCCGATCGACTGGCGAATCATGACCGTCTGGGTCTTGGCGCTGGTCATCCGGTACCAGTTGTTGGTCGACGCGCTGTAGATCGGCCCGCACTTGGCCAGCGCGATCGTCAGGCCCTTCCGATAGACGATGCCGAGCACGTGCTCGCCACGGGGATGCCCGGTGCCGCCCTCCTCGACGTACACGACCTTGGCCGTGCTGGCGTCGCCGCTCGCCAGC
>JBFXAS010000164.1:0-11607 GCA_050184075.1 Gemmatimonadales bacterium
GTCGGTCGTCCGGTGCTGGCCGGGGAGCTCGAGGACGTTCAGGCGGAGCACGTCGCGCTGCTCCAGCAGATCGAGCGCGCCCGTCAGGTCGACTCCTTCGCCGCCGAAGAGCAGGCCGACGGGGCGGACGGCAACCTGGTGCGCGAGGCGATGGAGAACGCCCGCTCGCTGCTCGACGTCGACCGCCGCGCCGCGTCGGCGGCCATGCCGACCGAGCGGACCGCGATCCTTGGCGCCGTCGCGCGGGCCACGCTCGAGAACCGCTCGATGCTGAGCCGCAGTCGGCTCGGCGCGCTGGCCCACCTCGGCCGGCTGGGTGTGCGTCGGGGCGGGATCGTGCTGGCGGCCGCCGCCCTGCCGGTCCTCAAGCGCGCGCTCGGCTGGGTCGCGAAGGGGGGCCGCGAGCTCTCCCGGCGCTTCCTGGTGGCCATCCAGTGGGCCCCGGAGAGCGGCCCGAAGGCGATCGACGTCGCCCGCCGACCCTACCTGCCACGCGAGTTCACCGCCGATCCGAGGGCCCGCGAGCTGCCGGCGATCTATCGCCGGCTCTTCCGCTTCGATGCCCTCGACGACGTCCGCTTCCTCGTCGGTCGCGATCGCGAGGTGCAGGCGTTGGCCGAGGCACGCTCGTTCTGGGAGGCGGACCGCCCGGTCGCGGTCCTGGTGGTGGGCGAGCGCGGCAGCGGCAAGACCAGTCTGATCAACTGCGCCCTGGACGGACCGCTCTCGGGGCTCAACGTGATTCGGGGCGAGTTTCACACCCGGCTGGCGACGGCGTCAGGGGTGCGGCGCTTCCTGGCGGAGATGGTGGGGGTGCCCGATCCCGAACAGCTCGAGGCGACGTTGCTCGCGGAGCGCAGAGTGGTGGTGCTCGAGGAGACCGAGCGCTCCTTCCTGCGCGAGGTCGGAGGCTTCGGCGGGATTCGCGAGCTGGAGCGGATCATCGCGGCGACCTCCGCCTCGACCTTCTGGCTGGTGGTGATCAACCAGCACGCCTTCAGGCTGCTCGACGCGGCCGTCAAGCTTGGCGCGACGTTCTCCCATCGGCTCGACGCAGCAAGTGCGGCGCCGGCGGCGGTCCGCGAGGCCATTCTGGTCCGGCACAATCTGTCCGGGCTCCGGCTTCGCTTCGTGGCGGCGGCCCTCCAGCGCGGCTGGTGGGCGCGGCTCAGGCTCCGGGTACGCGGAGCCGACGACCCGGAGGCCAGCTTCTTTGCCGCGCTCGCCCGCGAGTCGGCCGGGGTCTTCCGCACCGCGTTCGAGCTCTGGCTGGGCCAGATCGACTCGGTCCACGCGGGCACCATGGTGATGAAGCCGATCGAGACCCCGGCGATCGACGAGGTGATCGAGCAGCTCGACGGCGACGATCTGTTCACTCTGGTGGCCATCATGCAGCACGGCAGCCTCACCGCCGAGGAGCACGCGCGGGTCTTCCAGTGGCCGGCGGCCACCAGTCGCGCCGAGCTGGACGACCTGCTGGCCCGCGAGCTGATCGAGCCCGATCCGGGCCGACCGGGCCTTCGGGTCCGACCGGGCGCGCTCCGGGTGGTGCGCGAGGCGCTGCACCGGCGGAATCTGGGTTGAGCACGAGAGGAGTCGACTGACGATGTGGATCCAGGATCCGGGCCCCTCGCTCGCCGAGAGCCCCCTCGAGTTCCTCACCTCGGTGAGCTTCGGGAGCGTGGCCGAGGCCATCGTCGTGATCGCGGCGGCCTGGCTCCTGGTGCGGTTGGCGGACCGGCTGCTCGCGGCCGCGGCGGACCAGGCGCCCCGGGCCCGGTTCTTCTTCAAGCTGCTGGCGCCGGCGTTCCGTTTTGCGCTTTGGGCGATCGCCGGCTTTCTCGTCGTGTCGATCTTCGCCCCGTCGCGCGACACGCTGCTCGCCCTGCTCGCATCAGTGGGCATCGCCCTCGGCCTGGGCTCCCAGGATCTGGTCAAGAACGTCATCGGTGGCCTGGTGATCCTGGTGGACCGGCCCTACCAGTTGGGCGATCGGGTCAAGATCGGCGACGCCTACGGCGAGATCGACCACATCGGGCTCCGCAGCACCAAGCTCACCACGCCGGACGACACCCGGGTCACCATCCCGAACAGCGAGATCCTCTCCGGCAAGGCGTGGAACGCGAACTCCGGGGTCCCCGACTGTCAGGTGGTGACCGATCTCTTTCTGCCGGCCGACACCGATCCCCGGGTCGCGCTCGAGGTCGGCTACGAGGCCGCGTACAGCTCGCCCTACCTGTTGCTCTCGAAGCCGGTGGTGGTGCTGGTGCAGGACAAGTTCGACCAGCGACCGCACCTGATGCTCAGGATCAAGGGCTACGTCTACGATCACCGCTTCGAGCCGCGGCTGCAGAGCGACGTCACGATGCGGGCGAAGGGCGAGTTCCTCCGCCGCGGGATGTTGACGGGGTGGCAGGCGTCGATGGCGCCGCCCCTGACCGGCGGCTGAGACAGGCGGCCGGGCCGGCTCAGGGCTTCTCGATCCGGAGCTGCCAGACCTGGTCGATGTCGTCCGCGTCGCGACCGAACCCGAGCAGGTAGTCGTCACCGAACTCGATCGGCTGGAAGCCGGCGGGCAGCTCGACCTCGCCAAGCCAGATGCCGTCCGGATCGAAGACGCTCCAGCTCGACGTGCTGCTCGGCACGGGCGTGCTCATCACGTCGGTCACCCGCGGCAGGTCGTCCTCCGGATCGAACGCCTTGACCCAGAGGTTGCCGGCGGCATCGATGCGGAAGCGGCGAAAGACCGGCAACCGGTCGGCGAACTCCGCCGCCTCCCCGAGCTTCCGCCGGTAGTCCTTCATCATCTCGCTGTTGCCACCCGGCTCGACCGGCAGCGAGTTGAGATGCTCCCGGTAGCGCTCCTTGAGCTCCGCCGTTACCGGCCCGGGCTCCAGCTCCCTGCGGATCATCCGAATCAGCGCTCCCTCTGTCGAGTAGCACGCGAGCTCGTAGCGAGTCCCATCCGCGAAACAGTAGCCGGGCCCCCCGGGGACGATCTGCCCGCGCGCGCCGTAGACTGGGGTGAGCGGGCCGAACGGCGGCCCCTTGTTGATCCGGAGGGCCTGCGGGTGCTTCCCCAGCTCGACGGTCGAGTCGCCGCTGGCGGAGACCCGGATTACCGTGAGCGAGTCGACCCAGGTGCCGGTCTGGCGTGGGTCCACGATCTGTCCGCTCAAGGCGAGGTACTGGCCGTCGGGCAGGATCGATATGACCTGCGGTGGGATCGCGATCAGCGAGGTCCCGATCGGCTCGAGCTTGAGCACCCGGCCGTAGTTACCCTGATCGTCGAAGACCAGCATCCCACTCCGGAAGCTCGGAATGGCCACGCTGTCACCGGGTGCCCGCAGGAGCCGGGAGAGGTCCTGGAACTCGCCTGGTCCCTGCCCGCGACGACCCCACGACCCCAGCTGCCGGCCGCTCTGATCGTAGACCCGGACCTTCCAGTCGATGCGGTCGCCCACCAGGATCCGTCCGTCGCGGAGCCGGGTGGCGGCAATGGCGCCGGCGAATTGCTCGTCGTCGGGGCTCGCCGAGCCGCCGATCACGACGGTGGGATCCGCCGGCACCCGCCACCCTTGGCCCGCGGTCCAGCGCGGCGCGCGATTCTCGACGATGACGACGCCGGCGCTGTCGCGAACCACGCCGGTCCGATCGTCAGGCGCGCCGCAGCCGCTCGAGGCGGCGACGCAGAAGGCCAGTGAAGCGACCGCGGATCGATGCATGGCTCGGCTCGCGCTCTGGGATCTCCGGGATCCTACCGCGCGAACCGCGCCACCTCAACCGGTGACTCGGGTCTCGATCGGCGACGTGGCTCACACGTAGCTGAGCCACCACCATCTTCGCTCCGCCTTAACTTTCGCGAACCAGCGGCAGGCGAAGTAGAGCAGCACCACCGCAACGGCCCAGATCAGATAGAGCAGTCCGAGGCTCCACCGATAGCCCTCGGGAACGGGCGGACTGCCCATCGGGTGGTTGGTGAAGAGCCAGGGGTCGATCGATCCCGTGCGGAGGAGCGAGACGCCTAACGCCAGCAGGTGGATCAGCGGGATGTGGAGCACGTAGAAGAAGAAGGGCACCCGGCCGAACACCGTGAGCCAGCGGGCCAGCGCCCCGCGTGCCCGCTCCAGCAGTGGCATCAGCGAGATCGTCGGGCCCAGCGTCATCAGCACGAACGCGAGCGATGCCGGATACTTGTTGGTGTTGAGGAACGCGAGCAGCGGGGACAGCCCGGGACGGCCGTTGGGCGCCGGCTCGGTCATGCTGGGCCAGGGCCGCGGGTCGCCGTAGAGATCGAAGCCGCGAAGCACCAGGAAAAGCAGGGTCGCGCCGATTCCGATCGCGTAGGCCAGGCGGTCGCGCCGGACCGGCGCCCGGTCGAGCAACGCGCCGAAGCCATACCCGGCCGCCATCACCCCGATCCACGGCACGATCGAGTAGAGCACGATCAGACTCGGCCCCTCGGCCCCGCCGCCCAGCTGGATCGGGCCGCCGAAGAAGCCGAGGTAGAGGATCTTCCAGAAGCCCGAGAGGCTCCCGCCCGTGAGCGCCGGGATCAGCTGGTCCAAGTGCGGGTCGGCGAGGTTGTGGAGAGCCACGATCGCGAGGCCGATCGTCCCGACGGCCGCGACCGGGAGCCGGACCAGCCCCGCCATCAGGATCATGCACCAGCCGATCACCCAGATCACCCCGGCCATCACGTGCGTCACGTCGACGTTGAAGGTCCACGCGAAGCGGAGCACGGTGAGCTCGAGCACCACCAGCCAGAGGCCTCTGGTGAGGAGGAAGCGGGAGAGGTCGCCGTGCTTCTTGCCGTAGAAGAAGGCGCTGGTGCCCGCGAGGAAGACGAAGGCCGGCGCGCAGAAGTGGGTCACCCACCGGGTGAAGAAGACCGCCGGCGCGGGTCCGCCTGCCGGCACGCCGGCGTAGACCCGCACGTGGTCGATCGCCATCAGCACCATCACCGCCCCGCGCAGCAGGTCGATCGAGGCGAGACGCGATCCGCGGCTCGACGCCGCCACGCTGTTGGAGGGGCTCATGCCGCGCCAAGGTGGAAGCCGGCGCGAGCGCGGTCAATCCGCTCCCGGCGAGCGGTGCCGGATGAATGGGCGAGCGGTCGGGCTGGCGCGGCGGCCGGCGGCTTCAGCGCGATCGACCGGCGGAGCGGAGCGAGGCCTTCACGGCGGCGAGGCGGCGCCTGCTCACCGGCAGCCGGGTGCCGTCGGTCAGGATCACCAGCGCCTCGCGCTCGCTCGGCGCGTCGCGCCACTCCCGGACCCGGTCGAGCCGCACGATGGCCGAGCGGTGGACCCGGGCGAAGCGGGCGGGGTCGAGCGCCTCTTCGAGCGCGGCGAGCGCCATCCGGACCCGATGGGCTCGGCCGCCTTCGTGGATCACGATGCCGTCGTCCTCGGCGGTGACCCACTCGATCCGGTCGGTCTCCAGCAGCAGCTCGCCCGTGGGGGTCGGGATCGGGATCGTGCGGCGCTGGGGGCTCCCGGCGACCGACGCCGAGGCCGACCCGAGGCCGCCGTCGAGCAGCGAGGAGAGCTGCCGGGCCAGCGCGACCGCGTCGTGCATCCGGACCCGCTCTCGCACCCGCGCGATCGCCGCCGCGAAGCGGGCTTCGACCAGCGGCTTGACCAGATAATCCACCGCGGCCGCCTCGAACGCCGCGACCGCGAACTCGTCGTGCGCGGTGACGAACACGGTGAGCGGCATCCGCTCCGCGCCGTGGCGACGGACCACCTCGAGCCCGCCGAGCCCGGGCATCTCGACGTCGAGAAACACCAGGGTCGGATGGTGCGCCGCGAGCGCGCGCAATGCCTCCACCCCGTCGCGGCACTCGCCGATGACCTCGAAGCCCTCATGCCGCGCCAACAGCTGGCGGACGCCGCGGCGGGCGAGCGGCTCGTCGTCGACGATCAGGACCCGGATGGCCGTCACGTCGCCTCCGCGCGCCGGTAGGGGAGCCGCACGGTCACGGTGGCGCCGCCCTCGGGCCCGGTCGCGAGGGTCACGCTCGCGGCGTTGCCGTAGAGGGTCTCGAGTCGGGCTCGGGTGTTGGCGAGGCCGACGCCCTCGCCGGGCGCCGCGGGCGCGGCGTCGGGACCCGGGCCGTCGTCCATCACCTGAAGCACCAGCGTCTCCCCGTCACGGCTGGCGCCGACCTCGAGTCTGGTGGCGTCGGAGCGGCGGGCGAGGCCGTGGCGGAGCGCGTTCTCCACCAGCGGTTGGAGCAGCAGCTCCGGCACCAGCGCGTCCTCGAGCGACGGGTCGACGGCGAAGCGAGGCTCGAGCCGGTCGGAGAAGCGCACCGCTTCGATTTCCAGGAACTGGCGGACGAAGTCGAGCTCCTCGGCGAGCGGCACCTCGCGGGGCCGGTCGCTCCGGATCACCCGCCGGAGCAGCTCGCCGAGCCGCTCGAGGACCCGGGTGGCGGTGGCGGTGTCGCCGTCGCGGACCGTGACGGTGACCGCGTTGAGGGCGTTGAAGAGGAAATGAGGCTGCATCTGCATCCTGAGGGCGGAGAGTCGGGCGTCGGCCAGCTGCTCCGCCAATCGCGCCGCCTGGGTCTCCCGCTCGCGGGCCTCGACGAAGTAGAAGGTGGCGTGCTCGACGCCGAGCACCGCGAAGTAGACGGCGACGCCGAAGGGGAGCGAGGTGAAGAACCAGCCGACGAACCCCATGCGGACGGGCGGCGCCGCGCCGGGCGCGATCGCCAGGCCGAGGAGGAGCCCGCCTCCCGCCCAGGCCGCGCAGAGCCCGATCGAGGCCAGGAGGTGGAGCGGCACCCGGCGAGCGATTGAGTCGCGCTCGAGCGGAATCCGGCGGGCGAGCCAGAACACTGCCGGCGTGAGCAACCCATAGAGCAGCCAGTCGCCCGCGACCCAGACGAGCGCAGGGGTCGAGGCGCGGTCGTCGTTACCGAGCCGGCCCTGGACGTAGGTCTGAAACGCGGCGAGGATCGCCGGACCGATCCACGCCGCGGACACCAGGACCCAGACCGGCGGCCGCCGGCGAGCGGGCTCTGCCATGGGGAGGGAAGCTACCCCGGTTTGCCGCCGCCGTCCGCGCGAGTGATATTCGGCCTCCTCCGGGAGAGATCCGATGAGCTCATCAGACCTTCGCGACTTCGAGGGCCGAGTCGCGCTCCTGACCGGCGCCTCGCGCGGGCTGGGCCGTGCCGCGGCGGCGCGGCTGCTCGAGCGTGGCGCGAAGGTGGCGATCAACGTGCGCGATCAGGCCCGCGCCGATCGGGTCGCGGCCGAGCTCGGGCCGGGCGCCATCGGCCTGGGCGGCGACCTGGCCGAGCCCGGCGTGCCGGAGGCCCTCGTGGCCGCCACCCTCGAGCGCCTCGGCCGGCTCGACGTCCTGGTCAACAACGCCGCCTTCGCCGACGGCACCCGCTTCGAGCAGCTCACCGCGGAACAGTGGCGACTCGCCTTCGAGGTGAACGTCACCGCGCCGTTCCTGCTCTCGCGCGCCGCGGTGCCAACGATGAAGGCGCGAGGGTATGGTCGGATCGTCAACGTCTCCTCGACCGCGGGCCGGATGGTGAGCACGCTGGGTGGGGCGCACTACACCGCCTCCAAGACCGCGCTCCTCGGCCTCACCCGCGCCTCGGCCAAGGAGCTGGGCAAGTACGGCATCACCGTGAACGCCGTGTGTCCTGGGATGATCGACACCGAGCTCACCCGGGAGCACGCGACCTCGGAGGCGCTGGCCGGACACGCGGCCCGCTATCCGGTTCCCCGACTCGGCACCGCGCGCGAGGTGGCCGATCTGATCTGCTTTGCCGCCTCGGAGGCCGCCGGCTACATCACCGGCGCGTCGCTCGACATCAACGGCGGCGATCTCATGATGTGAGGCCGGCATGAAAGAGAGCACCAGGGTCCTGGTCGCCTTGGGACTGGGACTCGGCGGCGGAGCCGCGATCGCGGCCTCCGGCAATCCCGATCTGCTGCGCGCCGCCGACTCGGTCGCCCCGATCGGCACCCTCTGGGTCAACGCGATCCGGATGACCATCATCCCGCTGATCGTCTCCCTCCTGATCACCGGGCTCGCGGGCAACACCGACTTGGGCGCCGTGGGCCGGCTCGGCCGCCGGACCGTGGTCGTGTTCCTCGGGCTCCTCACCGGGGTCACGGTGGTGATGCTCCCGCTGGTTGCCGCCGCCTTCTCGTTGCTCGGCGATCCGGCCACCCGTCCCGCGCTCCCGGCCGGCGCGGCGGAAGCCGCGAGCCAGCTCGCCGCGACCGACCAGCCGCTCGGCTTCGGTGCCTGGATCGTCACGATGATTCCCGCCAACCCGATCGCCGCCGCCGCCGACGGGGCGATGCTGCCGCTGATCGTCTTCTCGCTCCTGTTCGCGCTCGCGATCGGGCGGAGCCCCGCGGCATCCCGCGACCAGCTGCTCGGCTTCTTTCGCGCCCTGGGCGACGCGATGCTGGTGCTGGTCCACTGGGTCGTGCTGGCGGCGCCGATCGGGATCTTCGGACTGGTCCTGCCGCTCGCGGCGCACGCCGGGATCGGCATGGCCGGCGCGGTGGGCTTCTACATCGTGGTCTACGCCGCCGCGTCGCTGGTCGGGTCGGCCCTCCTCTATCCGGTCATGGCCACACTCGGCGGCGTCTCGCTCGGGCGCTTCAGCCGGGCGGCGCTCCCGGCGCAGCTGATCGGCTTCAGCTCGGCCTCGTCGGTGGCGACCCTTCCCGCGATGGTCGACGCGGCGGAGCAGGGCCTCGGCCTCTCGCCCCGGGTGAGCGGCTTCGTGCTGCCGCTCGCGGTCTCGACCTTCAAGCTTGCCGCGCCGGTGTCCTGGACCGCGGGCGCGATGTTCGTCGGCTGGTTCTACGGCGTGGACCTGGGGGTGCTCGAGCTCAGCATCATCGGGCTTGCGGGGATCTTCCTCGCGTTCGCCGCGCCGGGTGTTCCGCGCGGCGCGTTCCTGATGCTCACGCCGCTCTTCCTCGCGATCGGGCTTCCCGCCGAGGGGATCGGGATCCTGATCGCGGTCGACGCGATCCCCGACGCGTTCGCCACCATCCTCAATGTCACCGGCGACCTCGCGGCCACGGTGCTGGTCGATCGGCGGGCTGGGGCGAGCTAGGCGAGCAGGCCCATCACCATCTGGGCCAGATCGGGTCGCGGCTTCGGCGTGCCGACCACGATCGCCCCGAGCGCCCGGGCCCGGCTCTCGGTCTCGGGCGAGGCGTGGGCGGTGAGGACGACCAGCTTGACGGTGGGGCGGGCGGTCGTGCGGTACGACCCAAGAGCGAGCCCGCCGTCCTCGAGACCCGGGCCGAGTCGGAGATCGGTGATGATCACGTCGAACGGCCGCTCGTCGACAGCCGCCTCCGCCGCCGAGAGCATTGGGCACCCGCAGGCTCTCGGGACCCCCCCGACGAGCGACCAGCGTCGACTCGGTCACCGATGCGGGTCCTCCCTGGCGAACTTGCAGTGAGGTAGAGTAATACTTAGTATTACTGATGCCCACGTCGCTACGCCGCATCAGCATGACCATCCCTGCCGACGTTCTCCGCAAGGCTGACCGCCTCGCCCGGCAGTGGGACCGTTCCCGCAGCTGGGTCATCGCGGAGGCGATCCGGCGGGTCGACGAGGGTTTGAACCATCAGGCCGGCAAGTTGGTGGCGGAGCCTCCGGCGGAGCCGTTCCTGGCGGAGGCTGCTCGGGAGGCACGGACTCGACACCTCCGGTATGCCCTCTCGCTTTCTCCGGGGGCTCGGCTCGAGCAAGCCGAGGAGCTGACCCGGATGCGTTCGCTCCGGCCGCGCCGGGATCAGGTCGTTTCCTTCGAAACGCTCGAGGACTTTGCCCGATGGAAGAAGGCGCGCCGCGCCGAGGGGTAACGCCGCGGGCCGTAGCGGCTCAGGTCTGCGAAGCCCTCAATGGGGTCGGCGCCCGGTACCTGGTGATCGGCGGGATCGCCTGCATTCTCCACGGTCACGCCCGGGCAACCTCGGACATCGACATTCTGATCGAGAAAACGGAAGAGAACGCAAGGGCGGTCCTCGCCGCACTCAGCGGCCTTGGCTACGGCTTTGCCCAGGAATGGGTGGCGCAACAGATTCTGGCGCGGCCCATCACCGTGATCGGCGACGATCCCGCGGTGGACATCCTCACCGCAGCCATCGGAATGCGGTACGCCTCCGCCGTGGCCAGGTCCGTGGTCGTGGTGGTCGACGGCGTTCGCATCCCGGTGGCGAGTATCGACGACCTGATCGCATCGAAACGGACCGGGCGTTTGCAGGATGCGGCCGACATCGAGGTCCTCGAGGAGATCAAGCGGCTTCGGTCCGACCAGGCCTGAGCGCCATGCTGGGATGACGCTCCGGTTGGGAGGGGGTCGAGCCTCCGATCCTGACTAACCGCCGCCGGTGAGGATATCGGAGGAGCGCGAAGGCACGCCGGACAGGGCAGCAGGCCCTCGAGCTGCACCACCCGCTGGGCGAGCCCGCGGGTTTGCCGGACGGTCTGACTGGTCGCGAGACCGGAGTTCGCCGGTCATCCCGGCCAACCAGTCGGGCGGTGAGCGCAGAGCAGGGTGAGCTGTGGGCCGTGGAGTCCCGAGGTCACCACCTCCTGCCGCTCCACCATGTCGCTCGGAACCGGATCGTCAGGATCCTCCACGGCCAGCACCCGCATCGCGAACCGGGTCACCGGGAGCGGCACTCCCCAGGCGCCGTCGTCTGAGGGGATCACCCGGTCGCGATCCTGCGCGGGGCCGATGATCACCGGCCCACGCCCCTCGAAGAGCGTGGCCACTTCCTCGAGGCCCTCGAGCATCGTCACCGTGAGCGGGAGACTTTCGCCCCGGAGGGTGATCACCCCGAAGCCCTGCTCGTTCTGGCGGCGGCGCGGGTGGATGTAGCAGGCGTAGCGGCAGGGGAAGGGCGTCGGCATCTCGGCGAGCAGCCGCCGCAGCCGGCGGCTCACGTCGTGCGCCAGGCCCTCGTCCGAGGTCGAGCGCCGTTCGGGCGGCGGATCACCTTCGCGCATGCGGGGAAGATTGCCGGGACGGCAAGCCCGCCGCAACGACCGGCCGCTTCGGGGACCCAGCCGGAGGTTCAAGCTCCGTTCCTGCTGGTTTCATCTTGGACCTCCCACCTTGCCACCTTGGAGCACCGCGCCCGCGCACCGAGGGGGAGCCAATGACGACTCGACGCCTTTCGACTCTGGCCGCCGGGCTCGCCGCCCTCGCCCTCGCGGTCACGCCCTCCATCCGGTCAGCAGCGGCGCAAGCCGAGCGTGCTCGGCCGGACGACCTGCTGATCCGGGTCAACGGCCCGGCGCTGGTCGGCCCGGGCGACTCGACCGGGGCCGTGGTGGTGGTGGGGAGCGACGCGATCGTCCAGGGCCTGGTGAGCGAGGGCCTCCTGGTCGTCAACGGCACGGTGCGCTTGAGCGGCGAGGTCGAAGGCTCGGTCGTGGTCGCCCACGGGCACGCGGAGCTGCTCTCGGGCTCCCGGATCGACGGCGACCTGATCCTCTATCGGAGCACCGTCTCCCGAGAGCCCGGCGCCACCATCGGGGGTCAATCCCACACCGAGTCCGGGCTCACCTTCGGCCGGCGCTTCCTGATCT
>JBFXAS010000165.1:0-11579 GCA_050184075.1 Gemmatimonadales bacterium
GCCCGCGCTCGGGCGCGGTTTCACGGCGGCCGACGCCGAGCCTGGCGCCCCCGGCACCGTGATCCTCAGCGACCCGTTCTGGCGGGCCCGATTCGCCGCCGATCCCGGGGTGCTCGGCCGGGTGATACATCTCGACGGCGGGGCCTACGAGGTGATCGGCGTGCTCTCCCCCGCGCTCAGGTTTCCGCGGCCCTCGACCCAGTTCTGGATTCCGCTCCTGCTGCCGGAAGAGGTCTACCTCGATCGAGGCAACAACTATCTCGAGGTGGTCGCCACGCTCCGGCCGGGGACGACCATCGAGGCCGCGCGCGCGGATCTCGACGTGGTGACCCGACGGCTGGCCGCGCTCTATCCCGACGCCAACCGCGACACGGGCGCCACGGTCGAGCGGCTTCGTGACCAGATCACCGAGCGATCGCGGCTGCTCCTGCTCGCCCTGGTGGGCGCCTCGCTCTGCATCCTGATCATCGCCTGCGCCAACCTGGGTAGTCTGCTGATCGCGCGGGGACTCGCCCGCGAGCGCGAGCTCGCGGTGCGGGCCGCCCTCGGCGCCGGGCGGGAGCGTCTGGTCCGCCAGCTGGTGACGGAGAGCCTGGTCCTCGCCGGAGGGGGCGGTGTGCTCGGCGTGCTGGTGGCCGGCTTCAGTCTGCCGCTCCTGTCGCGGCTGGTGCCGCCCTCGCTGCCGCTTCCTGGCGCGCCGAGCATCGATCTTCGGGTGATCGGCTTCGCGGCGCTGCTGACGGTGCTCACCTGTCTCCTCTTTACCGTGCTCCCCGCGCGCCGCGCCAGCTCGGGTCTTCGCTTTGCCGTCCTGCGCGACGGTCGCACCGCCGGGCGGAGCAGCCGGCTCCGGGCCGCGCTGGTGGCGGTGGAGATCGCGGCCTCGGTGGTGCTGCTGGTGTCGGCGGGGCTTCTGATGCGCGCGATCCAGCGAGTCCAGGCGGTCGACCCGGGGTTCCGAACCGAGAACCTGCTCACGGTCCGCACTCCACTCGCCTCCCCGGCGTACGACAGCACGAACCGCCGGGTCGCGTTCTACCGGCGGGTCGTCGATGAGGTGCGGGCGCTCCCGGGCGTCATCCACGCGGCGTACGTCACCTCGGTGCCGCTCCTCTGGGGCGGCGGCATCTGGCCGGTGGTGGTCAATGGCGAGGCGGAGATCCGCGCGGCCGCCAATTCGGCGAGCATGCGCTTCGTCACGCCAGGCTACTTCGGTGCCATGGACATCCCGCTCCGGCAGGGGCGCGACGTCGCCCAGCAGGATCGGCTCGAGAGCCCCTCCGTCGCGGTGGTGAGCCAGTCGTTCGTCGATCGGTATTGGCCGGGCGAGCCCGCGCTGGGCAAGCGATTCCGGATGGCGTTCGCGGAGCGCGAGATCGTGGGCGTCGTGGCCGACATCCGGGTGCGGGGCCTCGAGCGTGGCAACGAGCCGCAGGTCTACATGCCGGCCGCCCAGATTCCCGGCGGTGGGTTGCCGTTCTACTGGCCGCGCGATCTGGTGATCCACACCGAGGCGGGCGCGATGCCGTCGCTCGCCGAGCTCGAGCGGATCGTCCACGCCGTCGATGGCGACGTGCCGCTCGCGAGCTTCCAGACCATGGCCGAGATCGTGGGTGACCAGACCGCCTCGCGCTCGGTCCAGCTCAGAGTGCTCGGCGCGCTGGCCGCCGTGGCGCTGCTGCTCGCGGTGGTCGGGATCCACGGCCTGCTCGCGTTCATGGTCGCGGAGCGCACTCCCGAGATCGGGGTCCGGATCGCGCTGGGCGCCGGCTCTCGCAGCGTGGTGTCGATGGTGGTCGGTCGCGCGCTGGCGCTGGCGGCGGTCGGGCTCGTGCCCGGGGTCTGGGTCGCCTACCTGGCGGGCCGATCGATGGAGTCCGCGCTCTTCGGCGTTACGGCGTCGGATCGGCTCACCTTCGCGCTGGTGATCGTCCTCTGCCTCGCGGCGGCGCTCTTCGGCGCGCTGGCGCCGGCGCTCCGCGCCGTGCGGGTCGACCCGATTCGAGCGCTCAAGTCGGACTGAGCGGCGCGGCTCAGGCGGGCAGGAAGGTGAACGAGAGCACGCCGAGGACGAACCAGATCACCGCGAACACCAGGTTGTAGCCGATGAAGCGGCGGAAGTCGATCCGCGCGATCCCGCCCGCGATCACCACCCAGAAAGGCGAGAGCAGGTTGCCGATGTGGTCGCCCACGCTCAGGGCAAGCAGCCCGCGCTGCGCGCTCACCCCGACGGCGGCGGCCGTCTTCGCGGTGATGAATCCCTGAATCGCCCACTGCCCGCCGCTCGACGGCACGAACACCGAGACGGCGGCGGCCGCGAGCGCCGTGAGCAGCGGGAAGGTGTACCGGGTCGAGATGCTGGCGAAGAACCCGGCGAAGGTCTCGCCCACGGTGGTGTACTGGAGCAGGCCCGCGACGCCGGCGTAGAGGTGGTAGAGGACGATCACCGGCCAGGCGGACACCACGGCTGCCTGGAGCGCCTTGGTGAAGTTCCGCACGTTCTTGTGGAACACCATGCAGGAGAGCAACAGGATGGTGTTGAGGGAGTTGAGATCGAGCCCGGCGCCCTTCACCGCGAAGTGGTAGACGATCCACCCACCCAGCGCGAGCACCAGCACCACCGTCGGCCCTGCGTGGCCCTCCACCCGCTCGGAGAAGGTCGGCTCCGCCCCGGTCGAGGGCATCGGCTCGGCCTCCGAGGGCCGGAGTGGCTCCGCCAGCTTGTACGACTCCGGAAAGGTCGAGATCTGTTGCGGGCGCTTCGGCAGGAGGACCCGCGCGACGACCATCGCCACGATCATGAAGACGATCACGAAGACCACTGACGCCGGGGCGAAGATCGTGGTCCTGAGCGGCATCAGTCCGACCGTGTCCTCCAGGAAGTGGCCGGGCGTGTTCATCAGGAGCGGCGCGCTGGCGGAGAAGCCGAACTGCCAGACCGAGCCCGCGGCGCCGGTGATGCTGAGCAGGAACGGGAAGTCGATCGCGATCCCTTTCGCCTCCGCCTCGCGGGCGAAGTAGATCGCCACCAGCGGCCCGAGCGCCACGCCCAGTCCCCAGTAGAGGTAGGCGAGCGAGGCCGTCACCAGCATCGAGAGCACCACGACCTGGGTGGCGCTCCGCGGCACCCGGGAGACGGTGACGACGACTTTCCGGAAGAACGGGGTGGCGCCGAGCGTCGAGCTCAGCACCAGGATCAGGGTCATCTGCATGGTGAACGAGATCAGCAGCCAGAGGCCCCGGTAGTAGGCGTCCATCGTCTCGCCGAGGCTGTTGCCCATCAGCAGCGCGACCCCGAACACCACGACCAACAGCACGATCGAGGTCGAGAGCGCGTCGGGGATCAGCCTGCCGATCAGTGAGGCGAGCCGGGTCAGCCGATCCGGGGCCTCGGGTTTCTCGATGGTGGTCACCGCATGTCCCTGTGGGGTCGGGCGATAGGATACCGCGCCTCGCTCCGCCCGGCCACCCTTCAGGCCAGCCAGCGATCGCGATTGGCTCTGACGAAGGCGTCGTCGGCGAGGTGGGGGTAGGCGCGGCTCACCCGCTCGATCTCGGCCTGCTGTCCCGGGGAGAGCTCCTCCCTCGGGTCGAGGCACCAGCGGCCCCGCAGCAGCCCCTGCCGGCGCAGCACCTCGTGGATGCCCGGAATGCAGCCGCGGAAGTGGTTGGCGGCATCGATGATGGGGGGGTTGGCGTGGGTGAGCTCGGCCCCCGCGGCCAGTCGCGTGCCCGGGCCCGCGCCGCCCCGACGGGCCGTCCGGCTGGGGGTGAGCAGGCGGACGGCCGCCCGGGTCCAGACCGCCCATTGCCCGAGCAGCCCGCCTCGGAAGGAGATGGCCCCGCGGCCCGTCCGGATCGGGGTGACCAGGTCGGCGACGATGGCGTCGTCGTTGCCGGTGTAGAGGGCGACGTCACCGCTCCGACCGGCGTCGATCACCGCCCGCGCCACGTCGAGGGTGGCATACCGATCGAACGGCGCCACCTTGATCGCCACCAGGCGCTCGAGCTCGGCCAGCCGCCGCCAGAAGCGGTATCCGAGCGGCCGGCCTCCGACCGCCGGCTGCAGATAGAAGCCCATGACCGGAAGCTCGTCGGCCACGGCCTTGGCGTGGGCCACCAACCGCTCGTCGGTCCAGTGGGCGAGCCCGCCGAGACCGAGCAGCGCGACCTCGTAGCCGAGGTCGCGGGCCAGCGCCGCCTCCCGGACGGCGGCGCTGGTTCGGCCGATCACCCCCGCCACCATGACGATCCGTCGCGTGGTCCAGCCGCGGGCCGCCTCGGCCGCCAGCTGGAGCACCGGCCGATAGAGACCGTGACGCGGATCCCGGATCGCGAACTGGGTGGTGTGGACCCCGACCGCGAGCCCGCCCGCGCCGGCGTCCAGGTAGTAACGGGTGAGCGCCCGCTGCCGCGGCTCGTCGAGCGTGCGGGCGCTGGTGAGCGCGAGCGGGTGGGCGGGAATCACCAGGCCCCGCCGGAGCGCCGAGCGGAGGGTTCGCGCCGGCGACGGCATCAGAACCGCCCCTCCCGCTCCTCGAAGTGGGTCGGCTTTTCGAGCGAGGGTCCGCCATCGAGCACCCACGCGGCGACCCGCTCGATCATCGTCTCGATCCCGGTGGGCGGCTCGCCGAAGAGCCGGCAGGCCCGCGAGGGATCGGAGAGCAGCGCGGTCGTGCCCTCGGGACCCTCGAAGCGGACCGGCCTGCCGAGGGCCGTCGCCAGTCGCTCGGCGAGCCAGCGGACCGAGTGCCTCGCGCCCGTCAGGTTGAGGACGGTGGGCGGGCTGGCGCAAAGCTCCAGGGCCAGCAGCGCGACGGCGTTGGCGTCCCGCTGCCAGATCAGGTTGACCGCGGGCATGCCTAACGAGAGGGCCTCGCCCGCCATGATCCGATCGGCCAGGTCGCGCAGCACGCCGTAACGGGGCTCGACGGCGTAGTTGAGCCGGAGGATCGCCATCGCGGTGCCCGAGCGGGCCGAGTGGAAGGCCAGCACCCGCTCCCGGCCAAGCACCGACTGAGCGTACTCGCCGACCGGCGCCGGGGGGACGGTCTCGTTCGGTCCGGGGCCCTCCGCCGGCCGGAGCG
This sequence comes from Gemmatimonadales bacterium, assembly GCA_050184075.1. Lineage (GTDB taxonomy): Bacteria > Gemmatimonadota > Gemmatimonadetes > Gemmatimonadales > GWC2-71-9 > SHZU01. The sequence goes on from JBFXAS010000165.1 coordinate 5,088, forward strand.
GGTAGACGTTGCCGCTGGAGAACGCCACCAGCCTGGAGGACGGATAGCGCTCGGCCACGATCGAGGGCAGCAACACGTTGATCGCCCAGGTGCGCTCCGGCCCGTCGGCGGTGCCGAACTTCTGGCCGGCCATGAAGATCAGGTTGGACGCCTCGGGCAGTCGCGCGACGGCCGGCCGGTCGAGCAGGTCGACGGCGAGGGTCTCGATCCCGAGCTCGGAGAGGGCCGTGCGGACGCCGGGCTCGGAGAAGCGGGAGGCCGCGAGAATCCGCCGTGGCCGTCCGCTCCGGCGCGCCGAGCGGGCCGCGAGACGCGCCAGACTCGGGCCCATCTTGCCGCCCGCGCCGAGGATCAGCACGTCGCCCTCGAGCCTGGTGAAGAGGGCGACGGTCGCGTCGGTCGGCTCGGAGAGCTCGTGCTCCAGGGTGTTCAGGTCGGCCGGCACCACGATCGGGTTGGGGTGGGCGAACGATAGTCGTCCCGGATGCCGACGGATAGATTGCGGGACTCGCGCCCGCATCGAGATCTCGCACTGACGTCCGGAGACGCCATGGGCCGCTTTCCGTCCCGCTTTGCCGTCGCCCTCGCCCTCGGAGGCACAATGTTCCTGTCGGGGATTCGCGACGCCGCCGGCCAGAGCCGCGCGCCGTCGATGGCCGGCCGCTCCACGGTCTACGTGCCGCATGGGGCGGTGGCCACCAGCCAGCCGCTCGCCACGGCCGCCGGCCTCGCCGTCCTCGAGAAGGGCGGCAACGCGATCGACGCCGCCGTCACCGCCGCGATCGTGCTCAACGTGGTGGAGCCGATGATGACCGGGATCGGTGGCGATCTCTTCGCGCTCTTCTGGTCGGCCAAGGAGGGGCGACTGGTCGGGCTGAACGCGAGCGGCCGCTCGGGCGCCTTGCTCACCCGGAAGGCCTTGGTGGACCGGGGCCACACCCGGATGCCCGGCTCCGGGGCCGAGTCGGTCACCGTGCCGGGCGCGCTCTCAGGCTGGGCCGAGCTGCTCGAGCGCTACGGGACGCTCTCCCTGGCGGATGCGATGGCCCCGGCGATCGACCTGGCGGAGAACGGCTTCCCGCTGACGCCCGTGATTGCCCGCGACTGGGAGGAGACCGGTGCGGTGCTGCTGTCCGACCCGGGCGGTCGCGCGACCTATACCAGCGACGGGGCCTTCCCGAAGACCGGCGACTGGCTCACCAACAAGGACCTGGCGGCGAGCTTCCGGCTGATCGCCCGCCTGGGGCCCGGCGTGTTCTACGGCGGCAGCTTGGGCGAGACCATCGCCCATCGGGTGCGCGAGCTCGGCGGCTTCCTCACCGTCGACGACTTCCGGCAGCACCATGCCGAATGGGTGACGCCGATCTCGGTGTCCTTCAAGGGCTACCGGCTCTACGAGCTGCCTCCGAACGGCCAGGGCATCGCGGCGCTCGAGATGCTCCGGATCCTGGAGCCGTACGATCTCGCCGGCATGGGTCACAACACCCGCGACTATCTCCACCACCTGATCGAGGCGAAGAAGCTCGCGTTCGCCGACCTCGAGCGGTTCGTGGGCGATCCCGCCTACATGCGCACCCCGGCGGAGCACCTGCTCTCCGACGGATTCATCGCCGAGCGACGCCTCCACCTGAACGCGACCCGGGCCGTCGCCCGGCCCGAGCCCGGTCCGGCCTTGACCGCGAGCGAGACGATCTATCTCACCGCGGCGGACAAGGACGGGAACATGGTGTCGCTGATCAACAGCCTGGCCGGCGGCTTCGGATCCGGCGTGGTGGTGCCGGGCACCGGCATCGCGCTGCAGAACCGTGGCGCCGGCTTCACCATGACGGAAGGCCTGCCCAACACGGTCGGGCCGAAGAAGCGGCCCTTCCACACCATCATTCCCGCGTTCGTCACCAAGGGTGCCGGGACGGAGGAACGACCCTGGATGAGCTACGGGGTGATGGGTGGCGCGATGCAGCCGCAGGGCCACGTCCAGGTCCTGCTCAACCTGCTGGTGTTCGGGATGGACCTGCAGGAGGCGCTCGATGCCGCCCGTTTCCGACACCTGGCGGGCAATCGGGTGGCTCTCGAAGCGCCGATCGCCGATCTGGTGAAGCGCCAGCTCGGGGAAATGGGGCACGAGGTGGTGGACTTGCCGCCCGGCTCGGCCGGCGGCGGCCAGGCCATCGTCAGGTTGCAGCGCGGCTACGCGGCCGCCTCCGATCCGCGGAAGGACGGGATGGCCGCAGGACACTAGCCTGCCCGCGATACAGGCCCGCTCCAGACCTCAAGTTCGGTGCTCCGCGCTCGATACTCCGAGCAGGGGGAAACTGGACTCGAGATGGGCGATCACGGCGCTGACGGGAAGACAACCGAGTTCGACGACGCGATCTCGGCCTATCTGGCCGAGCGCGCCAAGCGTGCCGTGGGACGGCCCGTTCAGTCGAACCCCGAGCGTGAAGCGGGGCGGGAGTCTTTGCGAGAGGCCTATCACGACCTGGTTCGGTCGTTCCAGGCTTCCGACGATGGCGCGGCCGGGACCACGGAGCGAGGGCCCGAGTCGGGCCGTCAGGAGCTGGCCGCCGCCCGCGAGCTCGTGATCGAGCATGAAGCGGTCAAGACGGTCGCGGCGGCGTCGGGACGGATCACCCCCAGGAAGGTCCTGGTGCCGACGATCGGCGCTGTTGCCGCGGCGCTCACGATCTACCTCTTCGTAGCTCGGCCCTCCTGGGTATACCCAGCTCCGCTGACGCTTCCGACGGTCGATTCGGACCTCGATTCCGAGCGCCTGCTGATCGTGAGCGGCCTGCTGGCCGAGGAACAGCAGACAGATCCCGAGGTGGCCGCCCAGATCGCGGCCCTGGCGACCCTGCCACACCTGACCCAGGCCCGCACCGATTCCGACCAAGTGTCGTTCATGTACGACACGTCCAGGGGGTTGATCAAGATCTTTCTCGACTCCGGGAACGTGTTCCGGATTTCGGAGGAACGGTGAACCGTCGCGGCTTCACTCTGGTCGAGCTGCTCGCGACGCTCGCCGTCCTCGGATTGCTCGCCTCGATCGCGCTCCCCAAGTATCAGTACCTCCGCAAGAAAGCGGTGGCTGTCGACGTGATGGCTGCCATGGTTGCGGTCCGGACCGCGGCGTTCAACTACAACGGCACCACCGGTCAGTGGCCCGCGACAGCAGGCTTGGGGGTCACTCCCAGCGGCCTCGGGCCCTACCTTCCCGGCGGGCTCTCGTTCCGCACCGCGAACTACCGGCTTCGCTGGAGGCAGGTCAGGGTTGGTCGCGGCCGATCGCGGTCGACCTATCAGGTGCTGCTGGCCCGGTTCACCGATGGGCAGCTCTGTCAGGGTGTGGCGGGACTCTGGGGCGGCAGCGGCAATGCCGCGATCGTGCCGGTCTGCACCGCCAGGGGTGGAACGGTCACCCTCTTCATCGACAACTGACTTCCGGCAGGAGCGCCGACCCCGGGCCGCCAGCCTCCTTGAGAAACCGGCCCGGGCGGGTATACTCGGGCGATCCCTTCCAGGTCGCCGATGCTCGTCTCCATCGTCAGATTTGGTGTTCTCCCGCTGCTGGTCGGGTGCTCGGTCGGCGGTCCCGAGGCACGACCGGACCCGACCTACCAAGCGTATGCCGTCCGCTACGGCACGCTCCGCGGCTTCCCACTGCGCGGCCTCGTGCTCGGCGCCGACTCGACGGAGCGCGTCGACCTCGCGATGACCGTCTGGATGCTCCGCGGCCAGGATCGCGTGGTGCTGGTCGACGCGGGATTCTACCGCGACGAGTTCCTCGCCAGCTGGGAGGTCGAGGACTTCGTGAGGCCGTCGGAGGCGATCGCGCGGTTCGGGGTCCGTCCCGAAGAGGTGACGGACATCGTGATCTCGCACATGCACTGGGACCACGTGGACGGCGCCGACCTGTTCCCCAACGCCCGGGTTTGGATCCAGCAGGCGGAATACGAGCACTACGGCGACTCGACGAACCTGCCTCGTAGCGGTGTGTTCGCTTCCGATGTCGCGATGCTCCGCGAGATCGAGCGGGCTGGCCGGCTCCACCTGGTCCCCGGCGACTCGAGCGAGATCGCCCCGGGGATCGTCGCCTTCACCGGCGGGCGGCACACCCACGAGTCGCAGTACGTCAGCGCGCGGCTGGAGGGTGGGGCCACGGCCGTGTTCGCCTCGGACAACCTGTATCTCTACGCCAACCTCGAGCGGCAGCGCCCGATCGCGGCCACCTGGGACACGGTCTCCAACCTGGCCGCCCAGGACCGGATGCGGCGTCTCGCGAGCAACGAGCGCCTGATCGTGCCGGGGCACGACCTCGCGGTCTTTGCCCGCTTCCCGGACGCGGGGCCCGGCGCCGTTCGGATCCACTAGCCGCGCGCCCCGTCTCCTCCAGCTTCTTTCGTCACCCGGATGGCCCCCATGCGATCACTCGCCTTCATCGCCCTGCTTGGCCTCGCGCCGTCGCTCCTCGCCCAGGGACCCGACTTCGACGTCGACTCCGTTCGCGGACCGACCAAGGTCCTGGAATTCACGGCCACCGAGGGCACCTGGATCGGCGTGGACGTCGCGCCCGACGGGCAAACCCTGGTCTTCGATCTGCTCGGCCACCTCTACGAGATGCCCATCGCCGGCGGCGACGCTCGGCCGCTGACCCGCGGCCGGAGCTACAATCACCTGCCGCGCTACAGCCCGGACGGGCGCACGATCCTCTTCACCTCCGATCGAAGCGGCAAGGAGGAGATCTGGCTGCTCCATCGAGGCACCGACTCGCTGGAGAAGGTGTCGAAGATGGACTACCGCGCGATGCAGGCCTCGTGGGCGCCGGACGGTCGCTCGATCTACCTCACCAGCCAGGACCTCGGCGCCAAGCTCGCCGGCCATCGCATCGACCTGCTCGGCTCGCGCACCGATCTGGTCAGCAATGGCGTGTTCGGTGCGCCGACCCACTTCACGGCGCATCCCACCGAGCCCGTGGTCTACTTTGCGGAGCCGAGCGGTCCGATCTTCACGGCCGGGCACCGGATTCGGCGCTACGACCTCGGCACGGGCGAGGTCGAGACCTACCTCGCCCGCGGCGGCGGCGCGGCCGACCCGTTGCTCTCGCCCGACGGCAAGACCCTCGCCTACGTGCACCGGAACAACCTGGCCACCGAGCTGGTGCTCCACGATCTCGCCAGCCGGGCCGAGCGGGTGCTGGTGCCGAACCTCGACCGGGATCGACAGGAGTCCGGGGCGGGCCTGACCTTCGGCGTGTATCCGAACTACAGCTGGCATCCCGGCGGTCGGGAGATCTTCTACGCCCAGGGTGGCAAGATCCGGGCGGTGAGCGTGGCGAACGGCGCGGTGCGCGAGATCCCCTTCCGTGCGCCGGTCCGGCGGGTGCTGGCCGAGACGATCCGATTCCCGGTCACGATTCCGTCGGAGGGCCGGACCCCGGTGCGCACGGTGCGCTGGGCCCAGCCCACGCCGCTCGGCCCGCTCTATGAGGCACTGGGCGACATCCACCTGGGGCGGGGCGCCGAGCGCGTCGGCATCACCGACGGCGACGCCCTCGAGTCGAGCCCGGTCTTCGCGCGCTCCACCGAGACCGTCTACTACGTCTCGTGGACCGACGACAGCCTGGGCGCGATCTGGTCGCGACCGGCGCGGGCTCGGAGCGCTCCGGTCCGGCTGACCCGGACGCCGGCGCAGTATGGCTCGCTCACGCTTTCCCCCGACGAGAAGTCGCTGGCCTTTCTCCGTGGCATGGGCGACCTGAACCGCGGCCGCGCGCTGGAGGACGAAGACGAGTTCGAGCTGGTGCTGCTGGCGCCCGACCGGTCCGAGCGCCGGGTGACCGTGGTGAAGTGGGAGTCCGCGTACCCGATGGCGGTCCGCCGCCCACCCGGAATCCGGTTCTCTCCGGAGGGCGACAAGCTCTACTACTCGGAGATCCTCAAAGACACCCTCTATCTCCAGGAGATCGGGGTCGATGGCAGGGCCAAGCGGACCCTCTACGCGTTTCCCCACGCCCAGCGGGTGCTGCTCTCACCGGATCTCCAGTGGATCGCCTACCGGGAGTATCTCCGGAGCTATGTGGCGCCCGCGTCGTTCGCGGGCAAGACCGTCACCCTCACCGCGTTCGACAAGCGGGGGGTGAGCAAGCGGGTGGACGCGACCGCCGACGGCGAGGACCTCGAATGGACCGCCGACGGCGCCGGCCTCTACTGGACCCGCGGGGCCGCGCTCTACGAGAAGCCGCTCGCCGACGTGCTCGCCGAGAACGCCGGCGCCCGGAAGACGGACCTGGCGTTCGAGTTCGAGGTGGCGGTGCCACGCTCGACGATCGCGCTCACCAACGCGCGAGTGATCACCATGGACGGCACCAGGCGGGTGCTCGAGGGGGCCACGGTGATCGTCCGGGGCAACAAGATCGAGGAGGTCGGCACCGGGCTCGCCGTGCCGTCCGGCGCCCGGGTCTTCGATCTGGCCGGGAAGACCGTGATGCCCGGGATG
>JBFXAS010000166.1:0-11546 GCA_050184075.1 Gemmatimonadales bacterium
AGTCGAGGGACCCGACCGACTCGCCGATCGGGAGCTCGACCACCCGGAGGTTCTTCGACGCCGCGAACACCTCGAGGGCGACGTCGTGCACGGACGGCGCCACGATCACTTCCACGAAGAGATCCTTGAGCGACTCCGCCATTTCCCGGTCGACCACGGTGTTGCAGGCGATCACGCCGCCGAAGGCGGAGACGGGATCGGTGGCCCGGGCGCGCTCGAGCGCCTCGAGACCGGTCCGGCCGATCGCGATCCCGCAGGGCGTGGTGTGCTTCACGATGCAGCAGGCCGGCCGGTTTTTCCAGACGGCCACGGCCGAGGTGGCCGCGTCGATGTCGAGCAGGTTGTTGAAGGAGAGCTCCTTGCCCTGCTTCTGGGTCAGGTCGCGGATTCCGCGCGGCTCCTCCGTGGTGTAGAGCGCGGCGCGCTGGGTCGGGTTCTCTCCGTAGCGCAGCGTCATCAGCCGCTCCACCGAGATCGAGATGTGAGAGGGGAGCCCCTCCTTCCGCTCGGTCAGGTAGCCCGTGATCGCGCCGTCGTAGTCCGCGGTGTGGGAGAAGACTTTGGCCGCGTAGGCCCGCCGCGCGTCGAGCGAGATCTCGCCCTGGCGGAGCTGGCCGATCACCTGCGGATAGTCGGTCGGATCGACGATCGGCAGCACGTACTGGTGGTTCTTCGCCGCCGAGCGGAGCATCGACGGGCCGCCGATGTCGATGTTCTCGATGGCGTCGTCGAAGGTGACGTCCGGGTTCGCGATCGTGGCCTGGAAGGGATAGAGGTTCACCGCCACCAGGTGGAACGGGAGGATCCCGTGCGCGTCCAAGGTGGTCTGATGCTGCTCGGAGTCGTGTCGGGCCAGCAGGCCCGCGTGGATCTTGGGATGGAGGGTCTTGACCCGCCCGTCGAGGATCTCGGGGAATCCGGTGACGCTGTCCACCATCGTGACGGGGACGTCCGCTTTGCGGAGCGCGGCGGCGGTGCCGCCGGTCGAGACGATCTCGTAGCCGAGATCGACCAGCTCCTTGGCGAATTCGACGATCCCACGCTTGTCGCTCACGGAGAGCAGGGCGCGCTTCATGTCAGCTCGATTCAGCAATCGGTGTCGGAGTCGGGAGCGCCGCGCGGAGCGGGCTCGAGAGTGAAGGGGACTGCCCGCCCGCCCGGCGCGGCGGCGAGGACGGCGGCGGGAAGGAGGCGATGCTCGACCTCCAGCACGCGGGCCGCGAGGGTCTCGGCGGTGTCGCCGGGCAGGACGGGCACCCGGGCCTGGCCCAGGATCGGGCCCTCGTCGTACCGCTCGGTGACCAGGTGCACGGTGGCACCGGACTCCGGCTCGCCGGACGCGATCACCGCCTCGTGCACGTGGCGACCGTACATGCCGGGCCCGCCGTGGGCCGGCAGCAGGGCCGGATGGATGTTGACCATCCGCCCGGCGAAGCGCTCGACAACGGCTGCCGGAACCGCCTTGAGAAACCCGGCCAGCACGACGAAGTCGACCCGGGCCGCCTCGAGGTGGTGGAGCCACTCGGCAGCATCCGCGGCGTTCTCGAGCACGGCGGTCGGGACCCCGGCGGCGCGGGCCAGCTCGAGCCCCCCGGCCGAGGCCCGGTTGCTGAGCGCCAGCACCACCCGGGCCGGCGCGTCGGGCCCCAGCGCGGCGAGCAGGGCGGCGAGGTTACTCCCGCGCCCCGAGATACAGACGGCCACCCGCATGGACATAGCCCGACAATATAAACCGCGGCGCAGGGCCGAGTCGGGTCGCCGGCTACCGGAAAGTGGGTCCGTTTGAGGACCCACTACCGGCTACCGCCCGCTGGTCGCCTTCGGGTCCTGGCGTCGGTAGCGCTCGAACCAGCCGAGGATGTAGCCGGCCTTCGCCATCAGGTTGCTCGGCTTTCCGGCGATGCCGTGGGGCGCGTCGGGCACCCGGACCATCGCGGTCGGGACCTTGCGCTGGATCAGCGCGCCGTAGAACTGCTCCGACTCGGAGGCCGGGGTCCGCCAGTCCTCCTCACCCACCATCAGCATCGTCGGCGTGGTGACGTTGCCGACGTAGCTGATCGGTGAGCGCTTCATGTAGTGCTCGGCGTGTTCCCATGGCGGCCCGGGGAACCAGTAGCGCGAGAAGAAGGGCAGCCCGTCGGCGGTGAGCACGAAGCTGTACCAGTTGATCACCGGCTTCGCCACCACGGCCGCGCGGAAGCGGTCGGTGTGGCCGACGATCCACGCGGTCAGCACGCCGCCCCCGCTGCCGCCGGTCACGAACAGATTGCCCGGATCGACGTAGCCCCGGGCGATCACCGCGTCCACGCCCGACATCAGGTCGTCGAAGTCGTGATTGGGATAGTCGTGATGGATCAGGTTGCCGAAGGCCTCGCCGTAGCTGGTCGAGCCGCGCGGGTTGGTGTAGAGCACCACGTAGCCCGCCGAGGCGTAGAGCTGGACCTCCGAGGAGTAGCGGACGCCGTAATTCGCGAAAGGGCCGCCATGGATCTCCAGCACCAGGGGGTACTTCCGCGAGGGATCGAAGCCCGGCGGCTTGGCGATCCAGCCCTGGATCTTCCGGCCGTCGAAGCTCGAGCTGTACCAGATCTCCTCGACGCTGCCTAACGGCTTCATCCCGAACAGGTCGTCGTTCAGTCGGGTGAGCCGGGTGGCGCCGCCAGTCGGGCCGGCCACCGCCACGTCCGCCGGATGGTCCGGCGCGGTCGTCGTGAAGGCGAAGCGGCCGGTGCTCGCCAGGGAGAAGCTGCCGCCAGCGTAGGGGCGCCCCAGGTCGAGGCCGCCGACGCCGCTGGCCAGATCGGTCACCGAGCCGGCGAGATCGATGAAGGCGACCTTGGTGTCGCCCAGGTCGTCGTACTGGAAGACCAGGCCCTTGCCGTCGGCCCGCCAGACCGGCGAGCCGACGTCGCGGTCGAGCCGCTCCGAGAGCAGCCGACTGCCCGACCCGTCGCGCTTCATCAGGTAGAGCCGGGTGACCTGATAGCCCTGGAACCGGTCGTCGAAGCCGGTGTAGGCGATCCAGGCCCCGTCCGGGGAGATGGCCGGGCCGTCGTCGGGCCCGCGGCGATCGGTCAGCTGCTCGATCTCGCCCGAGCGGACCTGGACCTCGTAGATGTCGGAGTCGTTCGGGTTGTAGTCTGCGTCGGGCCTCCGATTCGCAGAGAACAGGATCGAGCGGCCATCCGGCGTCCAGCGCGGCGCGCCGTGATCGTAGGGACCGGTGGTGAGCTGGCGTGGCGTCCCGCCCTCTGCCGGCAGGACGAAGATGTGGCGGCGGCCGCGCTCGAGGTATCCCTCGCCGTCGGCGCGGTAGGAGATCTGGTCGATGTACTTGATCGGCGGTCCCCAATCGGCGCCCTCCGGAGGGCTGGGGAGCGCAACCAGCGGGGTGCCCGCCTCGGGCACGAACATCGTGAAGGCGATCCACTTCCCGTCCGGCGACCAGGCAAGCCCGCCCGGCGCGAAGCTCAAATGCGTCAGCTCGGCCTCCTGACCCGTGTCCATCCAGCGCACGAAGAGCTGCGCGCCGCCCTGGCCGCGGGAGACGAAGAGCAGCCGGCGGCCATCCGGCGACCACCGGGGCGAGCCGGCGCGCCGGTCGGGGGCGAGCAGCGCGCGGAGGTCGCTCCCGTCGGCGTTCACGGTCCAGAGGCTGGCGCGGGTGCCGTCGGTGCGCTTGTCGAAGCCGGAGCGGACGAAGACGATCCGGGAGCCGTCGGGCGAGATCTGCGGATCGGCGGCCCACTCCAGCTCGAAGACGTCCTCGAGGCCGAACCGGTCGGATGGAATCGGCGGCGTCTGGGCGGAGGCGAGACCGGCAGCGCCGAGCGCGAGGCTCGCGAGGGCGCGGGCGAGGCGACGAATGGGCATGAGGAGCAGCTCCTGGAGGGTCGCGTGGGCTTCGGTAAGCTACCCGCTCGCCGGCCGAGCGGGGGCGTCGGTCTGGTGAGGCGTCGAGTGGGGACGCACCGTTCCCCGGCCGAACGAGCCCCGGGCGGGCCGGCGGCGAGCCGGAAGCGGCCTACTCCCGGTCCGCCAGGATCAGGTCGGCCGCCTCCGCGAGGCTCGCCGCCACCCGGATCCCGAGCCGCTCGAGGTCGTCGTCGACCCGGGCTCCCCGGCCGGTGAGCACCAGGATCCCGCGCGCCTCGAAGGCGCGGGCGGGCTCGAGGTCGGTCATCCGGTCGCCGACCCAGACGGAGCGGGTGAGGTCGAGGTCGTGCTCCAAGGCCGCCAGGCGGTAGTTGCCTAACGCCGGCTTCCGGCACTCGCAGGCCCCGTCGACCGAGGGATGGTGGGGGCAGAGGTACGTCGCGGTGACGCGGGCGCCGGCATCGCCCAGCAGCTCGAGGAAACGGTCGGCCACCTGCTGGTACTGCTCTATCGAGATCAACCCCCGGGCGATGCCCGACTGATTGGTGACGACCACGATCCGGTACCCGGCCGCCGCCAGCCGCGCGATCGCCTGGGCGGCGCCCGGGATCAGCTTGACCGAGGCCGGATCGCGGACGAAGCCGGTGTCTTCCATGATGGTGCCATCGCGGTCGAGAAACACGGCGGGATCGGGCATCAGAGGCTCGCTTGGATGATGGCGGCCGCGAGATCGGGCAGCTGATCGGGTGCGATGGTGCGCGGATCGAGCACCACCTGGCCGTCCTCCACCCGCGCCAGCACGCTGGGATTGGCGAGACGGAGCTTGAGCGCCAGCGCGTGGGCGCCGAGCTCGCCGGGATCGAGGGTCACGAGGGTGGTCGGAAGCTCTGCCCCGGGGAAGGCGCCGCCGCCGACGGCGGAGGCCCCGGCCCGGGTGGCCGGCTGGAAGCGCGGTCGAACCAGCCCGGCCAACCGCTCCGCCCGGGCGGCGAGCTCCACCGCGGTCTCGGTGAGCATTCGGAGGACCGGGATCTCGCGTCGCGCCCGGGCCTGGTCGCGATAGAGCGCCAGGGTCGCCTGCAGCGCGGCCAGGGTCAGCTTGTCGGCCCGAAGGGCTCGCGCGTAAGGGTTCTTGCGAAGCGTGTCGAGGAGTTCGCCCCGGCCGGCTACGATGCCCGCCTGCGGCCCGCCCAGCAGCTTGTCGCCGCTGAAGATCACCAGGTCGGCGTGGCGCGCGGCCTCGGCCACGAGGGGCTCGCCGCGGAGACCAAACTCGGCGAGATCGGCGAGCAGGCCGCTCCCGAGGTCGAAGACCAGTGGGAGGCCGGCCTCCCGGGCGAGGTCGGCGAGCCGCTCGATCGACGGCGAGGCCACGAAGCCGCTCATCGCGAAGTTGGAGCGGTGGACGACCAGGATCAGTCCGGTCTCCGGGGTGATCGCCCGCTCGTAGTCGGCGAGATGGGTCCGGTTGGTGGTCCCGACCTCCCGGAGCCGGGCGCCACTCTTGGCCATGATGTCCGGGATCCGGAACGAGCCCCCGATCTCGATCAGCTCGCCGCGCGAGATGATCGCCTCGCGTCCGTCGGCCAGGGCGTTCAGCGCGAGCACCAGCGCGCCGGCGGCGTTGTTCACCACCAGGCCGTCTTCGGTGCCGGCGATTTCGGCGACGATGCCGGCCGCGTGGTCCAACCGGCTGCCTCGCGAGCCGGTGGCCACGTCGAGCTCCAGGTTGCTGTAGCCGCCGCCCACGGCATGCATCGCCGCGAGCGCCGCCGGGGCGAGCGGCGCCCGGCCCAGGTTGGTGTGGAGCACCACGCCGGTCGCGTTGATCACAGGAAAGAGCGAGGCTGCGCCACTGACGGCCACGCGCTCGACGATCTCCGCGGCCCAATCGTCGGGCGCGTCACCCCGGCCGTCGCGCGCCGCGGCGACGGCCTCCCGGGCGGCGGCGACGATCAGGTTGCGGGGTGCGGTGCGGGCGAGTGCCTGAACCTCGGGGAGGGCGAGGAGCTTGTCGACGGACGGAAGCCGGCGCCGCGGGTCGGTCACGTCCCGGGCGGCGGCGGAGGCGGAGTGGGCGGCGGCGTCGAGTCGGGCCGGGCACCGGTCGAATCGGCCCGAGTCGAATCGGTCGGAACCGGGCGGCGCTCCGGGACCGAGAGGCCTTGGGTGGCGTCGCCCCGGACGCCGCTCACGCTCTCGACCCCCCGTACTTCGACGCGATACCGCTTCCCGGGCTGGAGCGGCTGATCGAGTCGAATCAGCAGCCGATCGAACAGGAGCGGCTTGGTCTTGAGCGGCCCGCGCTCGGTGGTGTCGGCCGGAGGCTCCAGCGGAAGCGCGGGCGGGGCGGCCGCCGCCGTGTCCGGCGGCGCCACGGCCGCCGAGTCGGCGGGCAGGGAATCGGCGGCGGCCGAATCCCCCCGCGGGCGGCTCGGCGGCCGGGCGGCGTAGAGCGAGTCGTAGGGCTCTTTCGGCAGGATCGCCACGACCGGGACGGTGGTCGAGTCGGGCAGCTGAAGCACCGCGACCGAGTCCGCCGGCAGCCGCTGGTACGGGCTCAGGTGCTGGTTGAACTGGACCGCGATCGACATCGAGTCGTTCACGGCGAGGGTCTGGATCCGCGCGGCGACGGTATCGTGCCGGAAGGCCCAGATCTCGCCCACCGAATCGCGGCCCACGCCCACCCGCACCGTGTCGAAGCTCTCGCGGCCGTCGCGCTTGCGGTTCTTGTTTTGGTCCAGCACACCCGCCACCAGGTACTCGCCGTCCGGCAGGGGGCCGAACTCGAAGCGGCCCGTCGAGTCGGTCGTCGACTTGTAGACCAGGCTGTCGCCGTCGGGGGAGAGCACCGCTTCGATCACGGCCTGCGCTTCGGGGCGCCCGGTGGTCCAGTCGACCACCCGGCCCCGGAGCACCAGCCCCGGCAGCGGGGCGCCGGTGGTGAAGGTGATGATCTGGCCGGTGCGGCTCCGGTTGTTGCGGAGGTCCATGACGCCGGGCAGCAGCTCGATCCGGTAGACTCGGTTGGGCTTCCAGCCCTCGCGCGGCTTCACCGCGATCCGGGACCGCTTCCAGCCGACTTTGGGTACCTCGGTGCTTGGCGAGAGGATCACCAGCTTTTCGAGGTCGCCGGTGCCGAGCCCGAAGTTGGGGGAGCCACCTTCGCTCACAGTCTCGTCGAACACGAACGCCGCGTCGTCGTCGAAGTCGGGATAGATGCCCGTGGAGTCGGGCACGGTGGCGATCAGCACGGGCGCCGCCGAATCGGGCGGGCCGCCGGGCGGTTCTCCGATCCGGGCGCAGGCGGCCACCAGGAGGAGGCCGACCGCGACCTGGCCCTTCACCCGGCGCACCCGAGCTGTCGGCTCTTCTGGCGAAGCGCGGCGATCTGCTCCTGCCAGGCGGCGAGCTTCTCCCGCTCGCGCGCCACCACGGTGGCCGGCGCGCGGGAGACGAACTGCTCGTTGGCCAGCTTCTTCTCCTGGGCGGCGAGGGCGGAGTCGAGCCGGGTGGCCTCGTCGCGCAGCCGGGCGCACTCGCGCTCCACGTCCACCAGGTCGCCGAGCGGGACGCCGACCGAGGTGCCGTCGCTCAGCACCGCGTGCGCCTCGTCGGACCCCTCGGCCCCGTTGCCTTCCTCCCGGACCACCAGCTCGCTCGCCTTCGCGAGCCGCTCGATGGTGGGGCCGAGCTGACGGATCGCCCCCCGGGTGGCCGGGCCCGGCTTCGCGAGCCGGACCCGGACCGTTTGATTCGGCCGGACGGCGTACTCCGCCCGGAGCGAGCGGACCGCCCCCACCAGCTCCTGGAGCGCGGTGAACTCCTGGGTTGCGCGTGGGTCGTCGGCCCGGGTGTCGGCCCGGGGCCAGGGCCCGAGGCTGATCGAGGCCCACGCTTCGCGGCCCGGCAGCCGCTTCCAGAGCGTCTCGGTGATGAAGGGCATGGCCGGGTGGAGCAGGCGGAGCGCCACGTCGAACACCTGTGCCAGCACGGCGCGGGCCACGCCGCCGTCCGAGTGACTGGACTGCAACCGCGGCTTGATGGCCTCGAGGTACCAGTCGGCGAGGTCGTTCCAGAGGAATCGGTAGGCGGCGCCCACGGCGTCGTTCAACCGATACCGGGCGTAGGCTTCGGTCACCTCGGCGACGGTGGCCTCGCAGCGCGCGATGATCCAGCGGTCGGTCAGGGAGAGCTCGTTCCGGTGGACCGCGTCGTCCGCGTCACCAGCGAGCGGGCGGACCGGCTGGTCGAGATACGAGAGCACGAAGCGCCCGACGTTCCAGAGCTTGTTGGCGAAGTTGCGGCCGGCCGCGAACGACCCGTCGAGGTCCTGGTGGTCGAGGATGATGTCGGTGCCGACGGCGGCGCTCGAAAGCACCGTGAAGCGGAGTGCGTCGGCGCCGTACCGGGCCACCACGTCGAGCGGATCGATTCCGTTGCCGCGCGACTTCGACATCTTGCGATGCTGTGGGTCGCGGACGATGCCGTTCAGGAACACGGTGGTGAAGGGCAGGTCGTCGCACCGGTCCAGCCCCGCCATCACCATCCGGGCCACCCAGAAAAAGATGATGTCGGGCCCGGTCACCAGCACGTGGCCGGGATAGAGGCGGGTCAGGTCTTCGGTCTGGTCGGGCCAGCCGAGACTCGAGAATGGCACCAGCTGCGAGCTGAACCAGGTGTCGAGCACGTCCTCGTCCTGGCGAACCACGCCCTTGCAGGCCGGGCAGCGGTCGAGGTCCGTCGTGCTGGCGCTGATCTTCCCGCAGTCCGGGCTCTCGCAGTACCACACCGGGATCCGGTGGCCCCACCACAGCTGGCGCGAGATGCACCAGTCGCGGATCGATTCCATCCACTGCGCGTACACCTCACCCCAGCGGGCGGGGACGAACTCGAGCTTGCCCGAGCGGTAGGCGGCGAGGGCCGGCCTGGCCAGCCGGTCCATCCGGACGAACCACTGGTCGCTCAGCCTGGGCTCCACCACCGTGTCGCAGCGGTAGCAGCGGCCCACCGCGTGCTGGTGGGCCTCGACCCCGACCAGGAGCCCGGCCTCCTCGAGCGCGGTCACCACCCGCTTCCTGGCTTCGAAGCGGTCGAGTCCGCGGAAGGCCTTCGGCGCCGCGTCGGACAGCTTGGCGTCGGGGGTCATCACGTCGATCGCCTCGAGGCCGTGGCGTCCCGCGATCTCGAAGTCGAGCGGGTCGTGCGCGGGGGTCAGCTTGACCGCGCCGGTGCCGAACTCGCGATCCACCGCCGCGTCGGCGACCACCGGAACCAGCCGCCCACTGAGCGGCAGCCGAACCTGCCGGCCCACCAGCGCCGCGTAGCGCTCGTCTTCGGGATGGACGGCCACGCCGGTGTCGCCCAGCATGGTCTCCGGCCGGGTGGTCGCCACCACCAGCTCGCCGCCGCCCTCCACCGGGTAGCGGATCCGCCAGATCGAGCCCTGCTGCTCTTTCTTCTCGGCCTCTTCGTTGGAGAGCGCCGTGAGGCAGCGTGGGCACCAGTTGATGATGTACTTGCCGCGATAGATCAGGTCGCGCTCGAACCAGTCGACGAACACCGCGCGGACGGCCCGGGACAGCTGGTCGCTGAAGGTGTAGTAGGTCCGCGACCAGTCGCAGCTGGCGCCGAGCGAGCGGATCTGGGAGAGGATCGTGCCGCCGGTGTCGTCGACGTAGGCCTTGACCCGCTCGACGAAGGCCTCACGCCCGAGGTCGAAGCGGGTCTTGCCCTCCTGCCGGAGCAGCCGCTCGACCACGTTTTGGGTGGCGATGCCGGCGTGGTCGGTGCCCGGGATCCAGGCGGCTGCCCGGCCCCGCATCCGCTCGAAGCGGGTCAGCGTGTCCTGGATGGTGAGGTTGAGGCCGTGACCCATGTGGAGCCGGTCCGTCACGTTGGGCGGCGGCATCATGATCACGTAGGGATCGCCCTCGTCCGGGGTCCGGAAGAGGTGCCGTGCCTCCCACCAGCGATACAGGTCGGCCTCGACCCGGGCCGGGTCGTACTGAGGCGCCAGAGGCTCGGTCATGCGGGTTCGCGCTGGGCGGGTTCGGGTTCCCTCGACTCGACGGACTCGGCGTCGGTTTCCCGGGTGATCGTCCGGTCGTCTTCGCCCCAGACGAGCAGGCTGTCCACCAGACGAATGTCGGGGCCGAAGGCCTCCCTGGCCAGCCGCAGCGTCTTGGAGCGGGCTCCTCGGGAGGAGACCCAGCCGGAAATCTCGATCGCGGTGTGGCCCACGGGCAGGATCTCGACGCTCTGCCCGTCGGGACCGAGGCTCTCGCCGAGGCGCCGCTCGAGGAGCTGGGCGGCGTCGATCGGGGTGCGACCCGAGGGCCGTCCGCGCCAGTCGCGAAGCAGCCCGCGAATGCCGCGCTTGGAACGGCCCGCCAGGAACTCGCCCAGCACGAAGCCCGCGGCCAGTCCGAGCGAGAGGCCGAGAGCGAGCGGAGCCACGAGGGATCCGCCGCGGTCCCGAGACACCATGCGTATACGGCGACGCTGCATGCGGTTAACTTAATAGGGCTGGACTCGCGAGCGAAGCGAACAACCCACGGAAACCTGATGTCGATCGAATCACGAGGCAGATCCCCGGCGCTGCAGGCCATAGGCCTGCTCGCCGCCGTCCTGCTCGGGCTGGCGCTCTACTTCTGGCTGGCGCCCCGGGCACCCGTTGTGGCCCGGCCACCCTCCGCCGAGGGCCAGCCATGAGCGCGATCAAGGTCACCCTGCCGGACGGGAGCGTCCGGGAGCTGCCAGCCGACAGCACCGGCCTCGACCTGGCCAAGTCGATCGGTCCGGGCCTTGCCAAGGCCGCGCTGGCGGTGCGGGTCGACGGCGAGATCCGCGATCTCGGCCGGCCGATCGGGCGGGATGCGACCGTCAGCATCCTGACCGACCGCGACCCGGACGCGTTGGGCGTGCTCCGCCACTCCGCGGCGCACGTCCTCGCCACCGCGGTGCGGACACTCTTCCCGACCGCTGGCATCGGCTTCGGCCCCGCGATCGAAGACGGCTTCTACTACGACTTCGAGGTGCCCCGGCCGTTCACGCCGGAGGACATGGCGAAGATCGAGACCGCGATGGCCGAGGTCTGCGAGGCGGACTACCCGTTCGTCCGTGAAGAGGTGAGCCGCGACGAGGCCAACCGGCGCTTCGCCGACGATCCACTCAAGCTGGAGCGGATCGCCGAGCTGGGCGAGGACGAGACCATCTCGATTTACACCGACGGGCCGTTCGTCGATCTCTGCCGCGGGCCGCACGTCCCCTCCACCGGTCGGCTCAAGCATTTCAAGCTGCTCTCCTCGGCCGGGGCCTACTGGCGGGGCGACGAGCGCCGGCAGATGCTGCAGCGGCTCTACGGCACCGCCTGGTTCAAGCAGGACGACCTCGCGGCCTATCTCCACCGGATCGAGGAGGCCCGGAAGCGCGACCACCGCAAGCTCGGCCGGGAGCTGGACCTCTTCATGCTGCACCCGAGCTCGCCGGGCGCGGTGTTCTGGACCGAGAAGGGCACCACGATCTACAACCTGCTCAACGGCTTCATGCGGGAGCTGCAGCGGGAGGGCTACCAGGAGATCCGGACGCCGCTCCTCTACAACAAGCTGCTGTGGGAGCGCTCGGGGCACTGGGGCAAATATCGGGAGAACATGTTCCTGGTGCTCGAC
>JBFXAS010000167.1:0-11528 GCA_050184075.1 Gemmatimonadales bacterium
GGCCGTGGACGATGGCCGGGCGACCGTCCGACGGGAGCAGCCCGACCTGCTGATCTTGACCGGCGGGATCCACGAGCCGCCGGCCCAGGAGCTGGTCACCTACGGACGCGATCTCGAGGTCTACACCCTCGCCCTGATCGAGCCCACGGACTCCAGCCGCGGCGAGCGGATCGCCCGGCTCGGTCCCACCGAGGTGATGATGAAGCCGGCGCCGGTGGCGGAGATCGTCGCCACCGTCCGTCGCCTGGTCGACCGCCGCCAGCTCCAGCAGCGGATCGGAATCATCGGGCAATCGAGCGCGGTGCACGAGGTGCTGGTCAAGATCGAGCAGATGGCGCCGGTCTCGACCACGGTGCTGATCCAGGGCGAGAGCGGCACCGGCAAGGAGCTGGTGGCCAAGGCGCTCCACGATCTCTCACCCCGGCGCGGCAAACCGTTCGTACCGGTCAACTGCGCGGCCCTGCCGGAGTCGCTGCTCGAGTCGGAGCTCTTCGGCCACGAGAAGGGCTCCTTCACGGGCGCGGCGGAGCGCCGGCTCGGGCGCTTCGAGCTGGCCGACGGCGGGACCATCCTCCTCGACGAGATCGGCGAGATCCCGGCCAGCGTGCAGGTCAAGCTGCTTCGGGTGCTCGAGACCCGGAGCTTCTTCCGGGTCGGGGGCGTCTCGCCGATCAAGGTGGACGTCCGCGTGGTCGCGGCGACCAATCGGACGCTCAAGGAGCAGGTGGCCCTGGGCGAGTTCCGCGAGGACCTCTACTATCGCTTGAGCGTCCTCAACGTTTATCTCCCGCCGCTGCGCGAGCGGAGGGAGGACATCCCGCTCCTGGTCCGCCGCTTCATCCGGGAGTTCTCCAAGCAGCACGATCGGCAGTTCCGGGGGATCACCACCGACGCGCTCAACCGGCTGATCGACGCGCCCTGGCCGGGCAACGTGCGGCAGCTCCGCAACCTGATCGAGTCGATGGTGGTGCTGGCGCCGGGCACCGAGATCCGGGCGTCGGACATTCCGGCCGACGTGCTCGAAGGGGCGCACACCTTGCTCCCGGTGCTGGCGACGCCCTCGGCGCGCACCGCGGGCGTGCAGGAGCTCGAGTTCATCCTGCGGAGCCTGATGGATCTTCGGGGCCAGGTCGAGGATCTCCGCCGGCGGATGGATGAGCGGCCCGACGGCGTCCAGGTCTACGAGATTCCCGAGGCCGACCTGAGTCCGGTCCAAGAGTTGGTACCCGAAGAGGAGCCGGACGTGCTCTATCGGCCGGGGATGACCATGGCCCAGGTCGAGAAGGCCGCGATCGCGGCGGCGCTCCGGGAGTCCGACGGGAACCGCCGTCAGGCGGCGTCCAAGCTCGGGATCGGCGAGCGAACGCTCTATCGAAAGATCAAGGAATACTCGCTTTCCTGAGGCATGGCCGGCATCGCGGCGCGGGGCCTTCGATGCTTAGTTTGACCCCGTTCCCGCGAGCCGATCGACCATGCGCGGCCGCCACGGGGCGGCCGGGGATCCCCTGGTGATTGACATTCTGGACCGATTGCAGAAAGCCCTCGGGGAGAACTACGCGTTCGAGCGCGAGCTCGGGCGCGGCGGGATGGCGACCGTCTACCTGGCCCGCGACCTGAAGCACGACCGTGAGGTCGCCGTCAAGGTCCTCCACCCGGAGCTGGCCGCGTCGATCGGCGCCGACCGCTTCGAGCGTGAGATCCGACTCGCGGCGAAACTCCAGCACCCCCACATTCTCGGGCTCTACGATTCCGGGGAACGGGAGTCGCTCTTCTATTACGTGATGCCCTTCGTCAAGGGCGAGTCGCTCCGCGACCGCCTCGATCGCGAGGGGCAGCTCCCCATCGACGACGCGATCCAGATCGCGCTGGAGGTGGCCGGCGCGCTCGGCCACGCGCACGAGGCGGGCATCGTCCATCGCGACATCAAGCCGGAGAACGTGTTGCTCTCGGGCGGGCACGCGCTGGTGGCCGACTTCGGGATCGCCCGCGCCGCGAGCGAGGGTGGCGGTCAGAAACTCACCCAGACGGGCATGGCGCTCGGTACGCCGGTCTACATGGCGCCCGAGCAGGCGGCCGGCGAGACCGTGGGTCCGACGGCCGACCTCTATTCATTGGGCTGCATGCTCTACGAGATGCTCGCCGGTGAGCCGCCCTTCACGGCGCCCAACGCGATGGCGATCATGGCGAAGCACGCGATGGAGAACGTGCCGAGCGTAAAGATCGTCCGACCCACGGTGCCGGACGAGATCGAGGACGCGATCTTCGCCGCCATGGCCAAGGTCCCCGCCGACCGGCCCCAGAGCGCTGCCGAGTTCGCCGAGATCCTGGGTCTGCCGATGGGCAGCACGGCCACCCGGCGCGCGGCGCTCCGCCATACCGCGTCGCGGCGGGTTCCGACGATGGCGATGCCCGCCGTCTCGTCGCCGCGCCCGCTCTGGAAACGCCCGCTGACCTGGGTGGCGACCGCCGCGATCGCGGTCGTGGCCGGGGTCGGCGCGTGGCTCGTCGCCCGCCCGGGTACGGGCGCGGCGATCCCGGCCGGAGGCGGCGGTCTCGATCCCCGCGACCTCGCGGTGCTCTACTTCGAGGACGGCAGTCGCGACGGGAGCCTCGACTATCTCGCGAGCGGTCTCACCGAAGCGTTGATCTCCTCGCTCTCGGGAAGCCGCGAGCTCCGGGTGGTCTCGCGCCGCGGCGTCGAGCCCTACCGGGGCACCGACATCGCGCCGGACAGCATCGCTCGCGCCCTCGGGGTGGGGACCGTGGTCGACGGCTCGGTCGAGATGGCGGGCCAGCAGATTCGGGTCAGCATTCGACTGCTCGACGGCCTGAGCGGCGCCACCATCGCGCGCGAGGTGATCACTCGACCGAATCAGGACCTGCTCACGGTGCGCGACAGCGTGGGGCTCGCGGCCGAGACGCTGATCCGCCGGCGCCTCGGGAGCGAAGTCCGCAGCCGGCGGGCGAGCGCGTCGACCAGCGACAACGAGGCGTGGTCGCTCCTCCTCCGGGGCGAGCAGATCCGGAAGACGGCGGACGCCGCGATGCGGTCCGACACCACCGGGCGCTGGCGGGATCTCTACGCCTCGGCCGATTCGACCTTGCGCGCGGCGGCCGCGCGCGACCCGCGCTGGGCCGAGCCGGTCGCCGCCCGGGCTGAGCTCGCCTATCTCGGCGCGCGCCAGGACCGGCGGGATCCGCGCCGGTTCGGCGAGTGGATCGCGAGGGGCCGCGCCATCGCCGACACCGCCGTCGCCCTCGGCCCGAGCGAAGCGAGCGGGTTCGAGGTCCGCGGCAACCTGCGCTACTTCGCCTGGCTGATGCGGCTCGAGCCGGATCCGATCAAGGCCGACTCGCTGCTCTTGAGCGCCGAGGCCGACCTGGTCCGAGCGACCGATCTCGATCCGCTCGCCGCGGGCGCCTGGTCGACGCTGTCCCACCTCTACTACCAGACCGGCAGTCTGGTGAACGTCAACCTCGCCGCGCGCCGGGCCTACGAAGCCGACGCGTATCTCGACAACGCCGACCTGGTGCTCTTCCGGCTCTTCCTTTCGTCCTACGACCTCGATCAGCCGGCCGATGCCGCGCGGTGGTGCGAGGATTTTCGGCGTCGCTTTCCGGACGATCCGCAGGCGCCGCGCTGCGCGCTCTACTTGATGACCATGCGCTCGAGCGACATCGACCCGGTCGTCGACTCCGCCTGGAGGCTCTCCGACTCGGTGGCCGCCCTCGCGCCGGACGACTCCGCCCGGATCCTCACCGCCAAGATGCTGGTGGGCGAGGTCATCGCTCGCGCGTACGCCGCCGACAGCTTCGCCAATCGCGGCCTGGCCGACAGCGCCCGGGCGGTGATCCGCCGTTACGTCGAACGTCCGTCGGTGGACCCCCGGCGCGACCTCTATCAATACGCCGCCTTCATCCTGACCACCCTGGGCGACAAGGCCGGGGCGGTCGAGCAGCTCAAGGTCTATCTGGCCGCCAACGAGCACCGTCGCCGGCCCTTCGCGAGCGACCCGGGTTGGTGGTTCCGGCCCCTGGTTGACGATCCGGGCTTCCGACGGCTCGTGGGGGAGCGCCCGTAGGCGGCGATTTCTTGCCGAGACTGTGGCCTCGCGGCAACGCTGGACGGCTGCCTCGACGCAGCGCGTAGCCCACCTACCACTCAGTTTTGTCATTGTGATTCAACGACTTAGCCAGCCTGATTTCGGCAGCACCCAGCTTGCGCTAACCCGGCGTACCGATTTCGGCCGGATTGTTCCGCTGTACGGTTAGGTTACAGGGCCGAACGGCCCTAGCCGATCGGTCTTCCTCCCCCACTGACCGGACCAAGCATGCGTCGTCTTTCCGTTGCCGTCGCCCTGAGCGGGCTGCTGCTCGCCGCCTGTAGCGACCCAGTCGTACAGCCGAGCAATCCGAAGGACCAGGCGGTGGGAGTCCCATCGCTCGGGCCATCGGCGTCCTGCCCGGTGATCGACCCTGTGGCGCTTCGAGCGGACCTCGCGGCCCTGTTCGTCGCCAGCTCGCCCGACGAAAACTCGGCACTCGGCAAGTTCGACAACATTCTCCACCAGCTCTCGATCGGTGATCAGGCCCAGGCCAAGAACAAGACCTGGAACCTGATCGACTTTCTGCTCCTGAAGCGCCGACAGGGCAGTCTGGTGGCCGCGTCGGCCGACCTCGCCGCGGTGGTGAACGCGCTCTTCTGCCTCACCGGCATCAACGCCACCTTCGGCGGGAACGACGGCTGGATCGTCTATCCGAACGACGCCTCGCAGGTGCTGGTGACCGAGGACGGCTGGGCCGGCACCGCGCTGCCGGCCTCGGTGGTGACCGAGCCCACCCTGATCTCGATCGACCGGATCGACGAGGTCCCGTTCCCGACCGGCGGGGGGCCGCTCAGCACGACGCTGGACCAGTACCCGCTCTACTACGACTTCAACGCCTCCAACGACGGCGGAACCGGATTCAACCAGCCGGTGATCGTCGGGGTCTGCCCGGCCAACGGCGTCGATCCGTCGGTGCTGCCCTATCTCCGGCTGGGGCACGACGCCTCCTTCGGGTTCGAGATCACCCCGCCCGCCGCCGTCAACTTCCTCGACTGCTCCAACGCGCCGTCGCTGCCGTCCTCGAGCGCGGCCGGTCGGTTGCTGCAGCGGGTCGGCGAGCTGGCCGCCGATCTCCTGCTGCCCACCAAGCTGCAGGCATCATTCTTCGGTGGCGGGATCGGCGGCTCGGCGATCGAGTTCAGCCCGTTCGGTCCGGTCGACAGCCGGGTCACCGGCAGCGGCGGGATCGGCGGCAGCGCCACCGAGTTCGCGCCCTCGCTCGTGCCCGGCACCGTCTGCGACCCGAACGGCGCGGGCATCGAAGCGCCGGTCGGCACCGGGGTGCCGGAGAGCTGCCGCCCGCAGCTCACCCTCACCACCCCGCTCGGCACGCCGCTCACCAACGTGCCGGTCACCTTCTCGATCCTGAGCGGCGCTGGAGCGGTGGCTCCGGAGCTCAACGCGCTCTGCGGGAGCTTCGACCCGTCCTCCACCATCGTCGCCACCGGCGCCCAGGGCGTCTCCCGCGCCTGCTGGAGGCTCGGTCTCGCCGCGGGTGCCAACACGGTCGAGGGTCGTCCCGCGCCGGGTGGTGACGCGCCTCCGGGCGTCGTCTTCCAGCCGCCGGCGTTCGTCTTCACCGCGGAGGCCAATCCGCCGAGCCAGCTGGGCTTCCTGAGCGGCCCGGGCACGATCACCGCGTCCGACGTGGTTCCCCTGCCGCCGATCTCGGTGGCGGTCCAGGACAAGAACGGCGTGACGGTGGCCGTCTCGAGCGCGCCGGTCACCCTCGCGCTCACCTCCGGGAGCTTCGCTCCGGGCAGCGTCACCACGGTGAACGCGGTCAACGGGATCGGCACCTTCGGCAACCTCTTCGTGACCGGCGCGGCGACCGGGCTCGGGATCGTGGCCAGCTCGCCCGGGCTGACCTCCGCCACCAGCTCGGCGTTCGACGTGCTGCCCGCCGCGCCCACGGTGCTGACCAAGCTGGCGGGTGACAACCAGACGGTGGCGGCCGGGAGCACCGTGCCCGTCCCGCCCTCGGTGCGGGTGAGCGACCAGTACGGCAACCCGGTGCCCGGTGAGGCCGTCAACTTCGTCGCCCAGAACAACAGCGCGCTGGTGACGGGCGGGACCCAGGTTACCGACGCCGCCGGCGTCGCCACCGTCGGCAGCTGGATCGTGCTCGACGGGCCCAACACGCTGATCGTGAGCCTGGCCTCCAACCCGCTCGTGTTCACGACCTTCACGGCGACCGGCACCTCGACCCTCGCCGAGCTCAACGCCTGCGATCTCGGCGGCTCGGGCGATCCGGTCGCCTATCCCTTCTGGACGCCCGGCTCCAACAAGGCCGTGCGCCAGGTGGAGCTCTATCTCTCGTCGAACGGGGCGGCCAACACACCGACCACCTATCGGATCCGGCTCACGGCCAAGCTGGACGGCTTCGACCAGCCGGTCGCCGCGTCCTCGACGGTAGACGTCACGCTCACCGGCAAGAACAGCCAGTGGCTGCCGACGGTCTTCCGGTTCGCGTCGCCGCTGGTCTCGGGCAACAGGAACACCGAGGTTGCCTACGAGCTCCAGGTGCTCTCGAACCCCGACGGTGCGACGCTGAGCTACAACACGGGTCCGTGCGGGCTCGGCAACTGCAAGCCGCCGAAGAGCTGCGCCGTTACCCAGGCCGCGGGCACCACCCCGGCGCCGCTCGGAACCGAGCGCCGGAAGAGCGTCGCAATCAGAATCCTCGGCAACTGAGTCGGTCGAGCGGTGCCGCGCCCACGCGGGCGCGGTCCGCCGGCCGGCGATGGGGCCATCCGGCCGTGTCGAAGGGGACCCACACTTGCGGCCCGGCCACGGCATGTGGGGCGGGCCGTGGCCGCTCCGGGTGATCGGCTCCTCCCAACCGACCCTTCGCTAAGTCCCTTGCTCCCACCGCCGACTCGGGCCGTCGACGCTTCCTTGCACCCGACGCTGCCGGAAGCTGCAGGCCGCCAGGGACTGGCACGACTATGGCTCCATTCGAAAAGGTGACAATCGCGCTTCGAGCGTGACGAACCCTGCGAGGCCAGACGAAGGCTCGCAAAGCCAGCAGAGGGTGGGAGAAACAGCGAGACGCCGAGGCCCGAATCGGTCTCCCACTCGCCGGTGTGCTGTCTAACAATTTTGCACCGGAGCGTCTTGACTTTGAAACGCTCGCTCGCGAACGTTGCGGAGATTTTTCGCGCTCCCCCAACCTGGCTGGTCAGGTGAACTTCGTCATCGACGGCGAGGCCTGCGTCGCCTGTCTGGCGTGCGCCCGGGTCTGCCCGACCAACGCGATCGCCGTGGCGCCCGATGCGACGTGGGTTCGGGTGATGGACGAGGCGTGCATCCGCTGTGGCCTGTGCGTGCCGGAGTGTCCCCACGACGCCGTGCTGGTGGCCGGCGAGGTCGGACACGCGGTGGCGATCGCGGCGGAGGGCACGGGCGCGCTGATCCTGGGGACGGAGTGCGCCGCGCATTTCTATCCGGCCACGCCCGAGCAGGTGGTCAACGCCTGCTACGCGGCCGGGTTCCGGATCGTCTCCCGCGGCGTCATCGGCGACGAGCTGGTGGCGATGGAGTATCTCAAGCTCTGGCGGAACGAGAACTGGGGCACCCTGATCCGCTCCACCGATCCGGTCGTGGTCGAGACCGTCCGGAGCGAGTATCCCGAGCTGATTCCTTATCTCGCGCCGGTGGCGACCCCCGCCGTGGCCGAGGCGCGCTACCTCCGCTCGGCGCACCCGGCTCCGCTCAAGATCGTGCACGCGGGCTTCGCGCCGACCTGCGGCCCCACCGAGATCGACGCGAGCATCACCTTCTCCGAGCTGGGGGAACTGTTCCGGGCCCGCGGGGTGAATCTCCATTCGCAGCCGCTGGTCTTCACCAGGATGCCTCAGGAGCGGCGCCGGCACGTCAGCGTGGCCGGCGGGATGCCGATCCAGATCCTGGAGGAGGCCAAGTACACCAATCGCCGGTTCCACAAGGTGCGCGGTCTGGCCTCGC
Source organism: Gemmatimonadales bacterium (assembly GCA_050184075.1). Taxonomy (GTDB): domain Bacteria; phylum Gemmatimonadota; class Gemmatimonadetes; order Gemmatimonadales; family GWC2-71-9; genus SHZU01. Next base: position 8,073 of record JBFXAS010000167.1, read on the forward strand.
TCAAGGCGCTGAGCCGGGCGGTCACGGTGGATCGGCTCGACCTGGGCCTGGTGGACGTGCTCTCCTACGAGGGCGTGCTCGACCATCCGCTCTCCGGCCCGCGGGAAGAGCTCTACTGGCGGCGGGCGGTGGTCCAGAGCACCGAGCCGCCCCGGAGCCGGGTCCCGGTGGTGGAGCCGGGGGTGATCGCGAGCGTCGGCGCGGTGTTCGACATCCGGCCCCGGCGGGCGCAGGCGGACGCGGAGGCGGTCGAGCTGGTGATGACGGCGATCGGGTTGGGTCCGAACGGCCGGCCCTGGGACTGCCGGGCCTGCGGCTACGGGTCCTGTCGGGAGTTCGCCGAGGCGGCGGCGTTAGGCCGGGCCTCGCTCCGCCAGTGCACGCCCTACCAGGAGCGGCAGGCGGCCGAGGCCCAGAAGGCGGCGGCCACCGACGTCCTGACGGGGCTCGCCACCTTCCGGGTGCTCCGGGACCGGCTGGCCCACGAGGTGGAGCGGAGCAAGCGGAGCGGCGACCGCTTCACGGTGCTTTTCATCGACCTGGACCGGCTCAAGCAGATCAACGACAAGTTCGGGCACGAGGCTGGCAACGAGGTGCTCAAGGCGGTGGCCCACGAGGTCCGGGCCGCGGTGCGCGCCTCGGACCTCGCGGCCCGCTATGGCGGGGACGAGTTCGTGGTAATTCTCACCCGAACCGACCAAATTGGAGCGGAGCGCGTCGCCGAGGCGCTTCGCAATGGCATAGAAGGCGTAGGTCGCCGGTTGGGCTATCCGGATGGGACCGTGACGGTCAGCATCGGGATAGCCGAGTACGACCCGGATCGGCCGTCGAGTGGTGACTTGCTGGTGAATGCGGATCGCGCCCTGTACCGCGCCAAGGCGGCAGGGCGGAACACGGTGGCCTGAGGCTCGAGGGAGCGACAGTGACCGGACCGAACCCATCACAGCGGGCGGGCGGGGCCAATCCGGCGGACGCGGTTCCCGATCCCTGGGGCGTCCGTCGGGCGGAGAACCTGCTCACCCAGCTGGAGGGCGTCCTTTCGGCGCGGGTGGTGACGACGCCGTTGGGCGAAGTCTCCGAAGTGCACATTCTTGCACAAGCGGGGTTGTCGCCGAAGCAGCTGGTTCGGAACGTCGAGTCGGCGTTATTGGCGCATTTGGGGCTCAAGGTCGATCACCGGAAGATCAGCGTGGCGCAGACGGCCGAGGTTCGGCCGTTGGAGACCCTGGAGAAGGGGGCGGTTCGGGAACGGGCGTTGCAGCGGGCGATCCTGTTCGAGGACTTGGTTGTCCATTCGGCGGTTAGGTCGCAGCGGGTCAAGGTATCGGTCACGTTGTCGTGCGGATCGCAAAGCGGGACCGCCGAGGAGGAGGTGGCCGACACGCCGCGGAGTCGGGTGGAGGGTGCGGCGCGGGCCACGGTGGGCGTGCTCGAGCAGTTTCTGGAGAAGAACAGCCTGGCGCTCGAGAGCGTGCAGCTGATCGAGGCGGTGGACCGGAGCGTGGTGTTCGTGGCGCTTCAGGGGATCGGTGGCCGGGATTCGGTCTTGTTGACCGGGACGGCGGAAGTGCGGCAGCATCCGGAGCGGGCGGCGGTGTTCGCGGTCTTGGACGCGACGAACCGGTGGGCGGAGGCACGCCGGCCGGCCTGAGTCTGGAGCGGGTTTGAGTGGCTGGAGTGGGTTGAGATCGCGGTAGGCAGTCAGGCCACGGAACGAAGAAAGGAACTATCGGGAGGGGACCCCGGTCTTCGAAGGAGAGAAGAGCGGAGTCGAGCGGACAACTGAGCGGAGCGTCGGTAGGCCATAGCGGGGCTTGCCCTTCCTGCGGGACTGCGAGAAGCAATCCGAGGGGAGGTGATGACGCTCATGATCAGCTGGCTCGCGGCCATTGGTGTCGGCGTGGTGCAGTTCGTTGCGGGACTGTTCTTCGTCGAATCAGTGCAGTGGTAGTAGTAGGGGGGTCCCCGCCCCATCCTTATGAAGCAACCGCCGGCCAACGTCCGGAACCAAGGACCGATCCGACTCTACGTTGGGCTGATCGCAATTCTTGCGCTCGGCGTTGCGGCAGCGCTTGGATCGCGGGGAGAGGTATACCCTGGGACCTGGCCCATCTTCCTCTTCATTCTCGTCGGAACCCTTCTTGAGGTCTCCAGCCTTCGGCCAAAGGTCGGTGGAGGGGCCGGGTCGATCTCTTTCGTCGTAGATCTCTCCGCACCAATCCTGTTCGGGGGCTTTTGGAGCTGCATCATCAGTGGCACCTGCGCTGCGGCTACGCAGGTGGTCCGCCGAACCGAACCGTTGCGCTTCAGCTTCAATGTTGCGGAGCGCACCCTTCGTGTGGGCGTCGCGTTCTTGGCTTACTCGGCGCTCGGTGGCAAGGTGCCGCCGTTGGTCCTGACTAGCCCCGCGACGACTCAGTTCAACGAACTGCTTGTTGAGCTGGCGACGTTCTTCGCTGCCGCGTTTGTGTACTTCCTCTTTAACTCGTTCGCCGTCAGCGCGGCGGTCGCCCTCAGCGGCAATAAATCGGTCGGCGGCGTTTGGAGAGCGAACACGCCCTTCATGCTCGGGTACGACATTGCCGCAAGCGTCTTCTCGCTGTTCGCGGCGTGGACGTACCTCGCGTTCGATGGCGAGAGCGGCCTTGGTCGGCTGGCGCTGCTGGCTGTGCTGCTCCCGATCATCGCAGTGAGGCACATCTACGGCAAGCTCAATACGCTCCAGCACCTATACGTCGAACTCGATACCGCATATGACAAGCTGGAGCAGTCAATGCGAGAACAGCTAGAGACGATGGTGCGGTCGATCGAGGCGCGAGATCCCTATACTTCCGGCCATTCGCGCAGAGTCGCAGCGCTCTCGAAAGCCATCGCAACCGATCTTGGCCTTTCGCCCACGGACGTTGTTGAAATCGAAAACGCCGCTCTCCTTCACGACGTAGGGAAGATCCATGCCGAGTTCGCGCCGCTGCTGCAAAAGGAAGGGCGGCTGACGCAGGACGAGTGGGAGCTGATGAAGACCCACGCTGTTCGAAGTGCAGAGCTCGTCGGCCTGTTTAGTCGCTTCCATGGCAACGTGCAGCAGTATGTGCGTTCTCACCACGAGCGGTGGGATGGTAAAGGCTATCCTGATGGCGTCGCGGTGGAGAACATCCCTCTCGGCGCACGAATTATTATGATATCCGATACGATCGACGCAATGACGACAGATCGCCCGTATCGGAAAGCTCTTAGCTTTGATCGGGTTCTTGCAGAGCTTCAGAAGTATCGCGGTGCTCAGTTCGATCCCGGACTGGTCGATGTAACGGTCGGGTCGGTAACGGTGCGTCGCCTCGTGTCCGACCCAGACTTCCTCGCAGAGCAGACCAAGACGGATCGAGCGATCGCTCGCCAGCGACCGCGCCCCGCACTGCGTTCGCAATCCAATTTCCTCGAAGCGATCCGTGCAACGGCGGC
>JBFXAS010000168.1:0-11431 GCA_050184075.1 Gemmatimonadales bacterium
GCCGCGCTACGTGGCGATCGACGCGACCGGCGGGATGGGCTCGTGGCTCAACGTGCCACTCAGAATCGAGCGCCGCTACGAAGACTACGAGGTCGAAGGCGGCACGCCCAAGCCCGAGGGCAGCACCTTCCGGCCGGCCGGCACGGTGCGGCGCCGCGAGCTGGACTCGATCGCCGATCCAGTCCGCAGGAAAGCCGTGGCAGACAGCATCGAGAAGGCCAGGGACGAGTGCATCGACGAGGCCACCGACCGCGACCGTCCCGACGGGGTGAGCCGAAGCGAGCATCGTCGCCAGATGCGCTCCGAGATCCGGCGCTGCGTGCGCCGCGACCGGGACGATTCCAACCTGATCGTCAAGATTCCCGAAGACAGCGCGGCGCTCCTCACCCATCCGGAGCTGGGCGAGCCGATCCTCGCGATGGGTGATCTGATCGACGAGACCGAGCTCCAGAGCCTGGGCGACGCGCTCGGCGCGCTCCCCAAGACGCCCTGGACCGCTCAGGTTCAGCTGCCCCGCGGGGTGAGCTCGCTGCTCCAGCACGCCCGCTACAATCGGGTCGAAGCGCTCTCACTCGGGGCCAGCGGCAAGCTCGATCTGGGCCGTCTCCAGGTGGACGGGCTCGCGCGGATCGGTCTCGCGGACGGGGTGCCCAACGCCGAATTGTCGGTCTCCCGGCGCAGCCCGAACGCCGCGATGGCGCTGACCGGCTATCGTCGCCTCGCCACCGCCAATCCCGAGACCCGCCCGTTCGGGCTGGTCAACAGCTCGACGGCGCTCTTCTCGCAGCGGGACGACGGAGAGTATTTCCGAACTCTCGGTGTGGAGTGGACCGCGGCGAACACCAACTCCGGCTGGTGGTCGCTCCGGCTCTACTACGAGCGGCAGCGGCCGGCTCAGGTCGAGACCAGCGCCAGCCTGCCACATCTGTTCGACGGCTCCAAGCTCTTCCGGCCCAACTTCCAGGCAGACAGCGCCACCCAGGCGGGCGCCTCGCTCACCCTCCGCGGCACGAAGGCGGTCTCCCGGACGCTCACGCTGGGCGCCGAGGCGAACCTCCAGGGCGGCACGGGCGACTTCGATTTCGGGCGGAGCTCGGTCACCCTGCGGGCCTTCCTGGCCCCCCCCGGTCCGCTCGCGGGCGCGATGACCGTGAGCGCGGGCACCAGCACGGGCGAAGTCCCGCTCCAGTCCCGCTTCTATCTGGGCGGACCCGCGACGTTGCGAGGCTACGACGGCGGGGTGCTGGCGGGCTCGGCGTACTGGACCGGTCGGATCGAGGTGGGCAATGCGTTTCCCGCGGCCCGGATCACCGCGTTCAGCGACATCGGTTGGGCAGGGGACCGGGATCGCTTCGGCGACGGAAAGCCCCTGCTCGCCGTCGGGATCGGGGCCAGCTTCCTCGACGGTCTGGTGCGGATCGATCTGGCCCGCGCCCTCCGCGCGCCGACCGGGCTCCGGCTCGACTTCTACTTCGACGGGATTCTCTGATAAGTTAGGCGGGCCGGCGATGGCGTCGGCCCACCTCATCGACCTCGAGACGCTCATGGGTCACATCGTCCGCGGCTTCGGCTTCGGAGCCTTCGTCCTGCTCGCACCGCTCGGCCTCGCCGCGCAGCGTCCGCCCCTCGCCGACTCGCTGGGCCGCTACGTCGCGGTCGACGCACCGGTGGTTGCGCTGACCCATGTCACCCTGATCGACGGCTCCGGCGCCGCGCCCCGGCCGGACCAGACCGTGGTGATCGCCGATGGCCGGATTCGCGCCGTCGGCCCGGCGGCCCAGGTGGCGGCCCCGGCCGGGGCCCGGGTCCTCGAGCTCAGGGGCCACACGGTGGTTCCCGGATTCGCCGGACTCCACGACCACACCTTCTACACCACGGCGGCCGGCCGCCGGGCGCAACTCACCGTGAGCGCGCCGCGACTCTACTTCGCAAGCGGCGTCACTACCATCCGGACCACCGGCAGCATCTCGCCCTACGCCGAGATCACACTCAAGCAGCAGATCGATCGGGGCGACCTGATCGGGCCCCGAATGCACATCAGTGGGCCCTACATCACCGGCCCGGACAACGTGGTCGAGCGGAAGCACGTGACCACGCCCGAGGAGGCCCGGCGGGTGGTGAATTACTGGGCCGACGAGGGCGCGACCTGGTTCAAGGTCTACACCCAGATCAGCCGCGAGAACCTGAAGGCGATCACCGAAGCCGCGCACGCGCGCGGGGTCAAAGTCACCGGCCACCTCTGCTCGGTCGGGTATCGCGAAGCGGTCGCGGCGGGCATCGACGCGCTCGAGCACGGGTTGCTCGCGAACCTCGAGTACCATCCCGCGAAGCGACCGGATCAGTGCCCCTCGCTCGACCTCGACACCTATTCGCGGCTCGACGTGAACGGTCCCGACGCCCAGACCACCTTCCGGGCCCTCGTCGGCGCCGGAGTCGCGATGACCTCGACCCTCGCGGTGTTCGAGGCCTCGGTGCCGAACCGGCCTCCACTCGAGCAGCGAACCCTGGACGCGATGAGTCCCGAGGTCCGCGGGGAGTATCTGACGGCGCGCAAGCAGCTCGCCGAGCGCGCGGAGCAGGGTCGGGGCCGGACCGAGGCGCTGCTCCACAAGGCGATGGAGTACGAGCGCGCCTTCGTTCGGGCCGGCGGACTGCTGGCCGCCGGCGTCGATCCGACCGGTAATGGCGGCGCGCTCCCCGGCTACGGAGATCAGCGCAACTTCGAGCTGCTGGTCGAAGCCGGCTTCACGCCCGCCGAGGCGATCCAGATCATGAGCGCGAACGGCGCCAAGGTGCTCGGCACGGATCGGGATCTGGGCACGGTCGAGGCCGGCAAGCTCGCCGATCTGGTGGTGATCCGCGGTGACCTGGGGGCCGACCCCAGCACGATCCGGAACGTCACCCTGGTCTTCAAGGACGGCGTCGGCTTCGACTCGCCCAAGATCCTGGAGACGGTCCGCGGCATCGTCGGGGTGAAGTAGCCGTGCGGCCACTCGAGATCGTGCTGGTGGCCGGGCTGGCCGCCACCATGGTGGCGCGCTTGATCGGCAAGCGCTGGCCCTGGGAGCTCGGCCGCTGGCCGGCGGGCGCGCTGGTAGCCGTGCTGGTGCTCCACCTGTTGATCGAGGGCCCGCGGCGACCGATGTCCGTGGCCTACCTCGTGGTCGCGATCGGCGCGTTGCTCGCCCTGAGGAGTCCGCGCCCCGTGCCGGAGCGCCGCTCGGTCGTGGCCGCGCTCGGTCGCTGGGCCGTGGGGCTGCTGTTGCTCCTCCTCGCGGCGGCACCGCCCTGGCTGCTGCCGGTGTTCGAGTTGCCCGCGCCGACCGGGCGATTCGGGGTGGGGTCCACGTCGTTTCCGCTGCTCGACCCTGCCCGTACCGAGACCCTTGGCGCCCGGCCGGGCGGGCCCCGGGAATTCATGGTGCGGGTCTGGTATCCGGCGCCCAAGGACGCCGATGGCCCCCGCGCGAAATACGCGGAGCCGCCGGAGGTGAACGGCGGGATCCTGGGGTTGATCCGGATCGGCGCGCTGATGGGCGATCAGCTTGCCTACGTGAAGACCCACTCGCTGATGGACGTGCCGATCGCGGAGCGGGCCAAGCCGCTTCCGGTGCTGATCTTCTCCCATGGCTACACCGGGTTCACCGGCCAGAACACCCCGCAGATGGAGGAGCTCGCGAGTCGGGGCTACGTGATTTTCTCGATCAGCCACACCCACGACGCCGGCGCGACGGTCTTTCCCGACGGACGGGTGATCCCGCTCGATCCAAGCATCCTCACCATGTTCCAGCGGAGTCAGGCGGGCATGGACTCCGTCACGGCCGCGATCGCCAAGCTTGGCAACGCGGCGACCCCCGCCGACCGCCAAGCCGCGTTCCTCGCCTTCGCCGATTTCAACGCGCCCCGGATCGAAGCGTCCGTGTCGGTTTGGTCGGCCGACACCCGGTATCTGCTCGATCATCTGGAGCGGCTCGGCCCGGACGGCTCGGGCGGGCGGTTCGCAGGCGCTCTGGATCTGGAGAAGGTCGGGATCTTCGGGATGTCCTTCGGCGGGTCGAACGCGGGTGAGGTCTGCCGGGTGGACCCCCGCTGCAAGGCGGGGATCAACATCGACGGTCAGCAGTTCGGTCCGCTGGTCGAGCGTGACAGCATCACGGTGCCGTTCATGATCATGGCGAGCAATACGGCGCTTCCGCTGCATCGCGCCGCGTTCGACCGACTGCTGGGCCCCGCGTTCCTCGTGCAGCTCAAGGGCACCGAGCACCTCGCCCTGACCGATACGCCCCTGATGGCACCGCTCCTGCTGCGCTGGATGGGGATCACCGGGACAATGGCCCCGGAGCGGACCGAGGCGCTGATGACGGCCTATCTGACCGCGTTCTTCGACCGTTTCCTGTTGGACCGGCCGGCCCAGTTGCTGACCCTGACCGCGCCGGATCCGGACGTCTCCTTCGCGTTCAAGAACCTGGCCCAGAGCGGAGCGGGCGCCGGGTCGGGGGAGCGTCAGTAAGGCGCCGTCAAGCGGGCGGGTCCGTCTCCCGATACTGTTCATGGTATGAGACGCTCTCTTCGCTCGGCCGGCCTCGCGGCCGCGCTCCTGCTGGCGGCGGCCCCGGCCGTGGTCGGACAGGTTCGCGGCAGCTCCGACGCCATCGAGGAGGTCCGCTCCCTGTCGGTCCGCGTCGACATTCTGGGTGGCGGGCCGGAGGACGGCCGGCTCTCGGGGATTCTCGAGGCCGAAATCAGGCAGGAGCTGCAGCGGGCGGACATCCTCGCCGAGCTGGGCGAGCCCCGAAGCGGCGACTGCTGCGTGCTCCGGCTCGACGTCCGGCTCGCCCGGGGCGCTGGACGGGCGCGCTTCGGGGTGGCGTACACGGCCCGACTCGAGCTGGCCTACCCGGACCGGTTCGGCACCCTGCCGAGCTGGACCCTGCTCTGGACCGGCCGGATGCTCGGTAACATCGTCGAGCGGCAGGATCTGGTTGAGACTCTTCGGTTCGCGGCCCACGACCTCGCCGCCGACTTCGTCGACCGCTACCGGGAGCGCTTCCCGATCCGCTGACCCGCCAGGGCCCGCGGTCCGGCCCGATTCGCGCCTTTCGAGCCCTCTTTGGATTCGGTATTGTATACAGAGTCTGCCGGAGCACGGCGCTGGGTCTGGGCCGGCCGCCTGCGGCTCCGTCCTGCGACAGAACCCCATCGACACGAGGCGCCCGATGACAGGTCGGCAGGGTTTCCGCATCGGCTTCTGCCTCGCGCTGGCCTCCCTGGTCGGGGCGGCGGCGATCCCGGCTCAGGAGCTCGCAAAGCCCTCCCTGGCCCGGGTCGACTCCATCTTCGCCCGGTACGACAAGACCAGCGTGCCGGGCTGCGCGCTCGGGGTGTTCCGGGCGGGCGAGATCAGCTACGCCCGTGGCTACGGGATGGCGGATCTCAATCAGGGGCTCGCGATCGATCGGCAGACGGTCTTTTACATCGCCTCCACCTCGAAGCAGTTCACCGCCATGGCGGTGGCCCTCGCGGCCGAGGAGGGACTGCTCGGCCTCGACGACTCGATCCGGAAGTGGGTCCCCGAGCTGCCCGCCTACGCCGATCCGATCACGGTGCGTCACCTGGTCCACCACACCAGTGGGATTCGGGACTATCTCGGGCTCTGGGGCATGTCGGGGCGCTCGTTCGCCAACGAGATCCCGCTGGAACAGGGTCTCGACCTGATCGCCCGACAGCTGTCCGCGGACTTCGCGCCGGGCGCCCAGTGGTCCTATAGCAACTCCGGTTACCTGCTCCTGACGGAGATCGTCGCCCGGGCTGGCAAGACTTCGTTCCGTGAATTCGCCGAGTCCCGGATCTTCGGGCCGCTCGGGATGAGCCACACCCACTTCCACGACGACAACGCCGAGATCGTCTCTCGACGCGCCGAGGGGTACCAGCCGGCGGGTCCGGGGCGATACCGAATCGTCCGCACCAGCTTCGCCCTGGTGGGCGACGGTGGGCTGCTCACCACCATCGAAGACCTGGCCAAGTGGGACGCCAACTTCTACCACAACCGGCTGGGCCAAGGACGCCAGGCGCTGATCGACCAGGTGGTCACCCCGGGGAAGTACGCCGACGGCAGCGATCTGACCTACGCCTTCGGGCTGATGCCCGGCAAGTACCGGGGCCTGCGGACGGTCCGGCACGGCGGGTCCTTCATCGGATTCCGGGCCGAGCTGGTGCGCTTTCCGGAGCAACGGCTCTCGGTCGGCGTGCTCTGTAACGATTACACAGCCGATCCCTCGGCGCTCGCGAATCAAGTGGCCGATCTCTATCTGGCCGATCGGTTTCCGCCCGAGCCGCCCAAGGCGGCCGTGGCGGGCAGCCGCACGGTGCGAAGCAGCCTGCTGGACAGCTTGAGCGGCCGCTATGAAGTGCTGCCCGGCCTCGTCGCGTCGGTCTCGAAGCAGGGCGACGGGCTGGAGCTGCTCGCCTTCGGTCAGCGGACCGCGCTCGCGCCCGGGGCGGCGGACACCGCCTGGGTCGGGCCCGGTGGGCAGGCGCTGGTCTTCTCTCGTTTGTCGGATGGGCGCTACGGCCTCCTGGCCAGCGCCTTCGGTGCGAGGCAACCGGTCCCTGAGCTCGGGCCGGTGCCGAGCTACGACGCCACGGCGCTCGCGGCGTTCGTCGGACGCTACACCAGTCAGGAGCTCGACAGCTGGTTCACCGTCGAGGTCGCCGAAGGGCAGCTCCGTTACCGGGCCCGCTGGTCGGCGCCGGTCGTCGCGCAGCCGATCCGCCAGGATGTCTTCAGCGTCGCCGGGACCCAGCTCGCGTTCGACCGGGACCGACGGGGCAACGTCGTGGGATTCAAGCTCGCGGCGGGGCGGGCCCACGGAATCATCGCGGAGCGGGTCGGACGCTGAGCAGCAATGACCAAAGGGAGGGCGACGGTGGCTCTGGCGAAGGCGGTTGGGCGGTTCTCGATGACGGCGGCGCTGGCGACGGTCGCCACCGGCCCGGCCCTCGGGCAGGACGTCACTATCGACAAGCTGCTCTCGGCACCCTTCCCGTCGGGGCTGGTCGCCTCGGCGGACGGGCGGGTGATCGCCTGGGTGCAGAACGCGCGTGGGGTTCGAAACGTCTGGGTGGCGGACGCCCCGGCCTGGCAGGGTCGCCAGCTCACGGCCTACGCCGGTGACGACGGTCAGGAGCTTGGCTCGCTCCGGCTGAGCCCGGACGGCGGCACGTTGCTCTTCGTGCGCGGCGGCGCCCCCAACCGCCGGGGCGAGATTCCCAATCCCACCAGCCTGCCCGACATGCCGGAGCAGGCGGTCTGGCGGGTCTCGACCCGCGGGCGCGCCGCGCCGGTCAAGGTGGGGCCGGGGGTCGGCCCCCTGATCTCGCCCCGGGGCGACCTCGCGATCTTCTCACGACGTGGTCAGATCCTCTCGTTTCCGTTGACCCGGGCCGGTGAGCCGACGCCGCTCTTTCAGGTGCGGGGCGGCGCCGGCGACCTCGCGTTCTCTCCGGACGGCAGCGCCCTGGTCTTCAGCAGCAGCCGCGGCGATCACGCCTTCATCGGGGTCTTCACGATCGCGACCCGCGCCATCCGATGGCTCGATCCGAGCTTCGACCGGGATGCCGCTCCGGTCTGGTCCCCGGACGGCAGGCGGGTGGCCTTCATCCGGATCCCGGCCGGGTTCGATCCGCCGCTCTTCGGGCCGATGCGCGAGTTCAGCCCGTGGTCGATCCGGGTGGCCGAGGTGGGGTCGGGCACGAGCCGCGAGGTGTGGCGCGCGGCCGAAGGGCGGGGCAGCGTGCCGAGTGGGGTCACCGGCGACGGCTTGTGGTGGAGCGCGGACGATCGGCTGGTCTTCCCGTGGGAGCGGGATGGCTGGAAGCACCTCTACTCGATTCCGGCGAGCGGCGGCCAGGCCGTTCTGCTCACGCCCGGCGAGGGAGAGGTCGAATACGTCGACCTCGCGCCCGACGGTCGCGCGATGCTCTACAACTCGAACATCGGCGACATCGATCGGCGGCATCTGTGGCGGGTGGCCACGGCCGGAGGACAGCCGACCGCGCTCACCAGTGGGACGGGCATCGAATGGCAACCTCGCGCGGTGGAGGGCGGCGGGATTGCCATGCTCCGCTCGGATGCCCGAACCCCGGCGCACGCGGCGATTCAGGTCGGCGGCTCGGCGCGACCGCTCGCGCCGGGGTCGATGCCGGCGGATTTTCCCTCGGCCGCGCTGGTCGAGCCCACGGCGCTCAGGTTCCCCGCCGCCGACGGCCTCTCGATTCCGGCCCAGCTCTTCCGGCCGCCGGGGGTGAGGCCCGGCGAGCGGCGCCCCGCCGTCCTGTTCTTCCACGGCGGGTCCCGCCGTCAGATGCTGCTCGGCTGGCACTACATGGACTACTACCACACGACCTACGCCATCAATCAGTATCTGGCGTCGCTCGGCTACGTGGTGCTGTCGGTCAACTACCGGAGCGGGGTCGGCTACGGGCTCGAATTCCGGGAGGCGCTCCGCTTCGGGGCCACCGGCGCGTCGGAGTTCTTCGACGTGCAGGGCGCCGGCGTCTATCTCAGGAGTCGGCCGGACGTCGACTCGACCCGGATCGGCCTCTATGGCGGCTCCTATGGCGGCTACCTGACCGCGATGGGCTTGTCTCGCGCGTCGGATCTCTTCGCCGCCGGAGTCGACATCCACGGCGTGCACGACTGGAACCGCGGGATCCAGACCTTCCGGCCGGACTACGACACGCTCGACCATCCCGAATTCGCCCGGATGGCGTTCGAGTCGTCGCCGATGGCTTGGGCAAACGAGTGGCGGTCGCCGGTGCTGTTGATCCATGCGGACGACGACCGCAACGTCGACTTCACCCAGAGCGTCGAGCTGATCGCCGCGCTGCGCACGCGTGGGGTGGAGGTGGAGTCGCTGGTCTTTCCGGACGACGTGCACGGCTTCCTGACGCACGCGAACTGGTCGGCCGCGGCGAAGGCCACGGCGGATTTCTTCGAGCGGCGGTTGCGGGGGCGCTGACGGAGTGCCACAGGGTGCGGGCGGTTCCTAGGACCAACCCGGGGGCCTGATCATGACGACGGTCATCGTGGGAGCCGGGGCGATCGGACTGTCCTGCGGCTACGAGCTGGCGCAGCGGGGCGAGCCGGTGGTCGTGGTAGAAAAAGGGCGGCTCGGACGGGCCTGCTCTGAGGGCAACGCCGGTTGGATCACGCCATCGCTCTCCGAGCCGGTGCCCGCGCCGGGGTTGGTGAGCACCTCGCTCAAGTGGATGCTCTCCAAGGACAGCCCGCTCTACATCGCTCCGAGCGCCGTGCCGGGGCTGGCGCGCTGGCTGTTCCGCTTCTGGCGGCACTGCAACCGGGCCGACTTCCTCGCCGGCTTCCGCGCGACCTCAGCGCTCAACCGCCTCACGCTGCCCCTGTTCGACGAGCTGGCGGCCGACGGCTTCCCGATCGAGCTGCACCGCCGGGGGCTCCTGTTCACCTTCCTCAATCGGAAGAAGAGCGAGGCCGTCCGGGCCAATTTTTCCGTTCTGGGCGAGTACGGGTACCGGATGCCCGAGCCGCTCGACGGCGACGCGCTGCGGGCGCTCGAGCCGGTGCTCTCGGACGCGGTGTCGGCTGGTTTCCTGGTGGACCATGAATACCACGTCAGACCGGAGACGCTGAGCCTGGCCTATGCCGAGCGCATCCGGGCACTGGGTGGCGAGGTGCGCGAAGAGGTCGAGGTGCTCGGGCCGGCGCGCGACAATGGCCGGGTAGCCGGGGTCGAAACCTCCGCCGGATCGATTCCGGCCAGACGAATTCTGATCGCGGCCGGCGCCTGGTCGGGTCGGGTGGCGGAGCGGTTTGGCGTCCGGCTGCCGGTCACGGCGGGCAAGGGCTACAGCTTCACCGTCAGTGCGCCGCCCCGCTTTTCCCGGCCGCTCTATCTCGGTGAGGTCAAGGTCGGCAGCACGCCGTTCGAAGGCGCCTACCGGTTCGCGGGGACGATGGAGCTCTCGGGGGTGAACGAGCGGATGGACCGTCGCCGGATCGACGGGATCCGGCGGGTGATCGGCCGGTACTTTCGGGAGCCGGTGGCGGACGGGGCGTCGCGCGAATGGGTCGGAATGCGGCCGATGACCCCGGACGGGCTCCCGCTGTTGGGGCAGGTTGCCGGGCGGGAGAACCTGTTCGTGGCCACCGGCCACGCGATGCTCGGGATCACCCTGGCGCCGGCGACCGGTCGGGTGATGAGCGAGCTGATGATCGGTACGGCGCCGAGCGCGCCGATCGCTCCTTTCGCGCCGGGCCGATTCAACTGGTGACGAGGCGGAGCGGGTTGGCGTCCCGCCCGCTCCCGTAGTGGGCCATCCCAAGCCACCTGGCGTGGAGGTCGTTCGAGGCGGCGCAAGGACCGGATCGGCTCGGGCGGCGCCTTGCCCTCGGGCCGGTCCACCGTCCTTGGCCTGCAGCGATCGGCGCGGGCCTCGTCGGGACGCGCGCGGGACGACGCGGCGGGTTGGCACGACGCCCGTCGAGCGAGGTATCCTGAGGGGTTCGTCGATGGCCAAGGCCACGGGGAAGCGCAAGGCACCGTCCGGCGGGCGCGACCTGCGGCTGACGGCGGAGCTCTAAGCGTCACACCCGAGGAGATTCAGGAGACGCGGATGTTGGGTAAGCGAGCGTTGATCACGGCGGCCGCCTCGGGCATCGGCCGGGCCATCGCGGAGCGGTTCGCCGCCGACGGATATCGGATCCACATCTGCGACGTGGACGCGGCCCGGCTCGAGGAGACCTGCGCGGCGCTCGACGGGGTGACGGGCACGGTGTGCGACGTCGGCGACCCGCGCCAGGTCGAGGCGATGTGCCGCGAGGCGAGCGAGGCGCTCACCGGCGTCGACGTCCTGATCAACAATCACGGCATCGCCGGCCCCCGAGGCTATCTCGAAGACCTCGACGTGGACGAGTGGGACCATTGCCTGCGGGTCAACCTGAGCGGGATGTTCTACACGATGCGCCAGGTGATTCCACTGATGAAGCGGCAGCGCGGCGGGACGATCCTCAACCTGATCACGACCTCGGTGCGGACCTTTCTGCCCAAACGCGCCGCCTACGTCGCGAGCAAGGCCGGCGCGCTCGGACTCACCAAGAACGCGGCCCGCGAGCTCGGGCCGTGGAACATCCGGGTCAACGCGGTCTTCCCGGGCTTCATGAACAACGACCGGGGCCGGGGGGTGCTGGCCAAGGTCGCGACGGACAAGGGCGTGCCCGTGGACGTGATGGAGGCGGAGGCGCTCCGGTACGTCTCGATGCGGAGCTGGAGCGAGTTGAGCGAAGTGGCCTCGGCGTGCGGCTTTCTGGCGTGCGACGAGGCCCGACACATCTGCGGCCAGGAGTTGGCCGTCTGCGGCGAGGGCGCTTGGGGGGTGGAGGGATGTGTGGGAG